>SKXR01000090.1 GCA_007128275.1 Kiritimatiellia bacterium
GTCTTCCGCGCGGTTATGTTGTCCGCCGCTCACCGTCGCGCGTTCCCCAAGGGCTTGGTTCGATATGCCACCCCCGATGGTGGCATAGGCCGCGTTGGTCCCCACCATGTTGAGGGTACCGCCCCCGATGGCGCCGGCGCCTGCGCCGGTCTCAATGATATTCTGTGCACCGCCACTCACGGTTCCGGCGGCAGCGGCGTTCACAATCCGGTTTTGAATGCCTCCGCCGATGGACGCGTAATTAGCGTCCCCCTCAATGGTGTTTTGTTCACCGCCGGCGATGGTGGCGGCAATCGCTTCGTCTTCAACGGTGTTTGCAAGTCCACCGCTTATCACGGCGTAATCCGCGAACGACTCTATGGTGTTCGCTCTCCCCCCGCCGATACCGGCATATAGCGCGTCGGACTCGACGGTGTTCTCGCGTCCACCGCTCACTACGCTATAGTCTGCTTCCGCCAGGGTCTCGAAACCCAATGCAATAGAGTTGTTCCCGCCGGCAACGGGCGGTGTCGCAAAATCGCCGTTCTCCGCATATCCCAGAGGGGGTTCAGGAAAAGCGGGCATCGTGCTCCAGTCAATTTTGTTGCTGGCGACCGCTCCGTTATCAATGTGGTTCACACGAACTGCGTCGCTTGCAATATTCCACCAATTCACGCCGTTCGGAGCGATCATGTCCGAGGTCACGGCGTTCGGGGGCAATCGATTGGCAAATCGCGCATACGCCACGCTGACCAACCGTTCGCGCGGCTCGATGATCTGCCCGTCGATTTCGACCTCGACCCATGCTTCGCTCGCATATAGCGCGTTGTCGAGCTGGCCCCACGTGACGTTGTCGCCGATATAGGCCGAGTACAAACCGTCTACGACCGCCACGTCGTTGGAGCTTTCGCAGAGGGGAAACATTCCACCTGTTGGCGTGTCGTAAAGGCGAAACACCATCGGCACGATCCCGTTATACAGGTTCGTCCCGTCCATGAGTTTGCCCTGATAGTTGATCACGTCGGGCACCGTCTGCGCCCGCGCCGCACCGCCCAGAAGAACCAGACTGCCGACCATCAATAATGCGCTGATTCGGTATGTCTTCATGTGTTATTCCTCTTTGTGGTTTCCAATTCCGGTTCGCTTCCATGTTCCGGGACGGCGCAGAGCGCCATCCTACGTAGGGCGGTGCTCTGCGCCGCCCATCTCTTCTCTCAACCGTTCTCTCTCCCGCCTCCAGGACGGCCCGGAGGACCGTCCTACAAGCCATCTCACCGCTCTTCGTAGGGCGGTGCTCTGCGCCGCCCCTTCTTACGGCCTGATCACCTCGACCGCGAAGAATCGGGAATCGCCTGCCGGATCGGTCACCGTTTCCGTCGTCTCGAACCACGGCGCCGCGCCGCCTGCCACGGTGTTGCTCCAAATGACCTCGCTGGGCGTGCCGTCGTACGAGTCCTCGATGGCCCTTACGACATAGATGCGCTCGTGGTTCCCGCGCGCGGTCCAGGTGACCTCCGCGTCGTCCCCGTCGGAATCAATGTGAATGATCTTGAACACGGAATCCGGATTGGTCGGGTCGGTCCCGGCGATCGCCTCCATCAAGTCGGATGCGCCGTCATCGTCGGTGTCCGGATTATTCGGGTCGGAACTGACGATGCCGCCCCACGGCGCGCCCGTGATCTCGTCCATGTCCGATAACCCGTCGCCGTCGTTGTCCCAATCCAGCTCGTCCGGCACGCCGTCGCCGTCGGTGTCGAGATCCCAGCGTCGCACTTCGACCGCTTGCAGGAAGCCCGCGCGATGATCGAGCGTGCCCGCGCCGCCGATGCCGATCCCGCCGGGCTGCGCCCCGGCGGAGATATGCCGCCAGTCGCGTCCGCCGAGCGAGACCGTGTTGTCGCTGATGCTGCCGACCCCGTTATGGACGGAGCCGATGTGGTAGAAGTCGGCGTAGGCCACGGCGGCGGAGAGACACAGCAGGCCTATGAATAGTTTCTGTATCGTTTTCATGTTCGTGCTCCTATTGGAAACCACGGATGACACGGATTTCACGGATGAATAGGGGGAGACGTTCATCTCGTTCTTCACCCGTGTTCTCCGTGTAATCCGCGGTTCCATTTCTTCAGTGCCTTGTGTTGAGGCTCACTGCACCCGCCCATCGAGCAACGCTTCCAACCGTTCCAGGCGTGTCTCCAGTTCGCCGTTCTTCTGCTTCAACTCCGCGTTCTCCGCCTGCAATTTTCCGACCTCCGATTTCTGATCTCTGATCTCTGAATACAGTCCTTGGATCGCGGCCAAGGCCACGCCGTCGAGATGCAGGCCGTTGATCGCCGTGTCGTTCGATCCGGCCAGCGGGAACGCGGCATGGAAATCCTGCGCCATGGGGCCGATATGACGCTGCTCATAGCCCTTGAAGTTCCACTCGGTTATCGGCAGGGCCGCAACCTTTTCGAGCACCTTGCGACCGTCCACCGGCATGAAACCCTCTTTCATGTTCCGGTCACTGGTAAAGATCCACATGGCGCTTCCGGGCGTCCAGGCAACGGTATGGGGTTCATGAATGTCCGATCTTCCGGACGTGAAGCGAACACCTCCAAAACAACGGAAGGTTACGGAGTCTGACCCTCCGCCTTCTATGTCCGCATCCTGGCTGTCGGCCCACACAAACGAGCCGGTGTGAATCGCTTTTGCCCGTCGTCCGGCGGCAAACGAGTAATTGGTTGCCGCATTGTCCAACCCGCCTGGAATGATTCCATAGAATCCGGCCCGGTTTCGGAGGCCGCCCCCAATCGCAGCATGATTGTCATACGTCTCATTATCACGGCCGCCGGCAATGGTGGCGAAGATTCCCCCCGCCTTGTTGGTCGAGCCCCCGCCCACGGTGGAACCAAACCCATAGGCTCTGTTGAACCGGCCGCCGGAGATGGTCGTTAGGTTGGTGCTTGCATCATTCAATTCGCCGCCGCCAATCGTGGCATGGGCGCCACTGGCGGTATTCTGCCGGCCGCCCGTAATCGCGGCATAGACACCCAGTGCCCGGTTGTTCCCTCCACCCCCTACAAAGGCATGGCTGTTCGAAGCGGTGTTTTCCTGCCCCCCCCCCACCATTGCATAGTTTTCGGCCGCAATGTTCCCTTCCCCGCCCCCCACGGTCGCGTAGGTTTCGATGGCCCTGTTTCCGATGCCACCGCCCACCGTCGTGGCGTGCCGTGTGGCCCTGTTTTCTCCGCCACCACCAACCGTTGCGTATAAAGCCCCGGCGATGTTGTCGCCACCACCGGCAACCGTCGCGCCAAGTTGACTGGCCCTGTTTGCGCCGCCGCCGCCGACGGTGGAAAGCATCCCGCTGGCCTCATTGACCCCGCCGCCACTCACGGTCGAAAACGCCTCGCTTGCCGTGTTGTTTTGACCGCCTCCCACGACGGCATTCAGCCCATCTGCCCTGTTGGTATAGCCCCCGCCTATCGTTGCGCCCTCGCCGCCCGCGAAATTCCCTGATCCGCCACCCACGGAGGCATAGGCGCTGAAGGCATTGTTCTCATAGCCCCCGGCAACTGTGGTGAACTCCGACCCTGCCGTGTTCATTTGGCCGCCGCCCACCGCACCGTACTCGCCCGCAGCGTTGTTCGCGCCCCCTGCCACTGTTCCGAAATCCGCGTCGGCGAGATTGGCCCAACCTCCTCCTACCGTCGAACCTTCACTTGCAGCTTCGTTGTCATGGCCGCCGCCTACCGTGGCGTACAATCCTGCCGCCCTGTTGTTATGGCCGCCGCCTACCGTCGTGTGCGCTTCGTTCGCCCTGTTGTCTTGACCGCCGCCCACCGTCGCCGCCGTGGCGCCGGCCGTGTTTTCCCGGCCGCCTCCCACCGTCGCGTATTCGGCGCTGAAGACGCTGCCGGCATCGTCGCCCGCCAGGTTGCCCGCGCCCCCGCCGATCGTGCCATAGCTGTCCGTCACCCGGTTGGGATGGCCGCCGCCCAGTCCGCCGCCGCCGCTGATCGTTGCGCTCCCGGCCAACGGATTGATGTGATTGTTTGGTTCGCCGATGGTGATGTTCGGCATCGTGAAGGGGTTATCAATCCGAAGCACCCGCTCGTTATTGACGCGGATTTCGAACGGTTGATCGTCGGTGGTCCCGATAAAATGCGTTCCCGGCGTGGTGTCCGCGTTGCCGGTTGTCTCCCAGAAAGTATTCGGCGCGACGTTCGCCGCGGTTACGGATTGCGCCGCGAGATGAATATTGGATATTGCACTGGCCTGAATATGGTGGCCCTCCACGGCATCGTCGGCGATTTTCGAGGACTGCACCGCGCCTGGCGCAATCATACCCGCGGTGACCGCATGGTTGGGCAGGCGGGCCGCGTAGAGGGCGTAGCCGACGCTGACGAGCCGCTCGCGCGGCTCAATCGGTACGCCGTCGATCACCACCTCGATCCAGGTTTGCGTGGACATCAAGACGTTGAAGAAGTTCCCCATGACGTCGCCGGCGCCAATTTGGGCGGAGTACAATCCGTCCACCACGGCCACGGTATCCGATGATTCGTACGCTGGCGCACCACCCGTGGGCACATTATATAGACGGAAACTCATATCCACCAGCCCGTTATACAGGTTCGTCCCGTCCATGAGTTTGCCCTGATAGTTGATCAGTTCCGGCACGATCTGCGCCCGCGCCGACGCGCCAAGGATTAAAGTACCGACCATCATCAACGTGCCGATTCGATACGTCTTCATGCTCTCTCTCCTTTATGCTTCCGGGACGGCGCGGAGCGCCATCCTACGTAGGGCGGCGCTCTGCGCCGCCTCTCTACTCGTTATCCGTTCTCGTGAACCGATTTTCGAAAATCTTATTCCAACTGCTTTCCCTTCATTCTCCAAGACGGCCCGGCCGACTTCGTCCCGCCATGGGCGGAACCATGCCGCACCAAGGAGGACCGTCCTACGAGCCCTTTCACCGCTCTTCGTAGGGCGGTGCTTCCGCCTCCGTCCGAAGCGGACTACGGGCGCGACATGCCGCGCCGCCCACGCTCACGTGTCCGAATCATTGTCCTACCTCAAAACCCGAACCGGCTGGCGCGCAGACGGAACAGGACCGGATTCTCGGCCCCGATGAACAGGTGGTCGTTCTGCACGTCGGTCGGGGCCGGCAGATGCACCCCCAGATGCCAGTCGTCGCCTGTCAGGTCCGTGGTGTATTCCAGTATCTGATCGGCCAGGGTGCCGCCGCGCCAAGTGACTCGAACGTCATCATCCTCCCGGACCATATCGATCAATTCGAGTCGGCTGTCCGGATCGTTGGGGTCCATTCCGGCCAGCCACATCTCACCGTCCGACATATTGTTTCCGCTGGTATCGGGATTGAAGGGATCGGTGCCCATGTCCAGATCGCTGACCATGACGCCCGTGCCGGTTTCGACGATGTCGGGCAAGCCGTCGCCGTCACTGTCCTGGAAATGATCGAAGCCGATATCGAATGGTTCGCCCTCGGGGCGGACCTCGCCATCCACATCGAAGTGACCGAGTCCGGCCATTTGGCCGGCGCCGCGGCATGGCGACCAGGCGGTGAGATGGTAGTTGCCCTCGTACAACAGCGGCGGCGCGTCGAAATTGCCGGTCCCCGGATGACCGCCCTCAACGTTGCTGTACTGAACCGCAACGCCGGCCGCCACGCTCGGGCCCTGATTGTAATAGATCAAGCTGTCCGAGACCCAAACGTCCGACTCCCATTGGTAGATCCCGTATTCGTCGTTGTGGACCACGGTACACAAATCCATGAAGGCCATGCTTTCGGATAGGTCCAATCCGCCGCCCCGCATCGGGGTATGCAGGCGGCCTTCCGCCAGCAGCGTGTTTTCCATCAACAGCATGGATCCTGCCTCCGCGGATATCCCGGCACCCGTCGAATCGGCTTCGTTGCGCAGCATGTACACCCGATTGACGACGCCCGTGCCCGCCCACAGGTCCAAGGCCCCGCCGCTGTGGCCGGCGATGTTCTCCTCCATCAGGATGTTGCCGCTCAATCCGATCCAGCTTTCCTCCGCGTGGATGCCGCCGCCGATAAACGCTTCATTGTCCCGGATAACGGAGCTCCCATACCCCGTGGCTTGCAGCGACGCCCGACTTCCAGCCACCAGACACATGCCGCCGCCGCGATTGGACGCGTCAGCACTCGGCGTCCGATTGCCCAGCAGATTTAGATTCGTGGCGGTCAAGCGCGACAACCCGGACAGGAACAAGCCACCACCGGCCATGGTGCTTTGGTTTTCCTCGAGACTCACTTCGACGAACAGGGCCTCGGCCTGATCACGCAAGGCGCACCCACCTCCGGTAAGTGCGCGGTTGGAAAGAATGGTTGATTGATCGACGAATAGATGCCCGTTTTCCCACATACCGCCCCCCCCCGAATTGAACGCTTCATTATCAACGGCTTGCAGGTGCGCCAAATGCCCGGCGGCTTCCACTCCGCTGAATCCGCCGCCATGGAGGGTCGTGCTGCGGTTCCCACGGAACAGGATATTGGTCCCGGAGAAGCTGCCCTCATGAATATCCGCTCCGCCCCCGGATA
>SKXR01000276.1 GCA_007128275.1 Kiritimatiellia bacterium
CGTGCCAGGATCGGTTCCACCTTCCAGCCGCGCATTCCGGCAATGACCAGGTCGCCGTCGAAGGCCGTCATCTGCTCGAAGCATTCGACGAGGAAAGGAATATTCTTGCGCGGTTCGAGGGTCCCGACAAACAGAAGATAGGGACGATCCAGCTTCAAATGCGTTCGCATGGTATCGATCGTCGTTGTATCCGGCGCATTCATATTCGTGGTAAGACCCAGATGCACCGCCTTGACCCGATCGGGGGAGACATTAAGCAACTCCGTGATTTCATCGGCAGAGAATTGGGAATCCGTAAGAATCAGGTCGGCCCGGTCCACGGTCCGGCGAATTTGGCCGTTCAAATAGAGCAGGTTTTTGGGTTCCGCAGCATCGGGAAAGCGCATGAAGGAGACATCGTGGATCGTTACCACCGTCCGGCCTTGCGAAAGGGGCGGAATGATGAAATTGGGAAAGTGATAGAGATCTGCCCTCCCGGCAAACCAGTCGAACGGCGGCCACGCGATCGTCTTCCACGCCTTTTGAGCCAGTCGCCCGGGGCACCAGGTTGTGGCTCGGAGCGTGGCGTCTGGAACGTGAAAAGGGATACCGCGTTGCTTGAAGTCGAAATAGAAGAGGTTCAGTGTATCCGGTCCCGACAGCGGGCCGAGATGTTCCACCAACGACTTCGTATAACGCCCGACTCCTGCGCGCTGCGCAATTGCCGCCTGAATATCAATACACACCTTCAACGATACATGTCCCCGAGTACAAGATGGGGGAACACCTTCTCAAAAAGCCAGGCGGAAAGCAACGCGCGTCTACACGCAAAGCCCGCCCACCGGATTCCCGCATTTCTTCCCTTCACTGTCATTGAACTCTACGATCGTGGATTTTAATGACAGTGGCCAGGTTCGGCATTTCCATGGTTTTTCCCGAAAATGGGGTCATAATAGCGTGGATACCGCGTTCGAGAAGGCGCGATGGAACCGCCAGACCTTCTCGCCCTCATAAGCCGAAGGCCATAGCGGGCGCGGCAACAACGGATCTTCCTGCATGACAGTCACGAAGGCCGTCATCTCTTCTCTCAGCAGATTGCACAGGGCCTCTTCTTTCAAGGAACCCGATTGAGCTTTAGTCAGCTTTGCCTGGTACGTTGAAAGATACCAGCGATGCGCCCGGTCCAGCCGACTCCAATTCCAGGCCAACCGGACTACGTCATGGTCCGGACGTCCAAGGACCGTTTTGGCTTCGAACAAGAAGGAATGCAAGTCCACGCGAATCGTCTTCCTGAGGTCGTCGTAGTCGGGGCGAATATCCTTCGCGGAAACCCAAAGGCTTCTTTGCAGGCACCCCATGCGCAACCGTTTCAAGAACGTTCGCAAGGCGTCGCGATAATGTCGGTCCGATTCCGGGACATCGTATCCGAAAAGATACCAAATCCCGTTCCATTTGCGGGGCCACGGCTCCGTCCGCCGGCAGACCTCGGACGTGCGCAGGGCGCCGGTACGGGTCAACTGAATAACCGCCGGCAGTTGCTTGGTACGCCGACGAAGGATGAGTCCCTTTTTTTCAAGGCGCCTCATGGCTGAATAGTAGGCGGCATCGCTGCGATAGCACGTGCGCCACATGAGCTGGGCGCCCTCCGTGCTCATTTCCAGCCCGCCCACCAGCAGGTCCAACAGCTGTTCACTGGCACGTCGGCGCAGCACCGTGGCGGAGAAATCTGGGTGATGAAACGATGTCACACGCCAATCCTCGCTACTGTCATAGGAATCTACGATCGTTGATACAAATGACAGTAGCGCGACTCGCGGCGCATGTCGATGGGAATGTGCGGTCTTGTCTTTGCAACAGAGCGCGATTATATTTTGCCCGTCTGACCGTGTGCCCAATGTGGGCAGGAACGTGCGAGCCGTGCCCCGCGGGGGCGCTGCGCGTTGAGTAAATGGATTAGGGTGAGAGGAGTGCATATGAAGATTCTTAAGTGGTTCGTTCTGCTGGTCATCGCCGTTGTGGCGATCGCCGTGGTCACCCTCATTTTCTGGGGGGGCAATGTCATTAAAGAAGGAGTCAACCGGGTGGGACCCCGCGTGTTGGGTGTTCCGGTTACATTGGAGAGCGCCCGTTTCTACCCGTTGCGCGGTCACGTAAGTCTCACGGGATTAATTATAGGTAATCCGGAAGGGTTCCATACCGAAAGCCTCTTCGATATGAGCCACTTGGAAGTGGATCTGAATCTGCGGTCCTTGTTCACCGACACCATCGTCATAGAACGGATTCTCATCAGTCGCCCTCAGATCACCTACGAAGTGGGGATGCGTGGAGCGAATCTTAACGTATTGATGCAGAACCTTGAGTCAGCGGCTGATCCGGATGAGGAAGACCCGGACTTGGAAGAAGTCGAGCCGGCTAAGAACGTGGTCATCAAGGAGTTGATCCTGGCCGACGCCCGCGCACAGGTCAGCGCCACCGCGATGCGCGGACAAGTGGTGCCGGTTCAACTGTCCACAATCACACTGAACAATCTGGGCGGTGAAGATCAAAGCTTGACCGAAATCACCGCGGAGGTGATTAAAGCCATCCTGAGCGCAGTGACCAATGCCGTGGCCGGAGCTGGGGACCTGCTCGGCGATGGACTCAAATCCGCATTGTCAGGCGCCGGCGTGGTCACGGATTTCGCCGCCGACGGGGTCCGTGGCGCTCGAGACGCCATCGGCGAAGGAGCGCGCGGTGTACGCGGACTCTTCACCGGCGACGAAGAAGAAGACGAAGAGCCCGTCGACGAGGATGACGGCGCGACGGAAAAGATCGACAAGAAGTTGCAGGAAGGCGCCTCCCGAATCACGGGCGCCCTCGGTAGTCTGCGCGACCGCGATGAAACGGAGAAGTAGAATCGGACGTCTCCTGAGGGACTGCCCCGTCCTCCGGCTGCGCGACATCTTGCAAAGTCGCGCTGAAGACTAAAAAGACGTCGTTGGCTTGTTTGGTGTGCGTGGTTGTGGTCAGATGGGCGCATGAGCGAGTTGGGGGAACGGATTCGGGAAAAAGCGGTCGCACTGGGGTTCGATCTCGTCGGCATTGCACCCGCGGGGGAGGTCCGGCATGCATCGGAATTTCGTCGTTGGGTGGCTGCGGGGCATCATGCGGATATGACGTGGTTGGCGCGTAATCAGTTGCGTCGCACCGATCCACGCGTCGTGGTTCCCGGGGCTCGTTCCGTCATCATGGCCGCGGTGAGTTACTACATGGAAGATCCTCCCGAAGCCCTGTGGAACGATCCGTTGCGCGGGCGTGTGGCGCGTTACGCGTGGGGCACCGACTATCACGATGTCTTGTTGCCGCGCCTGATGGAACTGTCGGGCTTCATCAAGCGGGAAACGCCGGAGTCGACGCAATGCCGCGCGTATGTGGATACGGGGCCGTTATTGGAGCGCACTTGGGCGGCAGAGGCCGGTTTAGGATTTATCGGAAAGAACTCGTTGCTGATCAATCCGGCAAGCGGCTCCTACCTTTTCCTTGGCGGGATCATCACGGATCTTGAGTTGGATTACGACGAACCGGCACAGGATGACGGGGCCACGTTGGGTAAAGGGAATTGCGGTAGTTGTCGGCGCTGTCTCACGGCCTGCCCGACACATGCGTTTCCTGCGCCGTACATTCTCGATAGCAACCTTTGCATTTCCTATCTGACGATCGAACTGAAGGATGCCATCCCGGAATTATTGCGGTCGAAGATGGGGAACTGGATCTATGGGTGCGACGCCTGCCAGTCGGTGTGCCCATGGGTGCGCCGGTATTCGCGGCCCCCGGACGAACGCTTCCTGGCATTTGATCCCGAGCGATTTTGTCCTGACCTGCTCGAGCTGATGACGCTGGATGATGAAGCATTTCGAAGACGTTACAAGGGAACTCCGATCAAACGCACCAAGCGGCGAGGACTTTTACGAAACGCCGCCGTTGCGTTGGGCAATTCGGGCGATCCCGCCGCCTTGCCGGCCCTGCGCCAAGCGTCGAACGATCCGGAACCGCTGATTCGCGAACATGCCGCCTGGGCGATCAGGGCGATTGAAGGATAAGGCCGCCTCGGAATCCGTCACGGTCCGTCCGTCAGTTCCAGGAGCAGCTCTTTCACCGTGTCCATGCCGGACACCGAGAAGCCCACTTTCCGATGCCGGATTAAGCCGTCCGGATCGACCACAATGAGCGTGGGAATGCTTCGTGCCCCGTAGGACATGGCAATGGAAGGATCCTCGCTGATGCCGATGAGATAGCTGATTCCAAAACGTTCAAGCATCCGCTCGACCTGAACTTCGGAGCCCGGTCGGTCGAGGCTGATTCCGATAAAGACCACGTCATCACCTTCGACTTCCTCGTAGATGCTTTGCAGGTAGGGCAGCGATTCCACACAGGGCGGACACCAGGTGGCCCAGAAATCGATGAGCACCGTCTTTCCTCGCTGTTCCGAGAGACGGAACGTCTCGCCGTCGAGCAAGGTCAATTCAAAGTCGGGCGCTTCTGCGCCCTCGCCAGGACCTTGCGGGCCGGGCGCCGCTTTCTCTCGTTCGGGGAGGGACTTGATCAGGCGGGCCAGTTCGCTGAAGTCCACCCGTATAAGGGAGTAGGCGGTGAGGCCATCCACGATGCCGTACCCGGCCATGGCCGCCAAATCCTCTTCCAACGATTCCGCCCACTCGGTCGGAAGGGCGGGCACCATCCCGCCGATGGCATGGAGCAACGCCACCGGTTGGATGAGCGAGATATCCACAAAATCCTCGGGCATGTCCGGGAAGAAGCGGCGAACCGCGGCGGCGTCCGCCAGCGAAGGGCCGCCGTCGTGTATTCGGTCAATCATTCCGTTCATGCCTGCCTCGGAACCCACGGAGGAGAGCACGAGATCCTCGACGAAGGCATACTCAACATTCATGTTGAGCATGAAGGGCATCATGGTTCGGAGGGCCTCTTCGGTTTCAGGATCCCCCATGGCCGTGTTCATCCTATACCGGTTGATTTCGACGTCGCGATAGGTGCGTGCTTCCAAGAGCACCATCGTTTCGTGATCGGGCGCAATGTCCTGCATGACGTCGATCATGGTGGCGAGATAGTCGTCATAGGCTTCCTGCAGCGAGGCGATATCCGTCACACGCCATGCCTGCACAAAGCCAAAGGGTTCCTCATGATCGGTGGAAGGCATGAGCGCCAAGGCGTAGTCCCCCGCATATTGGCCTTTCATCAAATTGAAGCTGCTTTCTATCATCGGTAAGAGACGCGCCTGCTCGGGTGTTGCTTCAAGAAGCGGGCGCATAAACTCCAGGTATGCCTCGACCAAGGTGTCCGGAATTTCCAGGTGACCCACGTCCGCGAAGATGGCATGGGCCGGAATAAGTCGGAGAAAATCGTCGGAAGGAGTCTTCATCGATAAGAGCAAGTCCGCGAGGAGCGAGTCGCTGACGGCTTCCAGCCCCGTGTGAATGGTCAGGATGTGCTCTTCCAGGCGGAGCCCCACGCCGGCCAGCGCGCTTTGGCGGAGTACGGTCAACATCATCTGTTGGCCGGCCTGCATGGATTCGAGATCAAGCTGTTCCCGTTGCTCTTCGGGCATATCTTCCATCATGTCACGCATGGATTCGGCTTGCGCTTCGAGGATGGGAGCCATGGTCATGGCGATTCGATCGGGAAGGATGGCGAGGGCCAAGGTGCCGTCGATCGGCTGGAGCACGGGCGGAAGGTCGACCATCGCCTTCGCATGGCTGCTAATCAACAGGCGGTCGCCGGACTCTTGGAGGTATATCTGCTGGATCGGCAGACTGACGCTGCGGTCGGTGGGGCGGGTGAACCGGCGGAGGCCACTGGTGCTTTCCGTATCTTCCTCGATCCACGTTTCTTCCAAGGCCGTGCGCAGGGCATCGTTTTCGGGTTCAACGGGCAGGGATAATTGAACGGGCGGGAATCCCGCCGCATGGTCGGCCGAGAAGAAAATGCCGATTCGAATCGTTTTTGCATGGTCCAGTCCCTCGAGGGAAGTCAATCCGAGCGATGAGGCCAGGCCGCCGGTGATCATTTCCTGTTCAAGCGGGAATTCCCATTCGTCGGCTATCTGGACAAGGGTGCTTGAGAATGGGTCCAACCCCCGGATTTCCAACACCACCAGCGGGGACCAAGTCGATTCCGCTTGAATGGATGTGACTGTAAAGGCGATAGCGAGGACGACAGCGCGGGCAATGTGTTTCATTTTCATGGGCTCCTCCACCTGCTTGTTGAACGATGTTCGGATTGCCAACCGTTGAGGATGCTACACGGCAGGCATCCGTTGGCCAAGTCCATAGTGTGGTGGAATGCGGAGGTGCGCAGGGTCAATACGTTCTCCAACCTAACTCCTCATGTATCAACCCGTTTCGAAAAAACAGTCACCTTGGAGGGGCGAGTTACACGAGCCCGTGATGTCGCGTTGAATAGAAATGGAGGCGGTTAGGTTTCCATTCGCGTTCCCGGCGTCGCATAGCTCCGCCCTCCAGAAAGAGGGTAACCACCACTTTTCCAATGCGATGCAGAGAACGGAA
>SKXR01000133.1 GCA_007128275.1 Kiritimatiellia bacterium
AGGGCAGAAAATTCTTCTTTCGCAGTTTTTCAGGCAGGTAGGTGTCCAACACGAAGTTCAGACCATATTTGGCAAAGGCCTGTTGCTCAATACGCACGCCCATCTTCAGCATCTGATTCAACGCCTTCTGCCATTCTTTATGATGCTGAATGAACGGGTCGTTCTTCAACGCGTCCTTCGCCCGCTTGATGTCCACGTCTTCCAAAGGATGCGTGGTGTCTTCCAACTTGTAGTCGATGATGTCCTGCGGGGTCACCCCGAGAAACTGCACGGTCGGCACACAGAAATAACGGTTGATATGCGCGGCTTGTCCCGACCCCACCTTCAGGGTTCGATAGATATTGCAGTAGCCGTATGGATCGCCGTCGGTAAAGGCCAACACAGGCAGCTTCAGATCGTCCGCCACGCGGCGAATGAACCGGCGGCAGGCCCGGGTCGGCACGCCGCTCATCGACACGAGAATGCAATTCGCCCTCTCGAAATAGCGGTGATGCACCAAGCGCTGAAACAGCGACGAGGTTTCCACGGCCAGCAGAAATTTCGCCTTGGACTGGAACCGCAGATGCTCCACACGCGAAGGCACGCTCCACGCGCCCGACCCGAGTTTCATGCAGTCAATTTTGATGTCCTTCCCCGTGGACGGATCCTTGTCGATGACCATGATCGGCCCGCATACATCCCCGCCGCGTTCCTCGGGGATGTAGCCGAGCTGCTCCCGGTTAATCGCGAGCATGGCTTCGATATCATCCAGCAGGCTGTCGCTTTCCGGCTGTTCATCGAAGCGACATTCGCCCCAACTCTTGCTGTTGTAGTATACTTCGCGCTTCCCTGCGATGTCGTCCCGATCGAGCAAATCATTCTTGGTCGTCGCCAGCAAACGCATGGATTGGGCGAACGCTTTGACGGTGTTGTACGAAAGGGTGCGGGTCGATTCTTTGCCGAGAATTTCGAAATGTCCGCGCTTCACATCGTATTTCACGTTCGCAAGCGAACGAATCGGAAAACGCATTTCCGGTTTCTTTTTCTTTTTTGTGATGTCCTGATGGATCCGTTCAGCCACCTCGACAATCTTTCTGGACGCTTCCTTCCGAGAAACCACCTCCGGACCTGTTCCTGTCTTCTTGGCCATATCGCTATACCTTCTCTTTCAACACCATGCTCCACAGAGATGGGCGCGTCCCGCTCACACTTCCAGATGTGTACGCTCCAGCATTTCTTTCAAGTCTTTCTCGACGCGCTCTTTCTGCTTGTCGTTGAACTGCAAGACGTCCTTCAAGCCCAACGCCAGATGCGGAATGTACTTTTCGATGTACCCTTTCTTGCGCTCCGCCTCGGCGGCGCGTTTACGCTTGTTTAAATAGACCGAAAGCCGCCGCCCGCATTCCTGCAAGGCAAAGGTAAGTTCCCGGATGATCTCCTGGTAATGGGCGATGGCTTCCTTGCTTTCGCTGGTGAACGGCACCCAGACACTGGCCATGTGCGCCATGATGACCATCGGTCCCAGCGGCAATGACCCTTTCGGCTGCGACAACCCATAGGATTTCCAGTTCACGCCGCCGACCGCTTTGGTGATGGCGCAACCGCCCCCCATGTACAGCAAGGGCACCCGGTTGGCAAAGCGCATCACGCGAATCGGGTCGTCGCCCGCGAGGTCTTCGTTGTCGCCGGGCTTCGCATACGCCAACCCGACCTCCACCTGAAACGGATTCCCGCGATAGACCGTTGGTTCACGCGTTACCGCCGTGTAAAAATCGGCCACAATCTCCTTTTGCAGCCCCGCAATGATTTGCTCCTCGCCGATCGGCGACAAACAATCCGTCGGCGGTCGCATGAGCTTCACGGTGTTGATGGCTTTGAACAACGCTTCGCTTTCCTGATGCGCAATCCGGCTGGGATTGGCGCGCGCGCTTAACCCCGCCGTCTCGCAGATATAGTGTGCCGCCTTGTCGCTGACACGGGAAAAGTCTTGGGTCAACGCCTGCTTCAAGGTGCGGGCGGGCGAATCCTTCAACATCTGGATAAGAATACCGAGCTCTACACCGTGCGGATGCGGTTTGATTTCACGGCTGGGCGGCGGCAGCGTTTTTACGGCGCGCTCGTAGGTGGTCCACGGTTCATCTTCGGGGATCAATTCCACCTGCCCATTATCATTTCCGTTGTTGTTCTTCTTCTGCAACACGACCCGGTAATGGAGTTGCAGGTGCGGGTTGACGATCGCACATTGCTTGAGAAACTCGTCGACCGACAGCCGCCCCCGAACGTATGTGGCCTCCATTTCGATGGAAACGCAGGTTCCGTGCGAATAGGTCTTCGGCTCCGCATGCGGATCATCCGAATAATAAGAAGGTCTCCATTCCAGCTCCACGTCCTCCAAGATCACCGGTTTATTGGCTTTGGTATCGATCTGGACGGCAATCCGATGTGCCGACTTTTGGGCCTTCGTTTTGGAGTGAATACGCGTCGCCTGACCGGTGGTCAACTGTCCGTACATCCCCGCCGCACTGATGCCGATGCCTTGCTGGCCGCGGGACATGCGCAACCGATGAAACTTGGATCCATACAACAGTTTGGCAAAAATACGGGGGACCTGAGCCCGCACCACCCCGGGTCCATTGTCCGTCACACTGACCCGAAACCGGCTCTCGCCTATTTGCCGCAATTCCACACTGATTTCCGGCAGGATCCCCGCTTCCTCGCACGCATCAAGGGAGTTGTCCACCGCCTCTTTGACCGTGGTCAAAAGGGCTTTTCGCGGGCTGTCGAAGCCCAGCAGGTGCCGGTTTTTCAAAAAGAATTCGGAAACGGAGATATCGCGTTGTCGCGCGCCCATACTTTCCGCTGTCTCCAACCGTGCCGTTTTTTTCTTCGTCGCCATAATCGCTCCGCTAACCAATGAGGGTGCACATTAACGAGGCGCGCGGCGGGGCGCAAGGATGCAATTGAAGAACGCTTCCGATCGGCGCGGCAAATCGAACAAGACAAGCAGTTCATATATGTTCTATCATGGGCGCCGACTTGTCAGCCGCACGGCTGGCGGAGAAACCATGACGTTTGCTCTACAAATATTGTGTGTCTTCGGCTTGATCGCCTGCGGCTTCTATGCCCGCAGACGCGGGATTGTCTCGGGCCAAGGTACGGGCGAATTGGCCCGCCTGACGACGGACATCATCTATCCGGCGCTGATCTTTGTTTCGGTCACCCGCCTTTCCGCCGATGACCTCATCGGCAACGCGCTTCTGCCCGTGCTGGTCATGGGCATTGCGTTGGTCGGTTTCGCGTTGGGGCTCATTGCCGTACGCTTTCTCGGACGGGTCTCGCCGGACACAGCACGCGCGTTTCTGTTTCATTGCCTGATGAACAATTACCTGTTTCTTCCGCTCCCCCTCGTGCTCTTCCTATACGGGGAACGAGGCGTGGCGCTGCTGGTGTATTCCTCGCTCGGCTACGAGTTGGTTCTCTGGACCGTGGGCGTCCTTTTGTTCACCAAAGGCGCCACCGTAACGCATCGCATGCGGCAATTACTGAGTCCGCCTTTCGTAACACTGCTGGCAAGCCTGGGGCTGGTGTTCCTCCGAGACAAGACCGGCTTCGAACTGCGCGGGGTGTTGGCGCCATTGGCCGAATCGTTCGTCTTTATAGCGCAAATGTTGGGCCAAGCCACCGTCGCCATGTCCGTGATCGTGGCCGGAAGTCGCTTTGCCGTCCTGAAACGGCAAACCATGCTGGGATGGCGGGTCTGGCTGGTCAGCGTCATCCGCCTGGTGTTGGTGCCGCTGATTCTTCTTCCGCTGCTGCACCTGGTTCCGCTCGATCCCATGACCCGCGGCATCCTCTTCATCATCGCCGTGATGCCGTCCGCAATGGTCAGCATCATCTTCAGCGAACGGTACGGCGGGGACAGTGAATTCATTGCGGGCGGCCTCCTGCTCACGCACCTTTGGGCGCTGATCACCGTACCGCTGTTCCTCGCGTTCGTGCTATAGCCGTTTGATCTCCACCAGATTCTTCTCGGAACGCAGATCGACGGTCACGCGTAGTCGCCCCATATACGATTCCGACTGAACCACCCGTTCCTCTTCAGGCTCGAAGACAAACCGTGCATACATATCCCATTCGACCGGATTCCACCGAACGTCGTTCCCCTTCAATTGAAATACATAGGTGTAGGCCACGCCCTCTTCCACCTCTTCCCGGGCATACGGGACCCCAAAGAAATCGATGATTTCTTCCCGGACAGGGATATTGACCTTGTGCTCTTCCCAACTCCAACCGGTCGCGTGCTGAAGGCGTTCAATGGACCCGTCCTTCATCGGGCGAAACACTTCTTCAAAGTTTTCCTCCGTCAACACGATGGCAAAGCGAGCCGGCGCTTGGTATTCATGCAGGCGATCGTCCTCATTGAAATGGGCGAGCAGGATTATATCGTACTCGCCCCCCTCGTCGTCCGCGGGGTCGGCGTAGTGCTTGACGAAATGATAGGTTTCCGTGGTGGATCGACCCGACGAGAGGGTCTCCGTCGCCGGCAAACCGGACAGCCAACCGAGATCGTCCGGCTTTAACACGGGCTCCAGAGCCACAATCGTGGGCAGGTCACGGTCCTCGATGCGGTAATAATCCGGGAACGCCGACATCTGATTGCGAAACTGGTTCAGTCGCCAATAGACACAACCGGTATTGCTCAAGAGTATCCCGGCGCCCAAGAGCATCAAGGTTATGGTTCGCGCTAATCGATTGTTCATGATTCCCCCACCAGCCAGGCATTTTGCGTATCGGGGGTATGTAAAGCAAGCGACAACATACAGTTGCTTTTCGCGTCGCCGCCATTACCATGCTCCGCATGCCCTATCCTCAAAAGAAACCCGCGCAGCCTCCGTCCGGCGGCGGTGACGGGAAGGATCGCGTAACCGGCACGGTGGAGCGCGTCACGTTTCATAGCGAAGAGACGGGATTCGCGGTCATGAAAGTCAAGGTCCGGGGCCATCGCGAACTGGTCGCCGTGGTCGGCACCATTCCTACCATTTCCGCGGGCGAATGGCTCGAGGCCGAAGGGCGCTGGCACATTGACCCCAAACACGGGCAACAGTTCAAGGCGGACCACCTTCGGACCACGCACCCCGACACCCGGGAAGGCATCGAAAAGTATCTGGGATCGGGTCTGATCAAGGGTATCGGTCCGGTTTACGCCCAGAAGCTGGTCAGCGCTTTCGGGAAAGACGTCTTCGACGTCATCGATCATCGGTCCGCGCTGCTCTTGAAAGTGGAAGGCATCGGGCCCACGCGGCGCACGGCCATCAAGGAAGCGTGGGCCGAACACAAGGTGGTCCGCGAAATCATGACGTTCCTGCTGAGCCACGGGGTCAGCACCGCGCGCGCGTTCCGGATCTACAAGACCTACGGGGAAAAGGCGATCGAGACCGTCATGTCCGATCCGTACTGTCTGGCGCGCGACATTCGCGGCATCGGGTTTAAGACGGCGGACCAGATCGCGCAACGGATGGGGATTGCGCCCGACTCCGACTTGCGCGCGCGCGCCGGTGTCGAGTATGTCCTGCAGGAATTGACGCAGGACGGACATTGCGCGTATCCGCGTGAATCGCTTATGGAAGAAGCGGTCAAGATTCTCGACATCCCCACGGAGATTGTTTCCGCCGCCATTGACCACGATCTCGAACAGGGCCGCGTGATCGCCGACCACGATCCGCACGGCGAACCGATCATTTATCTGCGGGCCTTGTATCAGGCGGAGACCGTCTTTGCCGAAGACATGCGGCGGCTGGCCGAAGGCGCGCATCCGTGTCCGCCCATCGATATCGAAAAGGCCATCGAATGGGTGCAGCAGAAAGTGAAGTTGGACCTCGCGCCCACGCAGAAAGACGCCGTGCGCCAAGCGGCGCGCAGCAAGGTCATGATCATTACGGGCGGCCCCGGCGTCGGCAAGACCACCATCGTTAATTCCATTCTCAAGATCTTCCGGGCCAAGAAATTGAAGGTGGCGTTATGCGCACCCACGGGACGCGCGGCCAAGCGCATGAGCGAGACCACCGGGATGACCGCCAAGACGATTCATCGCCTGCTCGAATTTGATCCGGCCACCGGCCAATTCAAACACAACGCGGACCGCAAACTCTCAGCCGACGTCTTTGTCATCGACGAGGCGAGCATGATCGACATCTCGTTGGCGCACCAGTTGGTCCGGGCCATTCCGCGACGCGCGGCGGTAATCTGGGTGGGCGATATCGACCAGCTCCCGTCCGTCGGTCCCGGAACGGTGTTGCGGGACCTCATCGATTCCGGCCGCTTTAGTGTCTGTCGGTTGACCGAAGTCTTTCGCCAGGCCGCCGCCAGCGCGATCATCACCAACGCGCATCGGGTCAATCGCGGCGAGTTACCGCTGGCTCCGGACAAGAAGGAACCCGACCAGGCGGTCAGCGACTTCTATTTCATTCATCAGGAAGACCCGGACGAAGCCGCGGCGCGCCTGGTACGCACGGTAAAAGAGTCGTTGCCACGCCGATTCGGTTTGGACCCCATTGAACACATTCAGGTCATCACCCCCATGCAACGAGGCGTACTGGGCGCACGCGCCCTAAACCAAGCCCTGCAGGAGGCGCTCAATCCGCGCGGCGATTATGTGGAGCGGTTCGGCTATAAATACCGGATCGGCGACAAGGTGATGCAAATGGTGAACGATTACCAGAAGGACGTCTTCAACGGCGACATCGGCCGCATCACGGCCTTGGATCCCGACGAGCGCTCCTTACGCGTTCGTTTCGAACACCGCTCGGTGGAATACGACTTTCAGGAACTGGACGAACTCTCCTTGTCCTATGCCATCACGGTGCACAAGAGCCAGGGTAGCGAGTATCCGTTTGTCGTCATTCCCATCCACACGCAGCATTATATTCTTCTGCAACGGAACCTGCTATATACGGCCATCACGCGCGGCAAGAAGATGGTGATCCTGCTCGGCACCCCCAAGGCCGTGTCCATCGCGGTAAAGAATGCCGACTCGGGCCGCCGCATCACGATGCTGCGCGAGCGGCTCCGGCAATGACCGCCCCCCCGGAGTAACGGGCTCAGAGCTCTCCCCGCATCGCACTTGACGGCGCCGCGTCTGCTCGACCAATCTCCTTGCATGGAACAGATATCGGAACAGCATAATGCGCGGCGAGTCGCTATCGTCACCGTTACGCATATGTGGAATCCGCTCATCGCCGACGAACACGCGAAACGCCGCAGGGAGGCGGCTTCTTTTGGCGACGTGCATCTGGCTTTTCACCACTATAATCATCCGCCTCCGCAAGAGGAGAACATGGAGGTCATCACGCGAGCCGAAACGGCACAACCGGGATATCCCGTCCCGCCCATCCCTATCCAGCGCGGGGGACATGTTCTTCTCTTGTTCATGGAATTCGTCCGCCGGCGACCCAACTATGACTATTACTGGCTAATCGAATTCGATGTACGTTTCAGTGGGTCATGGGACCATTTCCTCGAAGCTTTTTACTCGGTTGATACCGACTTGCTGGCCCCCCAGATTCGGCATCACCATCAACAACCCCAATGGCCTTGGTGGTCGACCTTGTCCACGCCGTCAGAACGGGTGCCTGACGAGCATCGATTGCGTTGCCTGGCCGTCATCTGTCGATTCTCCAAGCGGGCTCTTGAGCATATCCACGAAGCCTCCCTCTGCGGGTGGAACGGACACGCGGAAGTACTCCTCCCCACACTGCTGAATGAACGCGGCTTTTCCATCAGCGATATCGGGGGACATGGACCGTTCACACCCGATGCGTTACGTGGAAGATTCTATCGCGACGGGCCGGATCGCGCACGCGGATTGAACCGACACAGCAGCATTCGCACCATTCCGCCTCGCCTGTCCTGCGGTCGCGCACGGGATTGCCTGTACCATCCGGTTAAGCCCTTCCGACAATGGTGCAGAGGCCGGCTGAAATGGGCAGTGACCGTGCTGCTCCGCTCGCGGATTCTAAGCCCCTTACTGCGGCTGATCCGTCGGTTGTGCCGTTGATTTCCTTCCTTCCATCGTGAGTGTCTCCATACGAAGAAGACCTTCCGGCAAACGGCTCTCGTACTCCAGGTTTCTGAATGGCTCGTGCTCGCTTTCGCAAAGCGAACACCGCGTGACGTCCCTGAATCCGGCCTTTTCCATCGCCGCGCGCAACGTCTTCTCGTCGTAGATGAAGCAATGTCCCCATCGCCGCATATGATTGTTGATGATGAACACATCTTCGCAATAGGGCGCATCGGGCAGATACCTGTCCGTCATCCATTGAATGTACTCATTTTCTTGTTGGGATCTCTCGCCCCCATACAACCCGAGCAGAAACTCCAAATTGGGTGTAGATATGCGCACGCTCCCCCCATCCCGCAAGACGCGATGACACTCGCCCAACATGTACACACCTTCGCTGTAAGGGACATGTTCGATCATGTGCTCACTGAAAATGTAATCGAGCCAGTCATCCTCAAGAGGAAAGGGACGCGTGGCGTCCAAATGCAGAATCGTCTTCGCGCGGGGGTACAGATCGGAATTCAGCCAGCCTTCCAAAACATTGCGTCCGCACCCAATATGCAACTTCCGCAGAGCGCCGGGCTTTGCATGGGCCGCAATGATCCGTCGATCTACAAGACCGAAACGTCTCTTGAAGGGATACCCTGTTCGCAACACGAGCCTTTTCGCCTCCAAGAGCAGAGGCGCAAAGCGATTCGGTGGCGGCGGACGTTTCGCGTTCATCTCCATTGTTAACCAAAGTCTTCACACCAGAAGGCCCGGGCACAACCGACCGCAAAGACATCGGCCCCCATCATCGCGCAAAGAGCCCGGCATTGACGGCGATGATCACTGCGATGAGTTGTTGCAGGATGGCGCCGGCGAGCAGGTTGATCTGGCCCATCGCGGCCAAGACAATCAATACCAGCCCCAGCACACAGGCGATAAAGATATTCACCCCGATGCTGGTGACCAGCCTCCGACTGACCGCGAAAGCGTCGTAGAGGCCTTCGATATTGTCGCGCAACAGCGTGACCTGCGAAGCGGCCACGGCCAAGTCCGTCCCCATTGCCCCCATGGAGATCCCGACATCGGCTTTGGCCAACGCGGGCGCGTCATTGATACCGTCGCCCACCATGGCGACGCCCCCGCCGCCGTAGCTCTGCTCCTTCTTGACGCGGTGCAGTTTGGTGTCGGGCATGCATTCGGCCACATATTCGTTCATGCCGAGATCCACCGCAATCTGGTGTGCCGTCTTCGCGCCATCACCGGTAAGCATGACCATTTTCTTGATGCCCAGCTTGCGCAACCGTTGCATAACGCTTTTCGCCTCCGGACGCATGGAATCCTGAAATGATATTCCGCCCAGCATACGGGTCTTGTCCGCGATCAAGACACAGGTACGCCCTTTGTCCTTGGATTCCTCGATCCATTTCATCGTCTCGTCCGAGAACTCCCTCCCGTCCTCCATCAACCACATGGCGCCGACCTTGATATGCCGGTCGTCCTTGATGCCGCACGCGCCGCCGCCTTCGAATTCGAAGAATTTATCGGGTTTATCGGTATCCCCCACCTTGTCTTGGCCGTAATCGGTAATGGTCTTGGCCAAGGGATGATCGGAATGCCGTTCCACAAAAAGCGCCGCTTCCAGCACGTCCTGCTCAGATACGCCATCGAATCCGACCACCTCGACAACCTGCGGACGCGCCATGGTCAGCGTGCCCGTCTTGTCGATAAGCAGGGTCCGGATGCCCGCCAACTGTTCAAGAATCTTCCCGTTGCGGAACAACACGCCGCGCCGCGCGGCCCGGCGCAGTCCCACCCATACGGCGGTCGGCGCCGCCAACGCCAGCGCGGAAGGCGAAGCCACCACCACCACCGTCATGGCAATGCGCAACGCACGGCGAAGATCGTCGGCCGTCTTGTCGACCGCGGTCAGGTAGTAGAAAAGGAATACCCCGAAGCCGGCCGCCATGATCACGGGAATCAGCACGGCCGTGATACGGTCGACGAGAATTTCCGTGTCCGTCCGAACCCGGGTGGCTTTCCGCACGGACAGTTCGACCTGGGCCAGCAGGGTGTCTTCGCCGCGTTTCTCCATCTTCACTTCAATGAATCCGTGCTGGACCACGCTCCCGGCAAATACCTTATCGCCTTCGGATTTCGGATTGAACGAGGACTCCCCCGTTATCGCGGCTTCGGATACCTGCGCATTGCCGAATACGATCTCGCCGTCCACGGGCACGGTTTCCCCTTCGTTGACGACCAAGGCTTGGCCCGGCCCGACCTCCTCGAGGGCCAGATCGACGACTTCTTCCCCTTTCCGGACATGCACGATCTGGGAGCCCGGAATCGAGAAGGACCGCGAGGCGGTGTTGACCTTGCTGTGCGCGGTTCGTTCCAGCCATTCACTAACCGTGGCAATCAAGACCACGAGCGCGGCTTCCAAGAGCAACCCCGTGGCCATGGCGCAAATGATCACCACGGCCATCAGCAGATCCGTGGTCAGACGGCCTTCCCCGAACGTCTGCCGCATGGCTCGGTACAGAATCGGGGGCAACCCGAAAAGGATGATGAGTCCGTTGATGATGATGTAATACGGCGCCGGCCAGGCGTACATCTCCGGGCCATGCAAGAAATACATGGCGCCGGAGACAATCAGCAGGGCAAGAATCGTCAGCACGCGCGGCAAGGGCCCGATGATTTCGAATTTCCGTGCGGCTTGTTCGTCGGCGCCCTTGGCCAAACGGCTTTGCGTTTGATCACTCTTCGCCGGTGAATTCATACGTACCCCTTGCTATGTGAATTAAAGCGTCCGCTCTCCCAATACATGGAGCTTATGAGCGGGCACCCCTTGTGCCAAGCGGAAAATAGCACAGCGGACAGGAGCGGGGACAGGGAAAAGACGCTCGAACAGGAGGTCGCCAGCGCATATCCGTCTAGTTGCGCGTGTACAGGAATTGGCCCTGAGAGGTCGCGGAGACCGGGTCGGGCGACAACCCGTTACGGGTCAGGTTTCCTTCTCGTCGCCCCGAGCGCGTTCGGCGAGCCACAGGGTTTGGCGGGCGATGCCCATCATAATGCGCACGTCGATTTCAGTTAGTTTACCCCGCGAAAGGATACGGCGCAGTCCCAGCATCATGTGGTCCGCCTTCTGGTCTTCCATGAAATCAATCTTCAGCAGCGCTTCCCGCCACAGGGCAAACATGCGTTCGCGGATCTCCGAAGACGCTTCGGGCGAGTCCTCGCCGCGCTCGGTCACCGTGCCGGACGCCATATACAACTCGTACGCGCATACCATGACCGCGTGCGAGATGTTGAGAGAAGGATAGGCGTCCGTTGATGGGATTCGAATGAGTCCGGTACAATACGCCAGATCGTCGTTGCCCAGTCCGTTGTCTTCCGGACCGAAGACGATGGCAACACGTCCTTCCCCGGCCGTATTCAGCAGGAGCGGAGCCCACTCGCGCGGTGTCTTCGCATGGGCCCGATACAATCCTTCGCGCACGGACGTGCCGACCACCAACCGGCAATCGGCCACCGCTTCTTTCAGCCCGGGAAACTCCCGCCGATTTTCCCATATGCTCCGCGCACTGTACGCCCACTTCCCGGCGTCGTACTCGTTGAAATCGTCGCGGGGCGCGGCAATGGCGAGGTCGGATAATCCCATATTCATCATGGCACGGCACACCGACCCGGCGTTGCCTCCGTAAATCGGACGCACCAAGACCACCCGGATATTTTGCAAGGCATTCACGGGGTTGGAGGGAGCGTTAGAACGGAATGAAATTCGTCTTCGCGTTGATCCGCGCACACGTCTGCGCCATCAGTTCCGCCGTGCCCATGAGGTCATCGAGACTGACCACCTCGCACGGGGTATGCATGTATCGGTTCGGGATATTCAAGAGTCCGGTGGCGACGCCGGCACGATTGATTTGGATGGCGTTGGCGTCCGTGCCGGTGGCGCGCGATTCCACGTTGATCTGGTATTTGATCTTTTTCTTCTCGGCGGTCTCGACCATCAATTCGAACAGTTTGGGGTTCACGTTCGGACCGCGCGTAATGACCACCCCTTGCCCGACCTTGATATGCCCGTATTTCTTTACCGCTTCACCCATGGAAGGGTAATCCGTGGCGAAGGTGACATCGACGGCAATCCCCACCTGCGGATCGATGCCGTAGGCGGCCGTGCGCGCGCCGCGCAAACCGATCTCCTCCTGCACCGTGGCGACCGCATGCACCTCGGCTTTCGGGTTCAACGTGGACAAGATACGCGCCGCTTCAAGTACGGCAAACGCGCCGGCCCGATTGTCGAACCCGCGGCCCGCCACCAAGTTGCCTTCCAATCGGCTCAATCCCTGCGCGACCACGAGCGGATCACCGATCGACACGCGCTTTTCGGCAGCCTTCCGGTTTGCCGCGCCGATATCGACCCACAATTCATCCAACTTCGTGACCTTGTTTCGTTGCTCTTCCTTCAGCAAATGCACGGGGCATTTCCCAATCACGCCGCGCACATGGCCTTTCTTGCCGCGAATGGTGACGTGCTGTCCCTGCGCGATTTGGGGATCCCATCCGCCCACCGGCTGAATCCACAAATAGCCGTCTTCGTTGATGTGGCTGATCACAAAACCGATTTCGTCGTAATGGCCCGACAACATGATACGCGGCGTGCCGCCGGGATTGATCACGGCATCGCTGTTCCCGTGCGAATCGCGACGGATATCATGTGCAAACGCACGCGCCTCCTCCTGCCAGACGCGCGCGGCCTCGTCTTCGTAGCCGGACGGGCTGATGCTTTCGATCAGCTGGGTCAGAAAATTCAGGGTCCGTTTGTTCATGGTCTCACATTCGTAGTGTTAGCGCCATGTGTCCTTCACCAGATTACTACGCTCCCGGCCGTCCGCCGAGGTCCACGCGAAAGCAACCGGCGTTCCTCTGGACGGTGGTCGCAAACCGTTGTAGCCGCCACGGATATTCGACAAGGTTTTCATGCCCTGTCCCGGAGGTGTGATCCACTCAAACTTGCCCCCCACCCACCGGGTTCCGTCCCAAACAAAAAAGTGGCCCAACGCGTTGTTGCCACCCCACGGATAACGGTCCCATGAGAACCGAACAAATCGTCCGTCGGTGGTGATTTCCCCGTCCAACGTCATGACCCGTCGAGCACCTTTGGCCGAGGGCCCCGAGCCCGTGTGCCAGCGAATGGCGTCCCATTCCTGCTGCTCCGCTGATGCCTGCTCTTCCATTTCTTCGGGCGAGAGATCGGCGGCATCCGGTTCGCGCGTCGCGCCCGCCCCGTTTACGCTCGACGAACTCGATCGATCATCTATGTAACAGCCGGCGGACAGCCCCCCCATCAACAACAATAACAAGAATTTTCGCATAATCCCTTTCTTGGAACGCAATTCAAACGAACATGGATGCTGTACAAGTTCATCGTTAAACACAAACAAAAACGGCTTAATTCGCCTTGTGAAGTTTCTACTGTCTTACCCGTTCGAAGAGGTAGCTGCGTGCCGCGCGCGCTTCCGGGTCGTCCGGCACAAGCAGCAAGAGGTGTTCGGCGTCGTGCAGCGCTTCTTCGTACCGCCCCTGATTCACCCACAACACGATCCGCGCCTTACGCGCTTCGACATGATACGGATCCAACCGAAGCGTCTCGCTCACCACCTCCAACGCTTCGTCCAAGCGTCCCTGAAACTGCAGGGTCATCGCCAAATTCCAATGCGCCGGTGCAAAGGACGGACGGATGGCGATCGCCTCGCGCAACATGCGTTCCGCCCGTTCCAGCTCGCCGAGCCGGCCATAGAGAATGGCATGATTGATGAGAGGCGTCAGGTCGTACGGGTTCAACACATGCGCTTTACCAAAATATTCCACCGCCTCCGGAAGCCGGCCTTGTCGCTGCATGGACAGACCCATCCAGGTATGCGCTCGTGCGCTGCGGGGTTCATCGCGCAAGGTGCGTTGCCACAAGGACTCGTCATCGCGAAATTCCTGTATCCGCAAGGTCCCGACCACAAAATAGCCCACCAGCACAACGGCCAACACGGCAGTTCGTCCGGCGGTCCAGGGCCCGGCACGCAGGCCGGCGCCCGCCAGACACCAGGACACCACCACCGCGAAGCCCATCACCATCAGCGGCATATAGCGTTCCGCCATAGGATTAAGCAGGGGAACGAGGTTGGATACCGGCGCAAACCCAAGGAGCAGAACCCCGATCCCGAAACCGATCCAGGTGTAGCCGCGCCGGACAGCCGCCCACCCGCATCCGATCGAAACGAGAAGCACAAGGCTACCCCCCACAAAACGCCATGTTCCCAGCGATTGCACCGGCTCGATCACGCGATCCACGATGAGCGGTATGGGTAACAGCAATATGCGCAGATAGGACCACCACAACCACGGCAGCGTGAACAGGTTGTATGGATAGAGCAACGATCGGCCGTTCCATTCCGCACCGATCGCCTGAAGCGACGGCGGCGACATCCCCTCCGGGTCGGGCCGCGCACACAGCACGATAAACATGACCACCAGTCCCAAGCCGCCCAACACCACCGAGATCATCATACGCCGCGAAGGACGCAGGGCGGGGAAACAAACCCAACACCACGCGATCAAGAACGGCGCTACCACGCCTGATTCCTTGCTCAATATCGCGCCGCCCATCGCGACCCATGCCCAAGCGGCATGGAGACCGTTCCGCACCGGGGAGGCCCCGGCACGGCATCCCAGCGCCCCGTGCAACGCCAACAACCCGAACAGGGCGACCAACAGGTCAGCGCGAAAGGACGGGACATGCACCGACTCAACCAGTGCCGGATGCCAGGCAAACAATAGAGCGGCGACAAACGCGAACAGATTACGCGGATGTTCCGGTTCGACCCGCCGCACAACACGGATGATCAACAGGTAAAGCAACAAGGTCGCGCACCCATGAATCAGATAGTTGGTCGACCGCCATCCAACTGGATTCAAATCCCACACGGCACGATCGACCAGATAGGAAAGCAACACTGCCGGTCGCCGACCGTTGACGATGGCGCCATCATTCACGTTTTGCAGGCTCAGCACCGCCGACCATCGGCCGGCGGATTCCAGAAAAGGGTTGTCCGCGATCTGCCCGTGATCATCGTACACGAAGGCGTGGCGCGCGCCCCCCAGATACGGGAGCACGGCAAGCGCCGCTAACACCAGCAGACAAGCAACAATGCGCCGGGTGTTGCCGGCCGACATGGGATCCTCTTCAGGCATATCCAAACTTCTTCAACATCCAGAAATTGCGGTTCCAATCTTTCTCGACCTTCACCCACAACACCAGCTTGACGCGCCGGCCATACATCTCGGCCAACTCCTTCTCCGCTTCCGCCGTCACGGTCTTCAGCAGGCTCCCTTTGGCGCCGAGCACGATCCCTTTCTGCGAGTGCCGGTTCACGTACACCGTGCCGTGCGCGGTCCACTGTTTCTCGCCTTCCTCCACCTTCTCGATCCACACGGCTACATCGTGCGGCAGCTCCTGTTTCAGGCGGTGCGCGTATTTTTCGCGCACCACATCCGCCATATTCAATTGTCGCGGATAATCGGTCAGGACATCGGCCGGGAATAGCAACGGGCCCAAGGGCATCAGCGAGAAGAGATGGGTCGTCAACGACTCGACCCCCTGCCCGGTGAGGCCGGACGCCGACATCCATTCCGCGGTGTGCGCCGACTGTTTTTCCTCGGCGACCGACACCCACAACCGGCGGTACGCCTCCGCATGTCTGGGGTCCCGGTCCGCCTTGTTTAAGAGCGCCAATGTGCGGCCCTCGTGTTCCGCGCGCATCAGTCGCCGTATCCACCCTTCGTCCTCTTCCCGCGGCGGGCGGGAAGCGTCAAACACCAGCAACACCGCATCCACGCCTTCCGCCGCGGCACGGGCCATGCGGTTCATCATCCGGCCCAGATCATACTTGGCCTTGTGCACGCCGGGCGTATCCATGAACACCAACTGCCCGCGCGATTCCGTCAGAATCGCCCGCACCACGTTCCGCGTTGTCTGTACCACGGGACTCACAATCGAGACCTTTTCTCCAAGAATCGCATTGATCAATGTGGATTTGCCCACATTCGCGGAGCCGACGACGGCGACCATGCCGGCTCGGGTAGTGGCGGGCTCTGCCTGATTGGTTTCCATACATGTCCTATTTCGGCGTGTGTGCACCCCTTGCGGTTCGGCGGCAGTCCCTCTTCGGAAAGGGCGTGCGCTCGATCAACCCAACTCCAACACCTCGCCGTTCATGGGTAGAATGACTTCGTCCGCCAGTTTCTCCGCGCGCAGCGTTTCGGCCAACGCCGCCCGCTGTTTCGATTCCCCGTGCGTCAAGCACACTTGGCGCGGCTTGACCTGACGCACGTAGTCGATCAGATCATTGCGATCGGCATGTGCGCTGAACGCGTTCAGCACCTTCACGTGCGCTTTTCGCGGGAACATATCCCCGAAAATACGGACTTCCTCCTGCTCCTCCACCAAGCGGCGGCCCAAGGTATGCGCGGCTTGGAATCCGACAATGACCACGGTGTTGTCCGGATTCTCGATGCCGTGCTTCAAATGATGCAGGATACGCCCGTATTCGCACATGCCCGACGCCGCGATGACAATACACGGTTCCTTGGACCCGGTCACCGCCTTGGATTCCTCCACACCGCTCGTAAACTTCACCCACGGCGGCCTCATGACATCGCCGATCTTCGCGCTCAAGGCATGAAAATCCTCATCCATGTATTGGGGGCTTTCGTTAAACACATGGGTGATCTTGTCGGCCATGGGACTGTCCACATATACGGGAATCTCGGGAAGCCTCTTTTTACTGTACAGCGTGGCCAGATGGAAGATCAGTTCCTGGGCGCGCTCGAGCGCAAATGACGGAATCAACACTTTCCCGCCCCGGTCGATGGTCTCCTTTACCACCTTGCACAGTTGATCGTCAGCTTGTTCCGCATCGGCGTGTTCGCGGTCGCCATACGTGCTTTCCATAATCAGCACGTCGATGTCCTCCATGAGCTCCGGATCACGCACGATCGGCAGGCCGCGCCGCCCCAAATCGACCGCCACCCCGACGCGCACTTTCTTGCCGTTCTCCTTCAACGTAAAGACGTTCATTGCCGAGCCCAGAATATGGCCGGCTTCGATGTACGAAACCTCAATGCCCGGCGCCGCCGTGATGGTTTCGTAGCCCGTCCCGTGAAACAGTTTCAGCGCGGCTTCGGCGTCCTCCATGGAAAACAGCGGAACCACGGGTTCGGCGCCCTTGCGATTGGTCTTCTGGTTCAGGTACGCGGCGTCCTGTTCCTGAATTTTCGCGGCGTCTTTCAGCATGATGTCGCACAAATCGCGCGTCACGCGTGTGGCATAAATGGGTTTATCATAACCGTGACGGGCCAGAATAGGGATATTGCCGCAGTGATCGATATGCGCATGCGAAAGAACCAGCGCGTCGACTTCGGACACGTCCACAGGCACGGCTTCATTGATGGCGCGCGCCTCTTTCCGGCGACCTTGAAACATGCCGTAATCGCGAAGCACCTTGGATCCGTTGGCCTCTATCAGGTATTTCGTGCCCGTCACCGTCTCGACGCCACCCAAAAACTGTATGCGCATGCTTGTCTCCGCGTTATGATTTGCTTAAGGACAATACTCTAACGGAGATGACACGCAAAAACAAGACGAAGCCTCGGCCACGCATCGACGGGGCGCCTCCTCCGCCCCCGCCGTTTCGCGCGGTGTATGACGACCTCTATCGCGCCTGGGGTCCACAACACTGGTGGCCGGGCCGAACGCGATTCGAAATCATCGTGGGCGCCATCCTCACGCAAAACACGGCATGGACCAACGTCGAAAAGGCCATTCGTCGCCTGCGTATCGAGCGTGCGCTGAATCCGAAATCGCTGCACCGCGCCGATCTTCGAACGCTCGCCGAATGGATTCGGCCCGCCGGCTATTACAACGTCAAAGCCAAACGACTTCGCGCATTCACCGGGATGTTGTTTGGACGGTTTGACGGGAAGCTGAGCAGGTTATTCGCCCTTGACACGCCCACGCTGCGCGACACGTTGTTAAGCGTGAACGGGATCGGCCCCGAAACCGCCGACAGCATTATCTTGTACGCGGCGCATCGCCCTCGCTTTGTCATCGACACCTACACGCGACGCGTACTGGTTCGTCACGGCTGGATCGATCGCCGAGCCGGGTACGATGACATCGCCGAACAATTCATGCGCGCAATCCCCGAGGACACGTCATTGTACAACGAGTTTCACGCGCTGATTGTTCGGCTCGGCAAGGAGCATTGCCGGGCGCGCCCGCACTGCGAAGCCTGTCCGCTCAAAGCCTATCTTCCGAAAGGCGGTCCGCACCTACGTTAAGGCTCTTCGCTGTTTTGTACGGAGCCTGCCAGCGCCTGAGCGATGGACGCTTCGCTTTCGGGCCTGTCCGTAGCTGCTTCAACGCCCCCTAGAAATCGGCGGCGGTTCCGATCTTGGTGTTCAACGTGGCATCCACCAGCGAGCGCCCGTCCCGTAAAATAGGCGTGCGGCGCGGCTTCCACAAGCGGCGGCGCGCCACGGCCATCAAACGGTATCCGCGCGTGAAGAAGAGCAACCAATCCAATGCGGCCGACATCACAAAGAAGGGATAGGCAATGGATTGGATGGTGTAAAGCCTGCGGCTGATCTTTTGCTGATCCTCATCCCCTTCCCGGTCGGCGGGTTCGGAGCGATTGGCGCCCAGAAACGCCCCCACGGCCAGCCGGGAGAAGGTTTCCATCCCTTCCATGAAGAAACGGGAGTAGGTCCGCGTTTCCTGCACATCGAACCCGTCCTTCAGGATGTCGAACAGCTTTGTCCCGGTATACCCGTCGCGAAGACGCTGTGCGGGTCTTTCCTCCACGCCGAACAGCCGGCGCACCGGGCGCCATAGGGTCCAGCGCTTGAGGTGTTCGGTATCCACATAAAGCATGCCCGCTGTTTTCAGGACACGATGCGCTTCCGCCATGAAGGCATAGTCGTCCTCCACCCATTCCAAGTGATCAAGAATCACGACGCGATCGAATTGTCCGTCTTCAAAGGGCAAATCGGCGCGTTCATCCGTGAAGGTCCAATCCCCGCCCATGGCCATCAGGCGGCCCCGCAAGGTGGAGGGGACCGCGCCAACGCATAGTCCGGCACGACCGTCCATGGGGCCTACGGCATGCGCAATCATCCGCATACGGACCTTCAAAAGATAGGATTTGCTGAATAGCGCCTGTTCCTGCGCTGTTACATCCGGGTACATTTCGGTTTCGTACTCCAAGTAAAAAAGATTCCCTGAACCGCAGAAAGAGGTTATACCTCATCCAAAACGCTTGATACAACACAAAGCATGATCGGGACACAGTTTTGAGGCGTCTGGTCGGAACCCGAGAAGAAGACGGAGAAGGTACACATGGAAAAAGAAAAGAAGGAAATCAAGGTCACCCTGCCCGACGGGAAAACGGTCACCTGCGACCCGCAAACCACGGCCGGCGAACTGTTCGAGCAGGTCGCACTGACGACCGAAGGATTGCCGCTACTCGGCGCGCTGGTCAACAACGATGTTGTATCCCTAACCTATCCGCTTGAAGTCGATTGCTCCCTGGCGCCTCTGACCATGGCCGATCCGCACGGATGGCGCCTCTACCGCCGATCGTTGGCGTTCGTCCTGGCCAAAGCCGTGGCCGACGTATTTCCCGAGGCGCGCTTCTCCATCGAACACTCCCTGGGATCCGGGCTGTATTGCAGCTTTGAGATGAACGGGCAGACGGAAATCACGAGCGATCAGTTGGCGGCTATCGACGAGCAATTGGTGGAAGTAGTGCGCAAGGATATCCCCATCAAGCGCCGCAAAATCTCGTTCAACGAAGCCGTGGCCCGTTTTGAAAAGGAAAAGCAGTGGGATAAATACAATCTGCTGCGCTTCCGCAACCCGCCCAAGGTCGTCGTATACTCATGCGAATCGTTTGCCGATCTTGCGCACGGTCCGCTCGCGTCCAGCACGGGCACCCTCCCGTATTTCAACATCATTTCGTACCCGCCGGGTTTCGTCATTCAGTTTCCCGAACGCGAAACCGCCCCGCATATGCCGCCGTTCGAGCGCCAGCCGCACCTGTTCCAGATCTTTCAGGAACACAAGGAATGGGGCCGGATTCTCAACGTGCAAACGGTCGGACAGCTCAATGAAATCATCGCCAAACGGGAAATCGGCGATTTCATCAAGATTGCTGAAGCTTTCCACGAAAAGAAGATCGCCCACCTGGCGGATCAAGTGGCCAGCCAGCGCGATCACGTCAAATGGGTCTGTATCGCCGGTCCGTCCTCCTCGGGGAAGACGACGTTTTCCAAGCGGCTTGCCGTGCAATTGCGCGTCAACGGGTTGCGGCCCGTCACCATCTCGGTAGACGATTACTTTGTGGACCGGACCCAGACGCCCAAGGACGAGAGCGGACAGCCGGACTTCGAACACATTGAGACCATTGACTTGGCACTGCTCAACGAGCACCTGCAACTCTTGGACAAT
>SKXR01000143.1 GCA_007128275.1 Kiritimatiellia bacterium
CGACATCACGGGCTCTTGTAACTCGCCCCTCCGAAGGTGACTGGTTCTTTCCGAAACGGGTTCATACATGCGGCGTGGGACGGTCCTCCGGGCCGTCCCGACGGGCGGGGCGGTGGACGGGTTGAGAGTGCATTCTACAACACTACTTGAATGTTCAACGTTGAACATCGAACATCGTACATGGAACGATCTTCACCCTACAAAGCGCCCGGCGCGTTCGCCCGTGAAGCGGCCGTCGCGAATGGTGACGACGCCGTTCACGACCACCAGGTCCATGCCTTCGGAGAGTTGGTGCGGGCGAACGAAATCAGAAAGATCGCGCACCTTGTCGCGCCTGAACGCGGTCAGGTCAGCCCGGTATCCTTTCGCCAGAATGCCGCGATCGTTGAACCCGAACTGGGCGGCGCACAGCGATGTCATCTTGCGAATGGCTTCGGGCAATTCCACGCTGCGCCCATCCAGTACCGCGCGAAGATAGCGGGGGAAACTGCCGTACGCCCGCGGATGCGGATGGTCATGGCTCAACGGCCCCGTCGGCGCATGAATGGAACCGTCGCTGCCGAGCATGACGTACGGCTCGGCAAGAATACGCCACATATTCTCTTCGCTCATGCCGAAGAAAATACCGGTGGTCTTCAATGCGTCCTTCTCCACGAGATAAAACACCGCATCCACGGGTTCCACCCCGAGGGCGGCGGCCACCTCGCGCAACGGTTTCCCCTTAAAGGACGCGGTCTCGGGATGATGCGTCGAGCCGACGGTGACCGAATCCCAATAATCGTCTTCGCGTTCCACAAGCATCTCTTCCCGCATCCGCGCCCGCGTGTCGGGATCGCGCACCCGCGCCAAGATCGCCGCGTGGCCGCCGTCGAGCGCCCAGTCCGGCAGCAGGATGTCGAGGTCGGTGCAGGCGGCGGTGTAGGGATACCGGTCGGCGGCGACGTCCATTCCTTCCTGGTCTCGCGCATGCCGGATCCGTTCCAACGCGGCATCGAGTTTATGCCAGTTCCTCTTGCCCGACGTTTTCAAGTGCGAGATCTGCACGCGCGCGCCGCTGCGCCGCCCGTACTCGATGGTTTCATCGATGGCTTCGAGCAGGTGATCCCCTTCGCTACGCATGTGCGATGTATAGACGCCCTCGTGCGCGGCCGTCACGCGGCACAACGCCTCGACTTCTTCCCGCGGCGCGAACGTGCCGGGGATATAAATCAGGCCGGTGCTGAATCCGATCGCCCCTTCTTCCAGGCTTTGATCCAGGCGCTGCTCCATCGCCGCCAATTCGTCCCGCGTCGCAGGGCGCCCCTCGTAGCCAACCACCCCGGCGCGCAGCGTGTTGTGCCCGATCAACAGCGACACGTTCACCGCGGGGGTCACTTGATCCAGCAGGGCTCGGTATTCCGCCACGGAACGCCATGCGCCGGGACATTCGTGTTCCCGCCAATCGGACGGCAACTTGTATTCGCCGTACAGCGGCGCGGCGGAAGCGCCGCAATTGCCGACGATTTCCGTGGTAATGCCTTGCGTGATTTTCGACGCGGCGGACGGTTCGACGAGCGCGTACACGTCGGAATGCGAATGCACATCGATGAAGCCGGGTGCAAGCACGTAGCCGGACAGATCAATGACGGTTTCGGCTTCCGCACGGGCCAGCGAACCGACCTCCACGATCCGCTCGCCGACGATCCCCACATCGGTGACACGCGACGGATTGCCCAACCCGTCGAACACTTCCGCATTCGTGATTTTGATATCGAACATCATGAAATTCAGGAGAACCGCGAACGAACGCCAATGAACGCCAATGGTTCATGCTGAAATTTATCCAACACGTCTCCCGTCCTATTCGCGTGCATTCGCGTCCACTTGCGGTTCCTCTTGCGCCGGCGAGGCCGGCTGTTCCCCGCCCCCGCCGAGCATGAGCACCACTTCCTCCTGTACATGCTCCAGTTCGGCCAGCTTGAGTTCGGGATCGCGTATGACAAAGGTCTCGTTGGTCTTGCGGTATTCGTACACGCGCAGTTTCACGCCGTCCTCGCGCACAAGCACATCACGCTCCACCAACAGGCGACGCCGTTCCAGCATGACGGCGAGAATATAGATGGTATTGGCATGCGCGGCGTTGTCCTCCTCGATGAGCTTGCGCAACAGTGATTCGGCCGTTTCCTTGCGCAATGTCTCCGGCGGCGGCGGCGGAGGCAGCCGGAATACGCTCTGCCAAATGCTCAGCGCCGGTTCCGCCGACACCGCCTCCCAGCACGCCCGACATATATCCTCGCGCTGATACCCCTCCTCGCCGAAGAAAAGCCGCGAGAGAAACTCCTCTTGATCGGAGAACGGTTTAGTACATTTCACGCACGCCTCGCTCCGCGTACGGACATCCCAGTCTTGTTTTTGATTTATCATGGAAAATGGTTGATGATTAATGCGTCCTGAAAACTCTTCCACTGACAACTGAATACTTCTTACTCTTCACTCCACTTCGGATACCGTTCCTGCAATTCCTGTGCGGTCCGCGCGCGTTCCGACTCGCGACCGGCATGGCCGAGCGCGATCGCCGCGCGATACAGGGATTCCGGTGTAATCTCCGGGTCGTCGAACAGGATGCCCACGCTGAGATACATCCTCGCCGCGCGATCCCAATCCTCCGCCATTTCCGCCGCGCGGCCAAGACCGAAATAGGCCCGCGCCCGGATATCGGCCAATTCGTCGGACGCCGCCAACTCCGCCGCGCGCTCCAAATACGGCACAGCCCCGGCCGATTCCCCGGCGTCCAATTTTAACCGACCCAGATGCCATGCGGCTTCCGCGCCATCTCGCGTGCGTGCGTCTTCCGCCAAACTCCGCTCAAACGCGGACACCGCCTTGTCGGGTTTGCCCTGCCCCTGCAAACTCCGCCCGTACAGCGCCCAGCCGATCTGCCGCCAGGCCGGCGTGTCCGCCGCCTCCGTCATCGCCTGCGCGGCGGCCGCCGCCGACTCATACTCGGACGCATCCAACCGGTACAACGCCAGCCATTCCATCATCGACAACGGCAGAGTGCCCCGCGCGGCCGTATCCAGCAAGTCCTGCATCAAGTCCGCCGCCTCGTCCGCCTTCTCCTGGCGCTGTAGCGCCACGGCCAGGCGGAACCGCGCGCGAACGCTCAGTTCGGCCGACGGTTCAAGCGCCAAGACGGCGCGCAACGCGTGCTCCGCGGCGGCGTGGTTCCCTGCCCGTTCCTGCAACACGCTCAGCCAATAATGCGCGTCGACGGCCAACGCCGAATCGCCGTGATGCTCCAGAAATTCGTCAAACGCCGTGCGCGCTTGACGGTCCCGGCCCAACTGCATCTCGGCCAACGCCTGCTGATACCGCGCTTCCGCCGCCAAGGCGTGACCAGGATACCGCGTCAAGAGCGTCGCCCAATCCTTTACCGCCGCCTCATGCCGATCTTCCATCGCCATGCAGAACGCGGCGGCAAAGAGCCCTTCCGGCGCCAGCGCATCGTCCGGAAACCGTTCCGCCAATTCCCGGAACGTCCGCGCCGCCGACACATAATCGCGCCGGTTTTGAAGAAGCCGGCCCAACCGATACAACGCCTTGGGCACCCGGTCACTATCGGGATACGTGTCGAGCAGAAGGCGATAATATTGCACAGCCTCGTCGTCGCGGCCCACGCCCGCATACGATTCGGCGAGCAACCAGTACACGTCTTCACGGATGGCCTCGTCCGGCTCGATGGCTTCCGCGTCCGCGAGCGCCTCATCAAACCGATCCTGGCGAAACGCGATCAGCGCAACTTCATACGACGCCACCTGCGCCAGCGTGTGATGGGGATACTCGTCCAACAGACGCGCATACGTTGCGCGCGCGTCTTCGGTGCGTACGAGTTGACGTTGGCAATTGGCCCGCAGATAGAGCCACTCCGCGTACCGCGCCTCGTGCGCCGGATCCGCCAGCGCCGTTTCCGCGAGGGCGAGTCCGTCGGCGTAGCGACCGGCGTTATGATAGGCCCAGGCCGCCTGCCATTGGGCCTCGTGTGCGCGACGCGCGTCCGGATATCGATTCAACAGGCGGCCATACCGTTCCGCGCTTTCCGCGTAGTCAGCGGCTCGGAAAAACCATTCCCCTTGTTGGAACAACGCTTCCGCCGCCACGTCCGGCGTCGCGGGATTCGCCGCCGCGCGTTCGTAGAGCGGCAACACCTCGGTCGCACGGTCCGGCCGCACGGCGTACAGTTCGGCCAGATCCAACGCGGCATAGGAAGCAAACGGAGAATCCGGATACTGCTCCAGTACCGTCTGGAAATCCTGTTCCGCTTCTTCGGTCAACAACTGCCGCTTGGCCGCGTACCCCTTGTAATAGTGTGCCGGCGCAGCCAGCGGCTCCGGCGGTTCCTTCTCCAAGAATGCGCGGAACAGGTTGATCGCGTCCAGATACCGGCCCAACGTCACAAACCCTTCCGCGCGGCGGAACTCGGCGCGCGGCGCCGAGGTGCTATCGGGATGTTCGCGTAATACGCGCAGATAAAACCGTTCCGCCGCGCCCGGATTGTCGAGACGCCGATGGCACTCGCCGATCCGATACAAGACCAGATCCATCCGATCAAACGTTTCATCTTCCCGCGACAGTTTCAGGTACTCGTCCAACGCCAAGTCATACAAACCGCGCGCATAGAGACCGTCCGCAAAATACATTTGCTCGTCGGGTGGCATCGCCACGAGCGGCACGACGAGGAAGGGCAGAAGTACGAGGATAAGAAAACGTGGCATGATCAGGGCGCGGTGGTCGGTGTTCGGGGTTCAGGGTTCAGGGTCTTCTTACTTTCCACCCCTCCTCATTCCGGCACGCCTGTGGCGAAGGAGATGTTCCAGATATCGGATTGGCGGCACAGATCGAGGACGCGGATCACATGTTCGTATTCCGTCTTGCGGTCCGCGCGGATCAGGACCGGTTGCCCCGGAAACAGATCGGCCACGCGATCCAGCATCGCGGCGAGCTGTTCGTCGGAAACGAGCTGTGCATTCACGACCAACTCGCCGCCGGCCCGAATGTTGATAATGATTTCGCCGGGCAAGCGTTCCGGGATCTGGCCGGTTTCCGCCGTAGGCAGGGTGATATCGATCTCCGTTTCCCATTGCGCGAAGATCTGGCTGGTCATGAAAAAGCAGAGCAGCAGAAAGACCACATCGATCATCGGGGCCAACTGAAACCCCACCGCGTCCGGCTTAATCTGTTTACGGAAATTCATTCACCCTCCGACTTCCCACTTCTTACTTCTTACTTCTTACTTCTTACTTCTTACTCTTCAACAACTGGGTCAACAAATCAGCCGACACCGTTTCGAGGCGGGCGATCAGTTTCCCGGTCCGACCGCGGAAATAGGCGTAGAAGATCATGGCCGGAATGCCGACCATCAACCCGGCCGCCGTGGTCACCAGCGCCTGGGACACGCCTTGCGCGAGATAGATGGGTCTGGCGCGCGCCAGATCGAGGGCCACCGCGTTAAACGCCGTCAACATGCCCAGCACCGTACCGAGCAGGCCGATCATCGGAGCGATTACGCCGATGTCCAACAGGTAATGGGTCTGATTCTGGATCATCGCGGACTGGCGACTGCCTTCCCCTTCGATGATTTCCTTGACCATACCCGGGTCGGGCTGTTCCGTGTGTTCCGCATAGTCCAGCGCCGAAAGCGTCACCGCGGCCACGGGCGACGGCTTACCCGCACAGGCCGCGCGCACATCCGCCAACTTGCCTTCCGCCAGCAGACGGCTCACTTCCAGGGTGAAGATCTTCGGTGTCACCTGTTCTTCGCGCAGGACCATAAAGAAGTAGACGATCAATGCCACGCCGCCAATAGACATGACACCCAGCACATACATGATCCAGCCGCCTGTCCGGATGATTTCGGCGAGGGTCATGCTTTGCGCAAACACTTCGCCGGCCTCAGGATCCGCGCCGAAGACGGGCACGGCCACGAGGAGGAAAAGGAACAACAGACGGGAACCGGCGTTGATTATGCTCATGCGAAAACCTGATGGATGGTGGTTGGTTATTGGTTATTCGAGACGGGGGCAGAGTATTCAGTGTTCGGTGTTCAATTCAAGCCTATTCTGGGGGGGGGGGCAGGGTCCGATCTTCGCTGTTTGACGTTTTCGACCCCCTGTCCAACACGGAACCTCCAACGATGAAGTAATGAGCCGGCCAGAAGAAGACGGCAGAGCCAACAACCTCATCGGGACTTTTCCGGGTTGAACATTGCGGCTCTTGCGAAAACAGCGATACGGGAGATACGTTCGTTAGGGCGGTGATGCAGCGGAGCAAAAGCGGCTCGGCTTACGACGGCCAGTCGCCTTCGGTCTCGATCTTGGCGTGGCAGCGGATGAAGGCGTCTACTACGTAGGGATCAAATTGTTTGCCCCTATGCCGCACTATTTCCTTCACGGCGTCGCCCGCCGGAATCGCTTTGGCATAACAGCGATCCGATCGCATGGCATCG
>SKXR01000032.1 GCA_007128275.1 Kiritimatiellia bacterium
GCTTTAACGGGATAATATGCCTGATCAAGGCGGTGATGACCAGCATTTATGCTTTCCGCAAAACCGGTCGGGACGGTCAGACGGTTGCAAGAGAGGGATGAGGGATGAAAGCTGAAACCTGAAGGAGGACGGGTGGTGGGGGGCGGTGGAAGCGGGTCGATTAAGGGCAAGCGGTTCCGTGTGACAAGTAAGTGTGTTTGTATGCCGATGCTCTTCATACTTCAGCGCATACGTACTCGCCACCCTTTTACTCGAATACATGAGTCGAAGGCGACAAAGAACAGGACATGGTCATGCCGAACGGAGTCTGCTCTGTCGTTTGTTTTGGACTGCGGCGGCAAAGCGAAGCGTCGACGCCGCTTTGGCTTGGACACGACCTGCCCGGTTGGATTTCAAGCCATAGGGGCTCGACTTCCCCCTGCGCACTTCCTATCCTCACTCGTCAGCATACGGACCGACAAACAGAAGGAGGAGGGCCGATGACTCAGGACATCACATCCATGTTGAAGGAAAAACGGATCTTCCCGCCCGACCCGGCTTTTCAAGAAAAGGCGCACGTCTCGGGTATGGACGCGTACAAGAAGCTGTACCGGGAATCGATCGAGGATCCTTCGGGTTTCTGGGGGCGACAGGCGGAGGAAGCCCTTCAGTGGTCGAAGAAGTGGGATTCGGTGGTTGAGCACGATTTCACGCGCATCGGCGAAACCGAAAAGCCCTACGTCCGGTGGTTCAGCGGCGGACGGCTCAATGTGTCCGTCAACTGTCTGGACCGTCATTTGGAAAACGGGCGCGCAGACAAGACAGCGATTATCTGGCAGGGAGAAAAGGACGAGGAACGACAGACCCTGACGTATCGCGATCTGCACGAACGCGTTTGCCGCTTTGCGAATGTGCTGAAGAAACACGGCGTCAAGAAGGGCGCGACCGTCACGCTCTTCATGCCGATGATCCCGGAATTGCCGGTGGCCATGCTGGCCTGCGCGCGGCTGGGCGCCATTCATTCGGTGGTGTTCTCCGCGTTCAGCGCCGATGCCCTCCGCAACCGGATCCAGGATTGCCGTTCCTACATGGTGATCACCGCCGATGTCGGGTTTCACGGCGGCAAGACGATCGAGCTGAAAAAGAAGGTGGATCAGGCGTTGCAGGACGCGCCTACGGTGGAAAAGGTGATTGTCTTCAATCGCGGCAATACGGATGTGGCCTTCACGGAGGGGCGCGATTGCTGGTGGCACGACGAGTATGGCGCTCCCGACATTTCGGACGAGTGCCCGCCGGAAGCGTTGGAGTCGGAAGACCCGCTCTATATCCTCTATACCAGCGGCAGTACGGGCAAACCCAAAGGGGTCTTGCACACGACGGCCGGATACCTGCTCCACACGCATTTGACCTTCAAATACGTGTTCGACTATCACGAGGACGATATCTATTGGTGCACGGCGGACATCGGCTGGGTGACGGGCCATTCGTATATGGTGTACGGCCCGCTATCAAACGGGGCCACGTCGTTGATGTTCGAAGGGGTGCCGACGTGGCCGGAACCGGACCGGTTCTGGAAGATCGTGGCCGATTACAAGGTGAACATCTTCTACACCGCCCCGACCGCGATACGTTCGCTGATGCGCCTCGGCGAGGATTGGCCGAACAAGCACGATCTCTCTTCTCTGCGCCTCCTGGGCACGGTGGGCGAGCCGATTAATCCTGAAGCGTGGATGTGGTATCAACGCGTGATCGGGAAAGACCGTTGTCCCATTGTGGATACCTGGTGGCAGACGGAGACCGGCGGGATCATGATCACGACGCTGCCCGGCGCCATCCCGGCCAAGCCGGGTTCGGCGGGGATGCCGTTTTTCGGTGTGGAACCGCGCATCCTCAAGGAAGACGGCAAGGAAGCCGATATCAACGAGGGCGGAGGACTGGTTATCGCCCAGCCGTGGCCGGGCATGATTCGCGGTGTCTACGGCGATGCGAAACACGAGCTGATCCGGAATGTGTATTTTTCGCGGTATGAGGGTGTGTATTTCACCGCAGACGGTTGCCGCAAGGATCCCGACGGCTATTATTGGCTGCTTGGACGGATCGATGACGTGATCAATGTGTCCGCCCACCGTTTTGCGACCGCGGAAATCGAGAGTGCGTTGGTCTCGCACCAAAGTGTGGCGGAGGCGGCGGTGGTCGGATTCCCGCACGAAACAAAAGGGCAGGGGATCTATTGTTACGTCACGCTCAAGGAAGGCAATGAACCGACTGATGAACTCCGCAAAGCGCTGGTTCAACACGTCCGCGAGGACATCAGCCCGATCGCGACGCCCGACAAGATTCATTTCACCAACGCGCTTCCGAAAACGAGATCAGGAAAAATCATGCGGCGGATTCTGCGAAAGATTGCGGACGGCCATATTGAAGCGGTCGGCGACACGTCCACACTGGCCGATCCGGGCGTGGTGGATTCCTTGATCGAGGGACGGCAGTAGAGGGATGAGGGATGAAAGCTGAAATCTGAGGGAGGAGGGTCGGATGGATGGACTGTCGGACGGATGGACTGTTGGACGGATGAGGGATGAAGTACAGGATCTGGTCATGCCGAGCGTAGTCGAGGCTTCTCGTGCCTGGGGGTGAAGAGTGAGATCCCTCTAGGAGCCCGTTGAAAAACGCTCCTCGGGCATGCCATCCACCTCACGGCGGCGGCTACGAAGGAATAGGCAACGTAGCCGCGCCCGTGAGGGCGTGGAACGGTGTGGCTATAACTTTTTCAACAGGCTGCTAGGCCGCTTCGCTCCGGTCGGGATGACGCGCTCGCGGCTCGGCGGGACGCCTCGCCCTACCAAACGATCTGGGCAGGAACAGGTAGGACGGTTGAAGGGATGAGGCGAAGGATACGCTCGAGATGGCGCGTGGGAGTAAGAGAGGGATGAGGGATGGAAGAGAGATGAAACTGAGTCGACCACCTCCATCTTTCCGCGTGGTGCTGTCAGATCGCCTCGATCCGTACTGGAACCTCGCGGCGGAGGAGTGCTTGCTGGACCGTGCGGCGCAGGCCGCGCCGGTTTTGTTTCTCTGGCAAAGCGCTCCGGCGGTGATCATCGGGAAGAATCAGAATCCGTGGCGCGAATGCAACTTGCCTTGGATGGCGAAGCACGGCGTTCTCTTGGCGCGCCGTATTTCCGGAGGCGGCGCGGTTTTTCACGATGCAGGCAATCTGAATTATGCCTTTTTCATGCCACGCGAGATGTATCAGGCCGAGGTGATATTCGATGTGGTGCTCCAGACATTGTCTGATTTGGGATTCTCTGCGGAACGCACCAACCGAACCAGTCTCTCGGTGGATGGATTGAAGGTGTCCGGGAACGCGTTCTGCTTTAGAAGGAACGCCGCGTTACATCACGGAACGTTGCTGGTGTCGTCCGACCTCGAAGCACTTAGGGCTTCCTTGCAGTCGCCGCCGTGGCCGTTCGAGACGCGTGCCACGAAATCCATTCGGGCGGATGTTCGAAATCTCAGCGCGTGGAATCCCTCCTTGGCCGTGGCGCATGTTCGGGACGCGTTCGTCGCGCGATGCTCGGAGGGCTCGCCCATGGATGCGGTTGACCAGCAGCTCGACGCGGCAGCCGTCGATACGCGCGTGTCAGCGCAGACAGCCGACGCATGGCTTTATGGGCAAACCCCCCCGTTCGAGGTGCGGATGCCCCTTGCGGACGGGGCCGAAATTGCCATGGCGGTGGAGAAAGGCGTGGTCACGCGAGTGACGTGCGAAGACGAAGGACGGGAGCGCGCCTTGCGGGTCGCATGGGCGGGGCGCCCGTTTGCGCCGGACAAGATGATACGGAACGTCCAACATCGAATAGCGCACGTTCAACGTTAAGCGTTGGATGTTGGACGGTATGAACACATCTTCCGTATCGCCGCTTTGGCTTAGGCCACTAGACACCCAATCTCTTACCCCCGGAGGGGTGGCCCTGCAAAGCAGGGACGGGGAGGGTTCTTCAGCATGCCACACGCGGCCGGCACGCCTATCCAAAGCGGTGTCGACGTCCTCTTCCGCTTCGCTACAGAGGACTCTGCCACCGCACTCCAAATTCCCTTGAGGTGGCTTGTTCTGCCGTTTCATTTTGGACTGCGGCGACGCCGCTTTGGCTTGGATATGTCCTGCTTGGTTGGATGCTACCCGAACATCCATGCGAGGATGTGGTATTTGAGGGCCAGACCCGTGAAGCTGAACACGAGCATCCAGCGCAAGGGATACCGGATCATGCCCGCGACGAGCACGATGATGGGCGAGGATAGCGGAAAGAGACAGAAGAAGAAGATCGTCATGCCGCCGTAACGATCGATTCGATTCAGATAGCGCTTGTATTTCTTCTCCCCGATGACGTTGTCAATCACCGTGCCGCTGAAGGCGTACCCGATTCCGTAATCTATGACTTGCGCTCCCAGCGCGGTGATGAGCGCCAGTTGGATCAGTACCAAGCCGTCATGGCCCTCGCCCAGCATATGCACGTACAGAATTTCCACAGGCGAAATGATGAAGAACAGATAGCCGGAAAAATGAGCGAGGGAAAAGGTCCAGAGGGTGGTGTCTTCGCCGGTCGTCATCGCGTGTCGAAGAATGGTGGATAGAACGGATATGCCGACCACCGCGCCTGCGACGACGATGACCCAGCGTGGTGTCTTATCCAGCATGCTCCTGAAAGACATGAGGCGCTTGCTACTTCCTTTGAATCCGTTTTGTTCCGTCTAAGAGGGCGTTGTCCGGTATGGCGGCTTGTTCGTCGGTTTCGTTGATTAGAGTCACCAAGCCCCGGCAGGTGACCTGCCGACCGAACCGAAAATCGCCCTCGACGCGGATGGCGGCGCACTCGCGCAGGGACGGGGCGCCCGCGGGGAAGCGCCGGTCAAACTCATCGATGAGCCGATAGCATGCGGGGTCCAGTTGCACGTCGATGGCGGGCAGGGACCGTTCCGGATGCGGCGTGATGTGGTACGCGTGATTGATTTGAAAACAGTCCGATCGTAAAGCGAGCAGGTCGTCCGTGGTCTTGACCGGCGCGAATCGTGTGCGAGGCACGTCCAGCGCCACGGCGCCGGGAAGGACGGCCAAGGCGGCGCCCATAGCGGTTTCGAGCTGTATGACGGCGGGCGATTGCGGATCGCGCGGGTCCAGGTTCTTTCGGTTGATCATCACCGGAAGCGGCAGTATCCCGTTGTGCGTCTTCAGTTGGGTGCGCAGGGCGGGTAGGTTGATCCAGAGACTGTTGGTGTTGAAATAGCGGTAGCGTTCGATATCCTGAAAGTCATCCTTCTCATCGGGGGGACATTGGGCCGATTCGCGCAGGAGCAGTTGCCCATTGCGGGAAAGGGCGAGATGGCCCCCTTTACGGTCCGCTGCGGTTCGTGCCGTGGCTTCCATGAGGAAGGGGTGCTCCTTTTCCGCCATGTACCCCAGGATGCGAGGATCGAGTACCGCGCCCAAGTTGTCGGCGTTGGACACAAACGCGTAGTGCAGACCGCTCTCAATAAGCTGATCGAGAAGGCCCGTGGTTTGCAGGCAGACATAGATATCACCGTGACCGGGAGGACACCAGGTCAGTTCCGGGCGGTCGGGATGTGTCGCGGGCGCGCCGGTATCGGCCAGAATTTTGGGCACACGGTTTTGCAGAAAGTCCAGCGGGATATCGCGTTGCCCCTGGGCCAAGTCGGGATATTGGGCCAACGCGGCCAACGTGTCGTCGCGCGTGGAAAAGCTGTTCATGAACAGGAGCGGTGTATGCACGTCAAAGTGCTCGCGGATATGCAGGACCTGCCGCGCGATGATGTCGAGAAAGCTCAATCCTTCCTTGACGGGTAAGAGGGACTTGGCCCGGTTCAGTCCCATGCTCGTGCCCAATCCGCCGTTGAGTTTGATCATGGCCACTTTATTCATGGCATGACGTCCCGCCGCCTCGTGCGCAGTCAGGTCCTTCAGCGCCGGGAGGGTGTCCACGGGTTCGATATCGGTTCCGGAAATGAACTCGGATGCGCCGCTGTATAGCTGCTTGAACGCCCGCTCGAATTGGTGAATCAGCAGGGGGTGCGCCTCCTCTTCTTCGAGGAGTTCCCGCACGGGATCGTAGGAGGGCTCATGCTTCTTCGTCATGGCGCCATTGTTACAGGCCTGCGCCCGCGGATCAAGCCTGCGTCTACCCAAGTGCGGAAGAAGCACGAAACCCGAATGTTGAAAGGCGACTCAAGCCAAAGCGGCATCGACGCTGCGCTCTGCCGCCGCAGTTGTTTCACCACGGAGCACATAGCGCAGCGTAGCCGCAACCCAATAACGGGAACCGCGAATGAACGCCAATAGACGCGAATGTTTCTTTGAACAGAAGGTAACGAAGATCACAAAAAAGTTTCCGCGAGCTTCGCGATCTTTAGCGAAGCGGGTGTTTAGAATCTGCGCAAGAAAACAAGAATA
>SKXR01000266.1 GCA_007128275.1 Kiritimatiellia bacterium
ATGACGCCCTCGATGAACGCATCGACCTGCTTGTTCGCCCCTGCCTCGCCCGGGGTCCACGCGTCGTAAAGGCCGTCGTCCCACTTGGCCTTTGGCAGCAAGGCTAAGGAGGCCGGCTTATCTGAAGCGGGCCATTGGGCGGGCGTCTTGAACGCATGCGGCGCATCCAGCACGTCGGCGGGTTCCCCTCTCGCAAGGCACGTCTTCCAGAAGGGGGTGAACACCTGAAACGGGTTTCCGGACTTGTTCTGCACGTCCCACGGTTCATGCAGGAGCGCACTGTTGAAGGACTTCACCGTAAAGCCGTCCGCGCGGAGCGAAGACTTGATGCGCGAATCCCTGCGAATCAACGCCGGATCGTAAAGACGATTCCAATAGACCGCATCCGCTCTCGAGCTCTTCAGCAGATGGCGAAGGATCTCTTCCGAAGAACCCGAACGAATAACCAGGCGCGACCCGAGTTTCTCCAATGATTCGCTCAACGCCGCAAGCGAATGATGCAACCACCAGCGCGATGCCGCGCCCGGCGCCCACGGCTGCTCCTCCTCCGGCGCCCAGATGAAGACCGGAATGACCGGACGATTCCGCTGCACGGCTTCGTACAGCGCAGGATTATCCGCCAGGCGCAAGTCACGCCGGAACCATACGATAACGGGAAGGGTGCTCATGGTGAGTGAGTCGGTTCGCACGCCTGGAAATGTCGAAACTTCTTCTTGAACATCACGCTCTTGAGCAAGCGCGCGCAAAGGCTTGTCCTTGTCTGCACCATGACGTAGGCTTTTCGGCACACCATACAAAGGATTTCAGGCATGTCTTTGACCCGTTTCAGCGTTTCCCTGGATGAAAACATCCTCACGAAGTTCGACGCCAAGATCAGGGCGGATAACTGCCCCACCCGCTCCAAGGCGATCGGCGACTTGATTCGGAACAGTTTGGTGCAAGACGAATGGCGTTCCGGCAAACGGGTGGCCGGGGCGATCGTGCTGGTGTACGACCACCATAAACACGACATCGGGGGGAAACTCACGGACATCCAACACGAATACCTGAAGCTCATCGTCTCCACCCAACACATCCATCTCGACCACGATAATTGCCTTGAAATCATTGCCGTACGCGGCAATCCCGGCCAGATCGATGGACTCGCAAAACGCCTGAAAGCCGTGAAAGGCCTGAAACATGTGTCCGTAGCGGCCGCCACCACCGGACACAACCTGTGACCATGGCCATCGACCGAACTCCATGCTTCCGGGATGAACGGACTGGGCGTGGCTAGCGCATCCTAAATGACACCGTAGCCGCCGCCGTCGTAAAACGGTGAACAGACTAACCACGGGGTATCGCATCCACGCTGTTACCAGCGCGGCTGCAGCATAACTTAAACTACTGCTAACTCCCTATTACCCTCGATTGGCGGCTGTTGTGTATCAGCTGATAGCTCTGCCTAATCCGTTCACCGATGCGGGCGCGGGAGGGGGCCTCGCCGCGCACGGACTCGAACAGCTCAATCGCACGTCGACAATCCGGTTCGATGGGGGCGAGCAGGCTTTGATCCCGGGTTTCCAGGAATTCCTGAAACGCGGCATCCGCCCGTCTGAGCAGGCGCATGGCTTGGACATACTCCGGGTGATCCCACGCTTCTTCTTCCCCGGACGCGGCCGGTTCGGCGGGTTCTTCCACGCGGGGCCGGGGCGCAGGGGCTCGAGGCGCAGGCGCGGGGGTGGGCGCGGGGACCGTCTCCGCCGGACGGGGCGTCGCGGGCCGCACCGGTGATGGCGCCGGCGCCGGCGCAGGTTCGCGCACTTCCGCCACAGCCGGCGAGCGCACTTCGGGGCGCGGGGTGTCGCGTCCCATAAGAAAGAAGGTGACCCCGTATGCCACGCCGACGAGCAACACCAGGTAAAAGGTCTTCTGCGCCGTCTCCACCCATTCACTTTTTCCCGCAGGCCGACGCGCCGTATAGGCGGCCAAGGCCGGTTTCTTCAATCGTAGCTTTGCGGCGGCTGTGTCTGACCCCTTCTTCTTGATCTTCAGGCGCGGCGCCGTCGACGACGCGGAACCCGCCGCCTTGGCCAAGGTCTTGGGTTTCATGCCCTGCACCACGCGCACGGTCTCCGCCTCCCGCTCCTCGGAACGCGACACCGTGCTTTGCCCGGACGGCGGCAATTCTCCGCGTGGCACGCGGCCGGCGCGCACTTCTTCTATGTCCCTAATCACCTGTTGCCAGTCGTCGTGCCGGGCGTTCCGGTCTTTGATCATCAGCTTCTCCACCAACCACGCCGCCCCGATAGAAAGGGAGGGGTTGATCTTCTGAGGGTCAGCGACGTAATCGCTAACCTGCCGATCCATGGCCTTTTCCCCTTCCGAATCGGCGAAAGGCATCAGGCCGGTCAACATGTGATACAAGGTGGCGCCCAGACCGTACATGTCGGTGCGACAATCCAAATCGTCCAGACCGCGCGCCTGTTCCGGAGACGCATAATTCGGCGTACCAACGATGTATTCGGAATCGAGGTTCTGCGCCATGCTGCCGATGATGCGGGCCACCCCCAGATCGGTGATGCGAATGGATCCATCCTGGTCGATCAGGATATTGTCCGGCTTGATGTCGCAGTGGATGACCTTGTTCTTTTCCCAGATGGCGCCGAGCACGGTGGCGACGCCATAGGCAATCATCAGCGCCTGTTTTTCCGCCAGGTCGCCTTTTCGGGTCAGGAGTTCGCCCACCGAAAACCCCGCCACATATTCCATGACGTAATAGACCGTGCCGTCCGCCTCGCCGGCATCGTAGATCTGACACAGGCCGGGATGTCTCAGGTGGGCGGCGGAACGGGCCTCGCGGCGGAACCGTTCCACGTCCGCTTCGCTCTTGATCAGTCCCTTGTTGAGCACCTTGAGTGCCACAATCCGGTCCAGCGAGGCTTGTCTCGCCTTCCAGACCGAAGCCATTCCGCCCTCGGCGATCTTCGCAAGGATCTCGTAACCGGCTATTGTCGGTTCCTGCATAATCAACTCCTGTCAGGACACGGGGTAACGGTCTCACGAGACCACCGGACCGGTCAAACGGAAATCGCCGAAGAAGGACAGCTTGTCAGGCGCCCCTTCCCGTGGCACGCTGTTCGAATGAGTAAAACGTGGTTTGCCTTACTTCTTCTACTGCTGTCCTCTTCTTCGTTGAATCTGGGTTGCGCGAGCCGTCGTCCTGCTGAGATTAGACCATTATCCTCCGCCGAACTCGAACAATTCTTTTCGCGGGCACAAGACGAGCGCCGGTTCTGGCTCACCAAATACGAATCGGATCAGGGACCGGTCTTTTCCGGAGCGCACCGGCTGCATTCCGAAAAATTTGCACACGTTCCGTTTGAGTCCCGCCGAAACCTGCCCGTGCCGATGATTGCGGTGCGCCTGCGCCTCCCGCAGGAATTCCCCGCCTTGATCGACACCAGCGCGCGTTCCAGCTGGATCGAATTCGGGTTGGGCCGCGAAATGGGGATGATCCCCATCGGACCGCCCTCGTATCGTCAGTACGCCGCCCATGTCAACGACCCCATCCCCGGCTACCTGAGTGTGGCCTCCCGCCTGATCATTGACACCTTGCATGTGGACACCGCGCTCATCTATGTGAAGGCGGCGCACGGTCCCTTGACCCTGCTCACCCGCGAAGAAAACGAGCTGAGCGCCCCCATCATTCTGGGTGCCGAATTCATCCGGGCGTTTCACTTCGTACAAATCGATTATCCGAACCGGACCGTGCTCTTCTCGACGACCACCCCGTACAAAACCGACGGCGACCGCCTTCTGGCTTCCGTGCCGATGCGCGACTACCACGGGAGCATCGCCGTGGAAGGGTTCTTCGACGGTCAGGGCACGCCATTCCTCTTGGACAGTCTGGGCGACTTCGCCGTCTCCAGCGCCTTCGACCCCGGCGCTACCGTCCAACAGATCATGATCGGCAACCTCGTCATGCGAAATGTGGCACATACGAACAGTGCGGAAACGGGACTGGGCTTCCCCGACGTCCCGCGGATCGGCCGACAGGTACTCAGCCGGTACATCGTCACCTTTGACGGGAAAAACCGGTTGGTCCATTTCGAACGACCCTAGGCCGCCCCACCCCCCATGCGCGCATCCACCGCCAACGTGATTTGTCATTTAAACTGACGATCGTCACTTTATATGACAAATGGGTGACAAGGCGTTTCCAGCCGTTGTACGGATCTACCGTCGGATTCTCCAATCGTTGGAAGCGTGTGCGACACGTCAACGGCCTTCCTATATGCTTGCGTCCCGCCATCCATTCCCTTACATAAAGCGCTCGAAGAGAAGAGCCGACGTGGTCCTCTCATCCCAGGAGACGAAGTGGAGGAATTTCTTGAGTTTAACGATGTGTCCAAGCATTACGGGCGCATCCATGCCGCGGAACACGTCTCGCTGTCCATCAAACGCGGCGAATTCTTTTCCCTGCTCGGCCCGAGCGGATGCGGCAAGACAACCCTGCTCCGCGTGCTGGCGGGCTTCGAATATCCGGACACCGGACGCGTATCGATCGACGGCGCGGACATCACCGACTTGCCGCCGAACAAACGCAAGGTCAACACGATCTTCCAGAATTATGCGCTCTTCCCGCACCTGACGGTGCGGGAGAACATTGCGTTCGGACTGCGCATTGCGCGACGGCCCGAGACGGAAATCCGGTCCGAGGTGAATCGGATGCTGGCCCTGACCCAGATGGACGAGCACGCGGACAAGAAACCGCACCAAATCAGCGGCGGCCAGAAACAGCGGGTCGCCATCGCCCGCGCACTGATCAACAAGCCGGACGTCCTGTTACTGGACGAGCCGCTGGCCGCGTTGGACCTGAAATTGCGGCAACGCATGCTGCTGGAACTCGACCAGATCCATGATCGGGTCGGCATCACGTTCCTGTACGTCACCCACGATCAGGGCGAAGCCATGAGCCTGAGCGACCGGATCGCCGTGATGAACAACGGACGCATCGAACAGCTCGGTACGCCCGCCGAAATCTACGAGGCGCCGAACAGCAGTTTTGTAGCCGCGTTCATCGGCGACACCAATTTCTTTGACGGCACGGTCCAAGCGGCCCCCGCCACGGACTATTGCCGACTGCAGATCGATGGCTTTCCCGAGGTCCTGTGTTTCAATGATAAGACGAAGAGCGTCGGGGACCTCGTCCACCTGAGTGTGCGCCCGGAGAAGTTCCGTCTCTCGACCTCTAAACCGACGCTAGACCCGTTGCACAATCTTGTTCCGGGCCGGGTGGAAGAGGTCGTTTATCTCGGGTCCCAGACCAAGTATCTCGTCCGCGTACAGGAGTATCGCCTTTCGATCGCTCAACAACACAGCCGGTTCATCCTGGACGAGCGTCCGATTCGCTGGGAAGACGACGTCTGGGTCTGGTGGCACGCGGATGACGGGTACATGCTCGACCGGTACAGCGAGCAGGACGAAGCGTTGATGGAACTACCTACGGAATAGGGATTGCCCATGCGCGCACGAAAACAATCATTCCACGAGTGGCTGATCACGCTCCCCTCTTTCGTCTGGCTGGTGGTGCTCTTTGTCATCCCCACCGCGATCGTCTTTGCCATTGCGTTCAAGCCGTCCGATCCGTGGGGCGGCATCGGCGCAGGCTGGACACTGGACACCTTAAGAAGCCTCGGCAACCCGAACTATCCCGCCATCGTCTATCGCACCCTCTGGCTGAGCGTGTTCACCACCGTCATCTGCATCGCACTGGCCCTCCCGACGGGCTACTTTATTGCGCGGGCGCCCGGGAAATGGCGGCGGCTGCTCCTGCTCTTGACCGTCATTCCCTTCTGGACGAGTTTCCTGATCCGCATTTTCGCGTGGAAAGTGCTCCTGCATCCCGAAGGCCATCTCAAACGCCTGCTCGTGTTCCTGGGCTTGGCGGATGAGCACACCATGCTCCTGTACCGCTCGGAAGCGGTGTTGCTGGTGATGGTCTATACCTTGCTGCCCTTTGCCATATTGCCGATCTATGCCGCGGCCGAGAAATTTGATTTCCGCCTGGTGGAAGCCGCGCGCGATTTGGGCGCCACCAAGCTGCGCGCCTTGCGCACGATTTTCATTCCGGGCATTCAACGCGGCCTGTTGACCGCCGTGCTGATGGTCTTCATTCCGGCGCTGGGCTCGTATATCATCCCGGACATTGTCGGCGGACCGCGCAGCGAGATGGTGGGCAACAAGATTGCGCAACGGACTTTTGTCGACCGGAATCTGCCGCACGCGAGCGCGCTATCGGCGGGGCTGACCCTTGCCGTCATGGCGCCCATGCTCGTGGTACTGATGATGCAGGGGAGAAGACGGGAGGGAGACCATGCGGTTTAGCCGCTCCCATACGGCGTCGCAGAGCTCCGCCCTCCA
>SKXR01000280.1 GCA_007128275.1 Kiritimatiellia bacterium
CCAAATGCTTACCTCCATCAACGCGGTGGCCGGCTTGGCCAACGGAAATATCGGACAGGCACTCGTTGAGCCGTTGCTGCGCGACGGGCGCCTTGACGCGCTTTGCCGCAACGTAATCCGGCCTTTCTATGAAACCCATTCACAACACGCGGGCACGCTCTGGGAAGGGGCGCTCGGCGAGTCCGTGCCCTGGACCCGGCACGAGGCGGAAGGCTCAATGTTTCACTGGTTGCGATTTCCCGGATTACCGGTCACCAGCACCGAACTGTACCGGCGCCTGAAAGCGCGCGGCGTACTGGTGATCCCCGGTCATTTCTTCTTTTACGGACTCGCGACCGAGCCCCCCGAACGCCATGAATGTATTCGCGTACATACCGCCATGGATTCCACCCAACTGGAACGCGGCATCGGCATCATTGCGGATACGGTACGGGACATCTACAGCGCGTAGCCCCCCTTCCCCACCAAGGGCTCACGCCTCCAATTCCACCACCGTGGCGCCCCAACCACCCGCGGTGGCCGGCGCAAGTGTAAACGACGCGACGCCCGGCGTTCGCTTCAGGATCGCGTGCACCGTCTCGCGGAGCGCCCCGGTACCTTTGCCGTGGATGATGCGAATCCGCATGATGCCCCTTTCCCGACATGCTTCCAAATAGTCCGGGACCAAATCCTTGACTTCTTTCGGACGGAAGAGATGAAGGTCAAGCACTCCGTCAATGGGCCATTCTGTGAGATCGTCTTCGTTCATAGGCTCAGTACGACGCAGGACGCAGAGACAGAACCGCTGAACCGCAGCGCCATGGCCGGCTCACGCCGGATGCGACGCACTTGCGTCGCATCCCACAACGGAACCATCGATCCCCTCGTTTGCTCCTACCAATAATATTTGAACCAACTCGCCTCTTCGTGATAGTGCGCGGTTCGCGAGGCGACCTGTTCCATCATCGGAACGGAATAGGGCTCGAACGCGCGGGCAATGGATATATTTTCTTCGAGCTGCGCCATACGGGAAATGCCTACAATGGCGGTGCTGACCGGGAAGGTCCATACATAGCGCAGGGCCTTTTCCATGGTCGGCACACCGTCCGGACGCAGGATGCGCCCATGCGCCGGCACCTTCATCGCGATGACGCCCAAGCCCCGCTCCACCGCTTGCGGCAGCACGTCATCCTGAAAAGGAAGATGATGTTTATCGGCGGCGTTGAGCGCAAGCAGGATACAGTCGAAATCATATCGCTCAATGCCCTTGCGCAAAATCGCCGGGTCACGGTGACCGGTGATGCCGAGAAAGCGGATGACTTTGTCATCGCGCAATCGCTCCATGGCGCGCACGGCCCCGTTCCGGGCAAACGCCCGGTCCAGATCGGATTGCGTACGTATATTATGGAGCTGATACAAATCCAGATGATCGGTTTGCAGCCGTTCCAGCGAGGATTCGATCAAGCGCAACGTCCCGTCATACGAGCGATCGTGTGTCTTGGAGGCGAGAAATACCTCGTCGCGCCGGTGTTTCATGACCTCGCCAAGATTCCGTTCGCTGACGCCGTTTCCGTATGAGGGAGCGGTGTCGATGTAGTTGACCCCTAAATCCAGTGCCCGGTGAATAATGGCCTGCGACTCCTCTTCGGAGCCCGCCTGCTCAATCACGCCTTGGGCCCCCAAACTAAACAGGCTGACCTCAAAACCCGTACGGCCCAGCGGACGTTTGGGCATCTCCCGGGCCGACGAGTCTGTCCACGCGCGCGTCCCCATCAGCCCGAGACCCGCCACGCCAGCCGAACTCCATTTAACAAAATCCCGGCGCGTGATTTTCATCCGGATAAACTAACACGACAGGGGATGAAACGCAACCGGCAACGGGGGATGAAGACAAACCACAACGCGCACATCCAATCCAAAACGGCGTGGCGAAGACTCCCTACAAATCACAGACTTACATCACATTTCCTAAGTCATGAGAAACTCAGGAGCAGCACCAGTCGACGTGCGCGGATACATTTGGACTGGAAGGCGAGGCTCCTGCCGAGCCGGACATTGAATCCGCTCATGTTCCGAATAGGATCACGGCTCCGCGAAGCGTCGCCCTCCAACTTCCTGAGTTCCACATTGGGACACCCCAAAAGGACAGCAGCCCGTTGCCCCTTTGTGCTTCGAGCTTCTTTCGGGCTTCCGTCTACGCGCTTTGCGCTACGCCGCGGCAAGTGGGTAATTGGGTGTTTCGTCATTGCGCCATATACACCATCACCCCAGATGACCGCCCCCATTTTAACCACTACCACCCGCAGAAGTGAAATGCGCCCGCCCCCGCGCCCCGAACCCGTTTACCACTTGCGTCTGTGCGGCGCACCCGCTATGTTTGCCCGTAATTCCCGACGCTCGGGTGGCGGAATGGCAGACGCGCTAGGTTGAGGGCCTAGTGACCGATTAGGTCGTGCGGGTTCGACTCCCGCCCCGAGCACCAGGCTTCGTTCGAAGCATAGCGAAGAACGAAGCCTGCCACGGCGCAGTTCCCGAGCCTTGCGAGGGGACGGAGCCGGGCTGACCAACCATGCACACTCCGAACGACGCCCGGGCAGCAGGCCATGGACCGACTGGACGCATAATAGCCTCTGAGCAGCATACAAGAACACACACGGTCGCGTCGTTGCGCAAACCATGACCGACGCACACACAACCATGAAACTCCTTATCGCCACGCGCAATGCACACAAGCTCACGGAGATCCGCCAAATCTTCGCTCTGCCCGGCTTGGAGATCGTGAGTGCGTTCGACTTTCCCGATGTTCCGGACGTGGTTGAGGACGGCGAGACGCTGGAAGCCAATGCCATCAAGAAAGCGGTCACGCTGGCGCTGGCGACGGGGTTGTGGAGTATGGCCGACGATACCGGCTTGGAAGTGGACGCGCTGGACGGCGCGCCCGGCGTGTACTCGGCTCGGTACGCCGGGGAGAACGTGGACTACGCCGCCAACAACCGAAAACTATTGGCTGAACTGGACGGGGTCACGGATCGCACCGCACAGTTCCGCTGCGTCATGGCCCTTTCCGAACCGAACGGACGGGCGCAGTACGTGGAGGGCATCTGCTCGGGCCGTATCGCGCACAAATGCAGCGGCACAAACGGATTTGGATACGATCCGCTGTTTGTGCCGGACGGATTCGACCGCACCTTTGCCGAACTGTCGTCCGAGGAAAAGAACCGGATCTCGCATCGCGGCCGCGCGCTGGATGAGGCCCGGCGGGCATGGCCCGACTTCCTGTCCATTAACCATGAACCATGAACCATTCCTCGCAAATCACCAGCCAACAAAACCCGAAAATAAAACGGGTCGTTAAACTGCGCAAACGATCGTGCCGCGACGAAGAGGGCGTGCTGATCATTGAAGGCTACCGCGAACTCAAACGCGCCTTGGAAAACAAGCATTTCCCCACCGCGCTGTTCTACTGCGCCGAGCTGTTCCAGGGCACCAACGAACCAGCCTTGATCGACCAATGCCGCATTGCGGGTGCGGAAATACTGCCCTGCAACGCCGCCGTATTTCAGAAGATCGCGTATCGAGACCGGCCCGAAGGCCTGCTGGCGCTGGCGCCGCAGATTCATTACTCGCTGAATGATCTTGCACTGCCCGAAAACCCCTTGGTGCTGATCGCCGAACACATCGAAAAACCCGGTAATCTCGGCACCATGCTGCGTTCCGCCGACGCGGCCGGCGTTCACGCGGTCATCGTTTGCGATCGCTGCACCGACATCAACAATCCCAACGTGGTGCGCGCCAGTATCGGCACGCTCTTCACTTTGCCCGTGGTAGACGCGACATCCGAAGAAGTGAGCACATGGCTGGGCAAGCGGAACATGCAAGTGGTGGCCGCCACGCCGCACACAAAAACGCCGTACACGGATATTGATTATACGCGCGGTACCGCTATTCTAGTGGGAGCGGAACAGTTCGGCTTGAGCGATTTTTGGATGCAACACGCGCAGGCGCAGGTACGGATCCCGATGCGGGGGCAATGCGACTCGCTGAATGTGGCGGCCGCCGCCACCATCCTGTTGTACGAAGCGGTCCGGCAACGCATGACCGCATCATAGAAACCCCCGACCACTCGGAGGAATAAAAATGAGAGCAATACTACCCGTACTTGTGGCCGCGGCATTGACGGCATCAACCCTCTCGGGATGCGCCTCGTTTCGCCGCGCCAAGGAGACGCACCTGCTCAGCGACGCCCGGCAAATTGTCGCCACGCGACTCCATATGACAGCCGTGCACCCCGAAAGACAGGTACCCAGCCTTCATGACGTGATGGCTCAACACCAACTATTGGATGCCGAACGCGTCGAACCGTTCGAAGTCACCGCCGCATGGGCGAACCCCGACGCCGACGCGGAAATCGTTCTGCGACAAAAAGAACCCGCCGGAAGTCGTCGCGTGGTGGCCCTCGGCAATGGCCGCGCCATGGTGCAGGAAGAAGAATAGCGGGTCTTCACCAGCTTGGCCTGTCCGTCAAACGGATGGACGGGGATATCGCGTCCTTCGGCATGGCCTCGATGCCCCGGCCCACGTGATTCGGGTTCTCTGCCAAGGTCGTGTCAGTATTGCGTGGACAAGAACGCGCAAATTCGTTTAATTACACGCATCCAACACGTTTCACCGGAGGGGTGGCTGAGTGGTCGAAGGCGCGCGACTCGAAATCGTGTGTGCGTGATGAGCGCACCGGGGGTTCGAATCCCTCCCCCTCCGCCAATTTCGGATTTTGCCTTGTTATTCGAACCCCCGAGGGGTTCGAGCCGAGTCCCGCAACGCGGGACGAGACGGGCTTCCGCGACAGCGGAAGCAGGGCCGCAGCAGCGGCCCGCCAATCCCTCCCCCTCCGCCAGTAACCATGTTCCGATACGCACATGCGGGCTAGCCCGATGATTCCCACGCCGCTTCGTGCGCCTTCAACGCATGGTCATCGTACAAGACGAATCGAATCGTCTTCACGCATTTCAGGGCGGACGCCGTTTGGCGGATCGTCTTGAACGCCACCAGCGCCGCGTCAGTCATGGGATAACCGAACGCACCGGTGGACAGGGCGCAAAAAGCAATCGATTCAATCCCCTTATCGTCGGCCAACCGCAGCGCATTGCAATAACAGTCCGCCAGCAAATCGGCGGACGGCTCATCCACGCCGTATACGGGGCCGAGACAGTGAATAACGAACTCGTTCGGCAGATTATAGCCGCCTGTGATCACCGCCTGACCGGGACGAATCGGCGCGAGCGATTTACATTCCTCATACAACCCAGGCCCGGCGGCGCGGTGTATGGCGCCCGCCACACCGCCGCCGATCATCAGATGCGCGTTGGCCGCATTCACCACGCACCGACAATCCGATTGACGCGTGATGTCGCCCACCACCAACTCGAGTGTTACCCCGTCGATGTCATATCTCTTCATCGCATCTTCTCCATGACCCATCGGAATTCTCGGGCAATGCTATCGTCAACCGAACCTTCTTTCAGCGTATCCGGAAGCACACCAAGGGTATAGGTCTCAATTTCGAGATGTGAACAGGCACCCTGCTGCAGCTTCTTCCAGAAGGCGTCGCTCAAGCCGGCCGCCGTCGTGTCCAGCGGGGCATCTCCACTCCAGAACAGCGGCACGTGATAGTGCACGCGGACGGTCTCCGCCATGGGCTGTCGAGGCAGCGCCGCAAGCGCGTCAGGCAAATCTTTCCAACGCAACAGCTTATCATCCACGCAGCGGGCGCGGACCTGATGCAGATACACCGGCTCGTCAAACGCCCGCAAGGCCATACGAGCGGATTCCGTGTTCGACACCTCCAATGCGGCGCTTAATTGAACCTTCGAAAGGCGCACCCCTGCGGCGGCGTATCGGTCGATACACTCCGCAGGATCCTCAAATTGCAGAGCCGCGTGACACGTATCGAGGCACACGCCGAGATGTCGGCGAATCCATTGCTCCGCCGTATCCTTGTCTTCTCCGCTCAAGTCGATCAGGTAATCGCGTCCATGCCCCAGCAGTACGTCATTGAAGAACGAAAGGAACTCGTCCGTTGTTTCCAAGAAGCAAGCCGGTTCGGGTTCCAAACCCAGATGGATTTCGCGGCCGATATCGCGATGGATCTGTGCCAGGTGCGCCACGCAATCCATCATCTTCTCGGCCATGACCTGCTGGTCTTTCTCATCACGAACCAATAACTTGAACGCGCCGGGCACCGTGCTGATGCTTCCGTCCACGCCCTCGGGCAGGAGCG
>SKXR01000013.1 GCA_007128275.1 Kiritimatiellia bacterium
ATCTCGTCCATGGTGTTGTGATCCGTGTCGAAACTGTCCGCAAAAAACTGGAGACGGTCGGAGATGTCGCCCAAGCGTAATCGCGCGGAAAAGTCCATTTTGTAGACGTGGCTGGATCGTTCGGAAAAGGTGGCCCGCGGAGTGATTCGGATGCGCGTGCCTTCGACATCGTAGGCCGTCAGCAAGTCTCCGTAGAAGCGGTTGACGAGGTCGGGTTCCCGTTTGTCCTCATCCGTTAGTGCATGGGCGATGAAGGAGTTGATCGATTCGGCCACGAACAAGACCTTGCGGCTCAGGTATCGGTGCTGTTCGTCGACCCGTGTGTCTTCTTCCTTCTCGGGCGCGTCGGACATATCCGCCATGGAAGCCGTTTGCAACAGCATGCACGATAGCAGTCCGCATGCCATGCACAGCCTGCGCGTGTTTTCTGGACTGAAAGTCAATTCGCATCCCAGTCGTTCAGTTGATCAAAGAGCGGTTCGAGGTTCAACCGTCGTTGATATCGCTGAAGTCCCTTACGGATGGCTGCCAATTCCGCCTCGTCGTACGTCAGCTCGGGATCACAGGCGAGAAACAGGAGCCAGATCCCGTCGCGGGTGTCACGGCGATAGGCTGCGACCTGCCGTTGGCGTGTTTCCTGGACGTCCGCGTATTTCACCGCATCCTCGTCGACTTGGAAGAAGAGGCCTTTCACCATCAGGCGGACGGTTTCTTCGTGGCCGTACAAGGCCAGAAAAGAGGCTGCCGCTCCCACGCGCACCATGGTCTCCCGGTCGGCCCGCCTCATGTGATATCCCGGATTGGTCCGGAGGCCCGCCTGGGCAAGTAGGTTGCTATCGGTAATCGCCGCATAGCCGCGGGGAAGTTCCCGCTTTTTCAGCGACAATTCTTCCAGGGTGGAGTGCGGCAATAGGTTGAGTCGCCGGTCTTGGCGCGAGCATCCCGTCGTCGTGAACAGCGATGACGCACCGATACAGCACATTGCCAAGATCCATATGAGACGATATTGCATGGGACTCCTTACGCTTGGAGTATAACCCAAGAGAAGGCCGTCGTGAAGTCCGAGATGGCGAGTGGACGCCATGTTCATGTGGTGTTCCTGGCCACGATCTTCTCATCCATGGATGATCTCCTTACATTAGGATGAACATACCCCATTTCGGGCACCTGTACACCATCGAGGTCCGGACTGCGCGTGTATAACAGTAAAGGCCGTGCGCGTTTGCACGCGCACGGCCTTCTGATATCGTCGGCTTGAACGATCAAGCGGTCAATCGTCGTCGGCGTCCTGCCACCGGTCAAGGAATTCATCCGCCTCTTCCAAGGCGTTCTCGACGGCCTCTTCCGCGTCTTCCATGATTTCTTCGCCTTCCCGCTTGGTTTCTTCCTGCGCCTCTTCAGCGTCCTCGACCGCTTCGGTTGCGACTTCCATCTCTTCGGCGACCGCCTCTTCCGCGGCTTCCGCCGATTCCTGTGCCGCGTCAACGGCGTCCTCGAGCGCCTCGTATGCTTCCGCGGCTTCTTCTTCGACGGTTTCGCCTACGTCCGCAGCCATGGCTTCGGCAGTGTCGGCGACGTCTTCGATGGATTCCATATCCTGCTCCAGCGCTTCTTCGCCTTCCTCGGCTTCGATCCCTTCCGTTTCGGGATCGGTAATCACGTCGGGCACATCCATGGGCAGGGTCTCGGGTCGCAGTTCGACAGGGGCGTCCTCTTCCTCGGTGGCTTCCGGCCACGGAGCGATATCGTCCGCTTGAGGCGCCTCATCCGCCGGGGTGATGTATAGTTCCGGTGCGGGCGTGGTCTCATCCGTTTCAATGTCGAACGGTGTTTCGGCCTCACCGCAGCCCGCTACAAACAGGGAACCCGCGGCCAATAAACTCATCGAACCAAACAATCTATTCACTCTTTCTCCTTTTGTTGGAAGTGAACGCTACAGTTATTCATGCAAGAAGAAACAAAAACACGATGATTGTGCAAGCACTTTGGACGTTCGACCTTGCGGAGCGACAGGGTCATTCCGTTCTCTGCGCCGCGAACTGGTCTCGCATAGCTCGACCCTCCAATTCACCGGCACGCATGTCAATGGAGGGCGGAGCTACGCGACGCCGGGTATGCTCCAAGACCGCTGGTTATTGCGAAACCTGTTTGTTAATGCGGATTATGGCTGGAGAACGTATTGACCCTCGCCCTATTGCGGCGCGCGCCCAGGACCATTGATTAATGGCGCGGGGCGTGCGAATATGGGGTGGTACAGGGGGTACGATGAAAAGGCGTTTGATTATTCTGGTTGCTGCGGTGTTGTTGGTGGGTCCGCTATGGGGGGTTGGGCTGTGGCGAGGACTGGGACGGCTCTTGTGCGAGTTTCCTCCCTTGACGCAGTACGTCGAGCACGCCCCGTTTTCCGTGTTGTGGTTTTTTGTTTTCATGGTCCTGGCCCTCGGTGCGGTGTTGGTGCTGACCCGGCCGAGTTGGTTTGGATTCAAGAAGAGCGCGTCTCCGGACGCACCGCTCAAGCATCGCCTGCCGATGTGGGGATGGGTCGGTTGCGTCTTGATCGCCGTCTTCTGGACCTTGGCATGGGGCCGCTTTACGTGGTTGCCGGACTTCGTCAGGGAGAACACCTTCTTCCCGCTGTGGCTCGGCTATATCCTCACGATGGATGCGCTGGCGTTCCGGCGCGCGGGCACGTCGTGGTTGTCCCGTTCGCCGCGCATCTTCCTCGCGCTCTTTCCGGCGTCCGCGTTGGCGTGGTGGTATTTCGAGTTCGTGAACCGGTTTGTGCAGAACTGGTGGTATGCCGGGATCGCGGAGTACAGCGCCGGATACTATGTCGTCATGGCTTCGCTGAGTTTTTCTACTGTGTTCCCCGCGATATTCACCACGCGCGAATGGTTAAGCACCTTCCCGTGGTTCAAGGCGGCTTACCGCAATGGGCCTCGGTGTCCGTCCGTGAGTCGGCCCGGGTTGATGGCGCTGATGGCGGCGGGCGCCGGGCTCTTCGTGCTTATCGGTTTCTTCCCCGTACCGTTCTTCTTCCTGACCTGGCTCGCCCCGTTGCTCGTGCTGGTGCCCGCCTTGGCTTTGGCCGGCGTGTCGACGCCGTTCACGGATTTGCGGCGCGGCGATTATGACCTGCTCTTTACGCTGGCGCTCGCCGCACTACTCTGCGGATTCTTCTGGGAAATGTGGAATGTACATAGTATGCCGAAATGGCAGTACACCATCCCGTATGTCCAGGCGTTACACGTCTTCGAGATGCCGTTGCCGGGATATGCCGGTTATCTTCCTTTCGGGCCGATCTGTTGGTGCATGTGGCTGGGGATGAAAAAGCTGTTCTCATCAGGAGACCGTTGAATGAAAAGAAGCGTACTGGCGGTGGTGGCGGTGGTGGTGGCGATCCTGGCCCTGGCGGTGGTCATCGCGTTTTCGCTCACAAGCGAGTTGCCAAACGAGGCCGACGCCTTTTTGTCCCTGATTGAGCAGGGACGTTATGAAGAAGCGTACCAATCCACGGCGGAAGCTTTTCGTCATGAGACCAGCGAAGGGGTTTTTGTATCGTTCATCTCGCGGACCCTGCTCACCGACTATGTGCGGGCGTCATGGTCTTCGCGAACTATCGAGCATCGCACGGGGCGACTGGACGGGACCGTGCGCACCAAGGGCGGTGGGGAGATCCCCTTAACGCTGCAGTTCGTCAAGGAAGGGGAGGCGTGGAAGATTCTGTCGCTGGAAATGGGCGACGTGGGATTCGTGCGCACGGACGGCCTCCTTCCGGTGCCATCCGGAGATGAGTTGATCCGTCTAACGAACGACGCGATCCGCTTGTTGGCGGACGCCATCAACGGACGGAACTTTGATACGTTCTTCGGGGAGATCTCTCAATGGTGGAGGAATCAGACGACGCCGTTGGAATTGCATCAGTCGTTCGCGCTCTTCACCGCTCAGAGCATTGATCTCTTGCCGGCGCTGGAGGAGAATCCGATCTACAGTCAACCGCCGGTCGTAGACGCCCGCGGCGTGCTGTTGTTGGACGGGTATTACCCGGTCGAACCGAAGCCGTTGACCTTCTCCTTGAAATATATCCACGAGGAAGCCGAATGGAAGTTGCTGGGCGTGAATGTGCGGCTGTGATGCGGCGGTAGAGCGCAACGTCGACGCCGCTTTGGCTTGGATGTGTGCGTTTGCCTCTTATCGTTCCAGGGCTTCTGTTCGATAGGCCATCAATTCTTCCAGTTCCGTGGCGGCGCTTTCCCATGTGCGGGTGGCCTCTTCGATTTGCGCGGGGATGTAGGTCAGGCGCTGATTGATTTCCGCAAACGAGAGCGTGCGCCCCCCGACCTCCATGCTGTTGGCGAGTTCGTTCTGTTCGGCTTCCAGCCGCGCAATCCGCTCTTCGGCGTCGCGCATGACCTTCTCCAGTTTGCGTTTCCGGGTCCCCGTTTCCTGAATGATGCGCGCGCGATCGCGTTTCTGTTCTTTCCGGTTTGCCCCGTTGGTGGTCCCTGCGGGTTTTGATGGAGACGGCGAGGAGGGCGCGCCCTGGCCCGCGACCTTCTCCTTATAATAGTCGTAATCACCCAGGTAGCGCCGTATGCCGGGCGGTTCCATGGCAATGATGCCCGTGGCGACGCGGCGCACGAATTCCACGTCGTGGCTTACAAAGCAGAGGGTGCCCTCATACGAGACCAGCGCGTCTTCCAACGCTTCACGCGCGTGGACATCCAAATGCGTGGTGGGCTCGTCCAAGATCAGTAAGTTGGGCGGCTTGACCAACAGGCGTGCGAAGGCCAGGCGAATTTTTTCGCCGCCGCTCAACACCATCACGGTCTTTTCGATCGCGTCCCCTGAGAACCCAAAGCCGCCGAGCAGGGTACGAATCTGTTGTTCGTGCACATCGGGTGCGGCTTGGCGAACCACGTGGAACGCGGTATCCGACGGGTTCATGGATTCCGCGAAATCCTGGGTTTGATAGCCGGGCACTACGTGATGGCCGACCACGCGTTTGCCTTCGCTGAGCGGTAGGACGCCGGCCAGCATGCGGAGCAGGGTGGTCTTGCCGAGGCCGTTCAGGCCGACCAGCGCCGTCTTTTCTCCGCGTTGAATGCCCAGATCGACGCCGCGGAGAACCCATTTCTCCCCGTCATAGGTTACGCCTGCCTTTGTCAGTCGCATTACTTCCGAGCCGCAATGGGGCGGGGGGGCAATGCGGATCCGCCCCCGCGTCATGATTTCGTCCGGCAACTCGATCACGTCCATCTTGTCCAGCATCTTGATCCGGCTTTGGACCTGCGTGGCCTTGGTATTCTTGGCGCGGAACCGTTCAATGAACCGCTCCACCTGTTTGCGCTTCTGGTCCTGGTTCTTCTTTTGCGCGAGACGTTGTTCATGTCGAAGTACGCGCGCGATCATGTAATCGTCGTAACTGCCGGGATACATCGTGCAGCGGCCCGCATTGATTTCCAGCGTATCCTCCGTCAGCGTGTTCAGCAGGTAGCGGTCATGCGAGATCAGAACGAGGGTGCCTTGGAACGCCCGCAGATACCGTTGCAGCCATTCCACGGCGGGCAGGTCGAGGTAGTTCGAGGGTTCGTCGAGCAGGAGAATGTCGGGATTGGCGATCAACACGCGCGCCAGCTCGGCGCGCATTTGCCAGCCGCCGCTGAACGCGCTCAACGGTTTTGCCATATCGTCCGCGGAAAATCCCAATCCGCCCAACGCCGATTCCGCGCGGGCGCGCAGGGTGTAGCCACCCAGATGTTCGAATTGCGTTTGCAGGTGGCCTAATTCGAGCAGGAGCTTGTTGCGGTCGGGCCGATCCTTTCCTTCCTCCAAATCGTGTTCAATCGCATGCAGCCGCTCTTCGGTCGTGCGCAATTCGGGGATTGCGTCCGCCACATAATCGGCCAGCGACGTTTGAATCTCCGTGTTGTTCAGCACCTGTCGCAAATAGCCCAGCCGCACACCGGACTGAACGATCACATCCCCCTTGTCGGCGGTAGTTTCGCCAATGACCAGCGCAAAAATGGTTGTCTTTCCCGCCCCATTCGGGCCGACCACGCCGATCCGATCGCCGGACAAGATGCGGAGGTCCGCATCGATGAGCACATCTTGCGGGCCGTAATGTTTGGAGACGTTCTTGAATTCGATCATGGGGCGGTACCATAGCGGACAAATCACGGATTCTCCAATGGATATCTCGCCTTTGTGGCGAATATTCGGGGTGGATTGC
>SKXR01000138.1 GCA_007128275.1 Kiritimatiellia bacterium
AGTTGGTAGACTGTTAGAATGCCCTACATATAGTAGTAATCGGGGCCGGATGTGAAGCCCTAATCTGATGGATATCGGTAATTCACCAGGGTCTTTTCATTTTCTTATGTAACCCTCTGATTTGTCGTCTGTTGTTTTTGTGCTAGACAAATTGGCAGATTTTCCTCACATTAACTTGGGATGAAATCTATCAATCACACATCACATCGGGGTGTTCGCACAAAGGGCGATCACCGTAATCAACTCGAAATCCAGGTAGTTGAGCCCTGTGATCAGGCTCACTTTGATGCGTTACTGAAGGATAAGCACTACATTGGCGAAGCGAAACCGACCGGTGACTTTCTTCGCCAGGTCGCCCTGCTGGACGGGAAATGGGTTGGCCTATTGGCCTGGGGCCCGGCCAGTTACCGGCTTCGGGATCGGGACGACTGGATCGGCTGGAACCCGACCTTGCGCGCCGAGCGCTTGAAACTGGTTGTGCAGAATCGTCGATTCCTGCTGCTTGGGCAGAAGGGGGAACATCCGAATTTGGCGTCTCGGGTTTTAGGGGCGGCGGTTCGCGAGCTGCCGTCGCAGTGGGAGCGCACGTTTGGCTACCGCCCAGTGCTTGCGGAGACCTTTACGGATATCGAGTCTTTTCACGGTACCTGTTACAAGGCCGCGGGCTGGATCGCTGCAGGCATGAGCAAGGGATACGGTCGTCACCGGGCCGACTTCTATATCCGTCACGACCGCCCCAAGAAGCTATGGCTGAAAGTACTGCAATCCGATGCATGCAAGGTGTTGTGCGCAGCGGACCTGCCCGAGCCTCAGCAGGGCGGCGGGTCCAGTAATGCGCATGGGGTACTTCCGGTAAGCGCCGTGCAAAGCCGTTCATTGATGGAGGCGCTTCAACAGGTGCCCGATCCCCGATCGAAAAACAGTTCGTTTCGGATCGGGAGTATCCTGGCGATTATTGCTATGGCACTGATGAGTGGTTGTCGTGATCTCAGTGCGATTCATCGCTTTGGTCAACGGCTCAAACCCAAACAACGCGCTTTGATCGGCTTGCCCCGGAAACGGGGGACCCGTTTTTACAAAGTGCCTTGTTACAGCGTGTATTACCGGCTGCTCGCCGCGTTGGACACCGATGCGTTTGCGAAAGTGTTGAGCGGATGGTTGAGCGAGCATAGCGGGAGCCTGCCGGGGTGTCTGGCCATGGATGGAAAGATGATTCGGGAGACGATCGGCGTACTCAGCTTGGTGGATCATGAGACCGGCGTACCGGTCTCGATGGCCTTGATGAGTCAGAAAACGGGCGAAGGGGATTTATGCGAGATGAAGGTCGGCGAACGGTTGGTTGAACAAAGCGGTCGCCTGGACGGAAAGCTTGTTACGGCCGACGCGTTGCATATGCAGCGGGAAACGGTAGGCAAAATCGTTGAAGGGGGCGGCGATTACCTGGTGCAGATCAAAGGGAATCAACCGAGTCTGCATGGCTATGTGCAGAAGGCCGCAGCCAAGGCCACCCCCTTTTTGACCAATCCGAATGTGGGCATGGACGCGTAGAGCGGCGCCGTATCTTCCTCTTGGACGTGGAGCCTGCGACGGTGAACTTCCCATATGCGCGCACGTTGGTGGTCATAGAGAGCTACAGGGGAACCAAAGTCCACATGGGCGAACCGGTACGGCGATACTACCTGAGTAGCCTGCCACGCGATCAGCGTACGCCGTCGCAATGGATGGAAGCGGTTCGCGGGCATTGGGGCGGAGTCGAGAACAGAAACCACTGGCGAAAGGATGCGTGCTGGTTCGAGGACAAAACCAGAAGCCGCAACGCGAATATCGTGGGCGCGCTCATCCTGCTCCGCAATGCAGTGTTACGAATCTACGACGAAGAGCGCGAAACCCATCCGACACTGCCCGGCTTTACCGAGGCTATGGCAGCGGATACCACATACGCGCTACGCTCAATTAGGAGGAGGTTATGACATCAAAAGAAAAGACCCTGCACCCGACACCCGACACGCTACACGCGAAACTTAGAGTCAATACGTACTCCAACCTAATTCCGCATGTATGAACCCGTTTCGAAAAAATCAGACAGCTTGGAGGGGCGAGTTATACGAGCCCGTGATGTCGCTTTGAATAGAAACGGAGGCGGTTAGGATTCCATTCACGTTCCCGGCGTCGCATAGCTCCGCCCTCCAGAAAGATGGTAACCACCACTTTTTCAATGCGATGCAGACCCGACACGCTCCACTGTCACTTCCCACTTCTTACTTCTTACCGCCCCCCTTCCCCACGCTCGCCCGGCCGGTCACATATTCCGCCAAGGCCTCGACCCCCCAACTCGCGTAGGGTTCCTCCAAACTCAACGCGCCATCCACCCATAGCGAGGACAGCCCGTGCACGATGCACCATGCATAGAGCACTTCGCGCATCACCTCGTCCGACGGTTCGCCCTCCTCCCCCATGACTTCCTGGATCGACCGAATCAACTGGAAATAGGCGCGTTGGCCCCAGCTTTCCGGATCCGGCTCGGCCGCCCGGGCAATTTCCGGACGGAACATGACGCGGAAAAAGTGGGGATGGCGCACGGCAAACCGCACGTAGGCAAGGCCCAACCCCTGTAACCGCCCCTCGACATTCTCTTTCCCTTTGCCATAGCCGCTCGCCGTGCGCGCCATCGTTCCGTGCAATCGCCGAAACCCTTCGTCCGCCACGGCGGCCAGCAAATCGGATTTGTTTTTGAAATGATGATACGGCGCGGCGGGCGACACACGAGCCGCCGTCGCCACCCGGCGCAAGGACACGGATTCCACCCCCTCCCGGCTGGCCAGCTTCGCCGCCTCTTCCACCAACACGCGACGCAGATCGCCGTGATGGTACGCCTTCTTTTTTTCTTTTTTTGCCGATTTCATCTTGACGGTGTTAAGATTAAAACCTATGCTTGCACCCTTGTCAATGGCGAATAGGCAGCGCACGGGACGAGGGCGGGCATTCTTACCATGAAAATATTCGGACCCATTCTATATATCGGCCTGACGGCATTCCTGATCGGCGGCGCGTCTCACACGGTGGCGAACGATTTGGCGCTCCGCCTCACGCTCAATGACTGCATGGAACGGGGCTTGGATCGATCCATTCCGCTGGCCAACGCCCGGCGCGATCTTGAAATCGCCCGCGCTCAGATACGGATTGTCCGCGCTCAAGCCCATCCGACTCTCGACCTGAACGCCAATTACACGCGCCTGGACGATGTGCCGACCATTCCCGAGTTCCCGGTGGCCATGGGCCGGCGCAATACCTACGCGGCCTTTGCCGACGCCGAACAGTTGCTTTATGCCGGAGGCGCCGTCCGCGCCGCCCTGCGCATTGCGGAATATTTCGAAGACGCCGCGGCCCAAGAGGTCAAACGGATGGAATCGGATCTCGTGCGTCAAATCACGCGCGGTTTCTATGAAGTGCTCTACAACCGATATGCCCGGGATGTGGCACGCGCGTCCGTGCGCCAATTGGAAGCGTTTGAGGAGCAGGTCCGCGCGCGCTTCAATGCGCAAACCGCGTCCGAATTCGAGTGGTTAAGCGCGCAAGTCGCTCTCGCCAATGAACGCCCCGCCTGGATCGCCGCCGAAAACGCGCTGACCCTGTCCCGCCGCGCCTTCCGCGACTTGATCCATCTCGAAGAGGAAACCTTTGAGCTCGACGGCGAACTGGATATTGAACCGGCGATGTTCGATCTCCGCACGCTCCAGATCCACGCGGTCGAGCATCGCCCCGAACTCTTGCAGGCCCGCGCACAACAAGGCGTGGCACAGAACCAGTTGCGCGTCACCCAAGCCGAGTATCTGCCCGAGATTCGCGCCTTCGCCTCCTACGGCGGGGCCGATCCGAGCCAACGGAACCCCTTCGCCGACGGCTGGGAATGGGAATGGATGGCCGGGGTCCGCCTCCACTGGAGCCTGTTCGACGGCGGTCGGCGCCGGGCCGGCTTGCGCGCCGACCGGCTCGAAATCGAGAAGATCGATGAGAACCTGTACGATCTTGAACGCGCCACCCGTCTCGAAGCCGAACGGCTCTGGCTCGCGCTCGAAGAGGCGCGCGAAACCCTGCGGGGCACGGCAGACAACATCGCCTTGGCGGAACGCGCGTTGCACATCGCCGCCGTACGCCACGAACAGGGATTGGCCACGCACCTGGATTTCACCGACAGTAACCTCGCGCTCAACAACGCGCGCCTCAACCACAGCCGCGCTCTGCTCGGCTATCAGCACACCCTCGCCGACCTCCGCCACGTCACGGGTCTGCGCGCATTGCCCGAACGGGAGACTCCACCATGAAACGACCGAACCTCCGCATCAAGCGATCCAGCGTCGTGCTCTGGATGATGATTGTAGGCATGCTGATATTCGTGGCCTTTTCCGTCACGCTCCGGCGCGACACACCCGAACTGGAGACCCCGCCGGAAAAGGCAAATCCGGTCCACGTCATGACGGTCCACGCGCAAAGCGTGTCCGACCTGATTCGCCTGCCGGGCCGCATCGAGCCCGACCTGCGCGCGCGTCTCGCCGTCGATAAGGGGGGACGCATCACCGAGCTCCATGCCGACAAAGGGGAACGCGTCAGCCGCGATCAACTCCTGTTGCGCATCGACGACCGTTCCTGGCGCGCACTGCTGGAAAACGCGGACATCGAATTGCGCGAGGCGGAAAAGGAATATAACCGATGGAGCGAGCTGGCGAAGACCGGGGCCGTGTCCGCCAGTGAATACGACGCCGTGCGCACACGGCTGGACCGGGCGCGCGTGCAGCGCCTTGACGCGCAGGTGCATGTGGATCAATGCGAAGTGCGCAGTCCTGCGGACGGCATGATCAATGAACGTTTCGTTGAAGTCGGTGAATTCGCGCCGGAAGGCGCCGCGGTCTTTGAACTCATCGTCAGCGACCCCGTCAAACTCGCGCTCGATGTGCCCGAGCGGGACATTGCGGCGGTACAGATGGGCACCGAAATACCCTTCACGATATTGATCTTGGATCACGCCTCGTTCACCGGCACGGTGACCCATATCGCCGAGGCCGCTTCGCCGGCCAACAACAGTTACCGGGTGGAAGCCACTCTGGCCAACGAAGATCGTGTACTGCGGGCGGGCATGATCGCCACCGCCACCCTGTTGCGCGCGCGGCGGGAAGAGGCCGTTGTGGTGCCGCTTTCCGCTGTCATCCCGCGGCGCGGCGAACATTTCGTGTTTCTTGCGCGAGACAATCGCGCGGTGCGCCGCCTTGTGAAGATCGACCGCATCCTCGGCGCCGACGTCATCCTGGCGGAGGGTCTTGAACCCGGCGAGGAACTGATTATCGAAGGGCACCGCGAACTGATCGACGGCGCGCTGATTGAACGCGTGCCGATAGATGCGGAACCAAGCCGCAATGACGCGCCTATAGAGAAGGTAGGGCGAACCCTCCGGGTGAGCCGAGGATAATCCCCCATGCTGATCTCGAACTATGCCATTAAATTCCGCACGGCGGTGATCGTGCTGATTTTCGTGCTCATCACCGTCGGCGCGATCAGTTACCGCGTGCTCCCCCGCGAGGGCGCGCCGGATATCACCATCCCGTTCGTCTTCGTCACCGTTCTCTATGAAGGCACCGCGCCGGAAGAAATGGAACAGTTGGTCACCATTCCGCTCGAACGCCAATTAATCGATACGGACAATCTCAAGACCATTCAGTCCACCACCGTGGAGGGCGTCGCCACCGTCAGCCTCGAGTTCCTGTCCGGGTCGGACATCGACATGGCGCGGCAGAAGGTGAAGGACAAGATTGATCTCGCCCGGCCCGACCTGCCCCAGGATCTCGACGAACCCATCGTGCAAGCCTTCAATTTCAGCACCGATTTCCCCATCTTCATCTTCGCGTTATCGGGCTCCGATTTGAATCGCCTCAAATATATAGCGGAAGATCTGCAGGACCGGATTGAGCTGGTACACGGCGTGCGCCAAGCGGAAATTGCCGGGATCCGCGAGCGCGAAATCCGCGTGGAACTGGATCTGAACCGCCTGATCGCCTACGACCTCCCGATGGACGTCGTCATGCAGCGGGTGGCGGCGGAAAACGCCACGGTTTCCGCCGGGAACCTTGAAATCGAAGGGAACCGTTTCCAGGTGCGCGTCCCCGGCGAATACAAGATTGCCGCGGAACTGCGCGACATCCTGCTCGTTGAACGCGA
>SKXR01000101.1 GCA_007128275.1 Kiritimatiellia bacterium
AGCGTCTTGGCTTTGACCTCGTCATGGTTGTGCAGATATTCCGCCACCGACCAGGCGATGCTGATGCCGTCAAACGTGCTGGTGCCGCGCCCGATCTCGTCCAGCACAATCAGGCTGCGCCGTGTGGCATTGATAAGGATGTTTGCCGTTTCCTGCATTTCCACCATGAACGTGCTTCGTCCGCGGGCAAGATCGTCGCTCGCTCCGACCCGCGTAAAGACGCGGTCCACGAGGCCGATTTCGGCTTCGGCGGCGGGCACGAAAGAGCCCATTTGCGCCATTACCACGATGAGGGCGACTTGCCGGATGTACGTGGATTTGCCGGCCATGTTCGGGCCGGTGATGATGATTAGTTGATTCTCGAGTCCGTCCAGCAGGGTGTCGTTCGGCACAAAGGGTTCGGCGCCGGTCATCGCTTCAATCACGGGATGGCGTCCGTCCCGGATGCGCACCGTGTCGCTGTCCGTCATGGTGGGACGGACATAGCGCATGGCCAAGGCGCGGTCGGCGAGTGTGGCGAGTACGTCGAGTTCGGCCAGCGCGGCGGCCGTGCGTTGGATCCGTTCGGTCTCGTGTACGACCGCATTTCGGATTTCGACAAACAACTCGTATTCCAGCGCGACGGACCGTTCCTGGGCGCCGAGAATCTTGTTTTCGTATTCTTTCAGTTCGGGTGTGATGAAGCGTTCGGCATTGACCAGCGTCTGTTTGCGCGTGTAATCGCCGGGCACATCGTTGAGATTGCTTTTGGTGATCTCGATGTAATACCCGAAGACCTTGTTGTGGCGGACTTTCAGGGTCTTGATGCCGGTCCGTTCCTGTTCGCGCGCTTGGTAATCCGCGAGCCACTGTCGGCCCTGGGTGGCGGCCAGACGAAGCTCGTCGAGTTCCTCGTGATATCCCTTTCGGATGATGCCGCCGTCTTTGATCGTGATCGGCGGTTCGTCTTCGATGGCGCCCCGAATCTGTTCCACCAATTCGGGCATGGGCGTGACGGCTTCCGTCACGGCTTTCAGTCGTCCCGCGGGTTGGTCGGATACGCCCTGATGCAGGGCGGGCAACGCTTCGAGCGACTGGGCCACGGCATTGATGTCCCGGCCGTTCCCTGATCCGGCGCCGAGCCGGGCGATCAACCGTTCCAGATCCTTGATCTCGGCTAATGCTTCGCGGATCCCTGTGAGCCAGGAACGGTTCTTCGTGAAGGCGTGCACGGCCTCGTGTCGCTGGTGAATGGCGTTCAGATTGTTCAGAGGCCGCACGAGCCATTCACGCAACAAGCGACCGCCCATCGGGGTGCGCGTCGTGTCGAGCGTCTTGAGGAGGGTGGGCGCGGGCGCGGCCCGGCCCGGGCCGCGGAGGGTGACGAGATCGAGGTTGGACAGGGTGGTTTCGTCGAGCAACACGTAATCGCGCGCATGGCGCACGCGCAATTGCTTGATATGACTCACCTGGCGATGCAGTTCCTGCGCGAGATAATGGAGGACGCCGCCCGCCGCGCCGATGCCGCGCGGAAGATCGTTGCAGCCGAAACCTTCGAGCGAGTGCACGTTGAAGTGGCGGGTCAACAGGTCGGTAGCCGCATCGAGTTCGAAGGTCCAGTCGTCGTGCGGGCTCAGCAGGGTTGTTGAGCGATCGTGGAACAGGTCTTTGATCTCGGCGTCGTCCGCCTGTTCTTCGGGGACGACGCATTCGGACGGGGCGTATCGGAAGAGGTTGTCTTGCAGGGCATCCGGCGAGATCGCTTCCTCGATCCAAAACAGGCCCGTGGAAATATCGACCAGAGCCAGCCCGTACGTGCCGTTCTTGTGGCAGAGGCCGGCCAGGTAATTGTTCTGTTTCGATTCGAGTACGTTTTCTTCGAGAATGGTGCCGGGGGTGACGATGCGCACGACTTCCCGGCGAACGATACCTTTGGCTTGGGCGGGGTCTTCCATCTGCTCGCAGATCGCGATTTTCCTGCCCGCGCGTATCAATTTGTTGAGGTAGGCTTCCGCCGAGTGGTACGGCACGCCGCACATCGGCACCTTGTTTCGTTTGGTGAGCGCAATGTCGAGGATGTCCGCCGCAATCTTGGCGTCGTCGAAAAACATCTCATAGAAATCGCCCATGCGAAAGAACAGCAACGTATCCGGATCAATCTGTTTCTTGATCGACAGGTACTGGGTCATCATGGGTGTGAGCGTGTCCGACATGGGGGAAGCATAGAAATTGCCTGATCGGGTGTCGAGCGGGGAAAAAGCGCCGGCAACGCGACTGTCATTCAAATCTACGATCGTAGAATCTAATGACAGTACGGTAAGGCGCGTGTGGGCGGTCATTTGTGCTTCACGGAGTGCAACGAAGGCGGTATAATTCATGCATGAAGACGATCCTGGTCGCGATTGATTTCTCGACGGTTACGGAACCGATGATGGCGGTGGCCGTGCAAATGGCGCGTGCGTTCGACGCGAAACTCTGTCTGGTGCATGTGGAGCCTCCCGACCCGTCTTTTGTGGGATACGAGGCGGGACCCCAAACGGTGCGAGACGCGGTGGCGGAGGAATTTCGCGAGGAGCACCGGAAGCTGCATGCGTTGCAGAAGGAAGTGGAAGCGCAGGGGGTGGCGGCCACGTCACAGTTCATTCAGGGCCCGACGATCGAAAAGATTCTCGAAGTGGGCGATGAGCAGGAGGCGGACCTGTTGGTGATGGGGTCGCACGGCCACGGCGCATTGCATCACTTGCTGGTCGGCAGTGTGTCGGAAGGCGTTTTGCGCAAAGCCCGTTGTCCGGTTCTGGTGGTTCCCAGTCCCAGGGACCGCCAAGAAAAGTAGGGCGCGACACGCCCACACGCCCGCCCCCAGCCCGGTGCCGCCCCATACCACACGTTGCAACGTGTGGTATGCCCGTGAAAGGGGTCAGCTACGTTCGATCGGCGCGCCGATGAGATTGCCCCATTCGGTCCAGCTACCGTCATAATTCGATACGTCAGGGGCGCCGAGTAGATATTTCAACACGAACCACGTGTGCGAGGAGCGTTCTCCGATGCGGCAGTAGGTGATGGTCTTCTTGGTCAAGTCGCCGCCGCATTGTTCAAAGAGGACCTTGAGTTCATCGAACGATTTGAAAGTGCCGTCTTCGTTCAGGGTTTGCGCCCAGGGAATGTTGATCGCGCCCGGAATGTGGCCCCCGCGCTGAGCGGTTTCGTTCATGCCCGGAGGGGCAATCACGTCACCGTTGTATTCGGCTACGGAGCGCACGTCGACGAGATTGATGGCGCCCGTTTCCAGATGCGGGAATATTTCATCCTTGAAAGCGCGAATCCCCGGAGTCGGATCGCCGGCGGTATAATCCGCGTGTATCGGGGCTGGAACGTCCTGTACCAAATCCCGTCCTTCCGCCATCCATTTCGCCCGGCCTCCGTCCATGATCTTGAGTTGCGACTCGGCATGGCCGTAATAACGGAACTGCCAGAGCGCGTAGGCGGCAAACCAATTGTGGTTGTCCCCGTAGAAGATCACGGTGGTCCGGTTGTCAATGCCCAGCTCACGGCAGAGCCGTTCGAATTGTTCTTTGGTCAGGAGATCGCGCCGCACGCGGTCGCACAGTTGTGACGTCCAGTTGACGCCGAACGCGCCTTGGATATGGCCCTGGTCGTAGGCGGACGTGTCCACGTCCACCTGCAACAGCCGGAGGCCGGGATCGCCCTGGTGGCGGCCCACCCACTCGGTGGATACAAGAACGTCGGGATGTGCGTAGTGCGTCATGGTCCCCATTTTCGGTTTGATTACGGATTCCCGTATCGGTTGCATTGGTAACGGAATATAGCGTATACAGACGGCATGTTAAAAGCCGATTTCTTGCGCTATCCGGTGTCCCGCGTGGTCTGGGACTGGAACGGCACGTTATTTAATGATGCCTGGCTTTGTATGGATGTGATGAACGGCTTGTTGCGCGACCATGGCCTGCCCCTATTGACCTTGGACCGCTATCAACGAATTTTCGATTTCCCCGTCATCGAATACTATGAGCGGCTCGGATTTGATTTTCGGCGCACGTCGTTTGAAGAAGTGGGTACGGCGTTTATCCGAGAGTACGAGCGTCGCCGTCTGGAGTGCGACCTGCACGAGGGCGCTCGACAGGCGCTGAATTGCCTGCGGCAGGCCGCCATCCCGCAGACGGTGTTGTCGGCCTACGAACACACCACCTTGGAATCTCTGCTGAATCATTTTGAAATCCACTCGTTCTTCGAGCAGGTGATGGGCAACGACGATCATTACGCGGGGGGGAAACGGGAGAAGGCCTTGGCGTGGGTACGGGCCATCGACGAACCGGCGGTAGAGATGCTGTTGATCGGCGACACGATCCATGACGCGGAGGTCGCCGCGGCGATGGGCGCGCAATGCGTCTTGTTGGCGGGCGGCAACCAGCACGTGGAGCGGCTCCAAGCCTGTGGGGTGCCGCTGTTTCATTCCTTGCGGGATCTGCTCGACCGTTGGCTGTATCCCGAGTGGGAAGGGTGAATCCGGCCGGGGACAAAAAAAGCGCCCCGCGGATACGGGGCGCTTTTCTTGTTATTGTATCGACGGGGACTATTTCCGGTCGTACTCGAATTGGTCGCGAATGTTCGCGTGATAGTATGCCCCCACGGATTCGGCGGATACGAGCCCTTGATAGACGTCAGCCGAGATGCCTTTGTACACGTACGTTTCTCCGCCTTCACGGAATACCATGGTCAACTCCTGAGAGGCCGGATCATATCCGACATGACTGAAGGTGGTGGATTCCACTTCCTGCAGTGTCGGCTGAGCCACTTCCGGCTGCCCGCATCCGGAGACAACAAGCGTCGCAGCTACCGCAAGAACTGCAAACAAGCCGATGATGTTCTTCTTCATGTTCTTTCCCCCTGTCTGTTGTTAGTTGGGTCTCCCCATAATGCCTGTACAAGCGCGAACTATAGGCTTCCGGCATATTTCAATCAAGCTTTTTGACCCGGCATCTTCATTAAAATGCCGTAAACGGCAAAGCCGACAGCAAAGCCTGTGAACCAAGAATAGTTGTAGAGATCGGCCCAGAATGCGGAGGCCTGTATGAGGTCGACGCGCGTCAGGAAGCCCGGCACATTGGGTGCAATGGCCACGGCAAGTGCGACCATGGCCCGGATATTGACGCCGTAGGTGTAGGCGTAGGCGCCCTCGCGTTCGTACAGGTCGGCCAGCTTCATGCGGGTGCGACGGATGAGGAAGTAGTCGCATACGAGAATGCCGCCGATGGGGCCGAGTAGGCCGGAATAGCCGATGAGCCAAGTGAAAATGTAACCGTCCGGGTCGGCCAGCAGTTTCCACGGCATGATCAGGATGCCGATAATGCCCGTGATGAGCGCGCCGCCCCGCAGGCTGATGATCTTGGGCAGGAAATTGCAGAAGGCCGTGGAGGGGGCCACGACGTTGGCCGCCATGTTGGTGGTCAACGTCGCAAGCGCCAGGGCGAACATGGAAACGAGGATGAGCCCGAGATTGTCGAACCGGGCCAGTAAGTCGACCGGATTCCAGATGGCTTCACCGAAAATGACGATGGTGGCGCTGGTCACGGCCACGCCCACGAATGCGTAGAACGGCATGGTCGTGTTGAGGCCGAGGAATTGACCCATCATTTGGTCTTTCTGTGATCGGGCGTGGCGCGTGAAGTCGGGAATATTGAGCGATAGGGTGGCCCAGAAACCAACCATGGCCGTCAGCCCGGGAAAGAACGCGCGCCAGAAATCGGCGCGGGTATCAAACCGGTCCGGTTGGGAGAGCATGGGGCCGAACCCATCGGCATTGATCCAAGCCCAGACGAGTAAAGCGACGCCCATGGCGATCAGGAGCGGCGCGCCCCAGTGTTCAATGTATTTGATGCTGTCCATGCCTTTCCAGAGGAACAGGCCGATGTTGATGGCCCAGAATAGGAGGAAACAGAGGAACTGCCAGATGTTGACGGAGACGAGGTCGTTGCTCAATAGCGGGATGATGTACGAATCAGCCATGCCGGGAAAGGCGAGGATGGCCAGACGATAGATCGCATAGCCGCCGATCCAACTTTGAATCCCGAACCAGCCGCAGGCCACCACGGCGCGCAGTACGGAGGCCACATGGGTTCCATAAATGCCAAACGCCGCGCGCGCAAAGATGGGGAAGGTGATGCCGTATTTTGTGCCCGCATGACCGTTCAGCAGCATCGGGATGCACACGATCAGGTTGCCGAGCGCTACGGTAAGAATCGCTTGCCACCAGTTCATGACGATTTCAATCAGGCCACTCGCCAGCATGTACGTAGGAATGCACACCGACATGCCGACCCAAAGGTGGGCGATGTTGATCATACTCCACGTCCGGTCGCCGGCCGGAATCGGTGCGAGATCCTCGTTGCTGAACCGACTGTTGTTGATGATCACCCGTTGCTCAGGCGTCAGATCATGTAAGATATCGTCTTCTTTCATGGCCGCAGTCATCCCTCCTTGGCTTGCCGTATGTGCGGTCAGCGATACGCGCACGTTCCCGTCCCGACACGCCTCACGCATAACAAGCCTGTCAAGAATGTGCGATTTCCTGAAACGCGTCAAGTATCACCTGATAGCCCCATAAGGGTTCGGTTGCGTGGCGTTTAATCGGGGGATGGAGGATGCGGCGGATCAAAGTTCCCTGATGCTTGAGAGCGGGGAAATATCCTTTAATTCGCAAATGTTTTCACGTATCTTCCTCCGGCAAGGCGCAGCGTGCGCATTTCCCCGACCGTGGGCGGGGTCCAACGAACATAACGATAACCTGGAGTTTGAACAGCATGAGGCGAGAAAAGGATTCTTTGGGGGAACTGGACGTTCCCGAAAACGTACTGTACGGCATCCATACGTGCCGCTCGATGGAGAATTTTGATGCGGCGGGTGAACCTGTGCCCATCGAAATCGTCTACGGCATGGTCCGCCTGAAATGGGCGTGCGCCAAAGCGAACCAGGCGCTGGGCCTGTTGAGTGATGAAAAGACCGGGGCGATTGAGAAGGCCTGCCAAAAGATTCTGGACGGCGGCCACGATGACCAGTTTCCCGTGGACGTCTTTCAGGCGGGATCCGGCACATCCTCCAACATGAACGTCAACGAGGTGATCGGGAACCTGGCCGCGACGGTGTTGGGCGGAAAACCGGGTGACCGACATCTGGTGCATCCGAACGACGACGTCAATAAGGGGCAATCCACCAACAACATCTTTCCGTCCGGCATTCGCGTTGCCGCCGTCACGTTGACCGATCCGCTGACGGACGCGATCCAGCATCTGGTGGATACGTTGATGGCGAAGGCGGAAGAGTTCAAGTTGGTGATCCGCAGCGGTCGCACGCATCTACAGGATGCCGTCCCCGAAATGATGGGCCAGGCCTTTGCGGCGTGGGCGCACGCGCTGGTCAAGGATTTGCGCCGTCTGGCGGCGGCGCGCGATCGCGTGCTGGAAATCGGCGCGGGCGGCAACGCCATCGGCACCGGAGTGAACACGAAAAAAGGCTTCCGTCCTTTCATCGCGCGGGAACTCAGCGCGATCACCGGCAAGGAGTATCGGGCGGCGGAAAACGGGATTGAAATCACGCAATACCTCACGGATATGGCCGATGTGTCGTCGGCGTTGCGTATGATCGCGATGGACATCGGCAAACTCTGCAATGACCTGCGCCTGTTGGCGTCCGGACCGAACACGGGCTTGGCGGAAATCATGCTGCCCGCCGTGGAACCCGGTTCGTCCATCATGCCCGGCAAGATCAATCCGAGCATTTGCGAAGCCGCCAACATGGCTTGCATTCAGGTCATGGGCAACGATCAGGCGGTGCAATTGGCCGCCGGCGCGGGGCAGTTGGAGTTGAACACGCACATGCCGGTTACCGGCTACAATCTGGTACGGTCATTCAACCTCCTCACACGCACGGCGCGGATGCTGGCGGACAAATGCATTGTCGGCATTCAAGTGGATGCGGAGCGATGCGCCTGGTATTTCGAAACCAGCGGGGGATTGGGCACGGTACTGAACCCGAAACTGGGATACGATAAGGTTGCGGTGCTGGTAAAGGAATCCCTGCGCGCGAAGAAGACCGCCAAGGAGTTGGTCATCGAAAAAGGCATTATGACCGAAGAGGAGTTCGAGAAGCTCGTTGCGCGTTCAACCGAACCGAACTTGGATTAAGGAGGCCCTCCAGCGGCAGCGCGACGGCCCGACCGGACGACACGGCGCGGGTTCGTTGCTGCGCTGGATTTAACGTTGAAGTGGATTGAGGAAACGGAGCATACTGTCCTCTCAAAACGAAGGTGAGTGCTTTATGAGTGTGATTCGAATTTGGCAGTCGACGGTGGGCAAGAAGGTGGTCATGGCCGTATCGGGTATTTTCCTGATGCTGTTTTTGATCACGCATTTGGCCGGGAACCTGACCATGTTTGCACCCGACGACGGCGCCCTGTTCAACCAATACGCGCACAAACTCGAAAGCATGGGCGTATTGCTCTACGTTGCCGAAGCCGGGCTGCTCGCCATCTTCCTTTTTCATGTCGTCGCCGCTTTTCAGGTGTATCTCGGCAAGAAGCGGGCGCGGGCCGGCGGTTATGACCGGGACGCGTCCAAAGGCGGTCCGAGCAAGTTGACGGTGGCCTCCCGGTCCATGATCATCACCGGCATCGTCCTTCTGATCTTCATCCCGGTCCATATCTGGATGTTCAAGTTCAACGCCGGACAGGAATTCACGTATACGGAGGTGGGCGGCGAAGAGGTGAAGAACCTGTATGCGGTCGTGGTCGAATCCTTCCAGAACCCTTGGATTGCCTTCGGCTATACCGCGGTCATGCTGTTGCTCGGATTGCATTTGCGTCACGGCTTCTGGAGCTCGCTGCAGTCGCTGGGCGCGATGAGTCCGCGCTGGACGCCGGCTATTTATGCCGTCGGCCTTATCTTTGCGTTGCTGCTCGCGGGCGGCTTCCTGTTGTTGCCCTTGTATTTCTTTTTCTTTGGTGAGATTCCCGACGCGGGAATGGGAGGTGGACTGTGAGTGTGAAGAGCCCGATATTGGACGCGAAGATTCCGGACGGTCCGGTTCAACAGAAATGGTCGGACCATAAGGCCTCGATCAAGCTGGTGAATCCCGCCAATAAACGCAAATACACCGTCATCGTCGTGGGCACCGGCTTGGCCGGCGGCGCGGCGGCCGCGACGCTCGGGGAACTCGGCTACAATGTGCTGAATTTCTGTATTCAGGATTCCCCGCGCCGCGCGCACAGCGTCGCGGCCCAGGGCGGGATCAACGCCGCGAAGAATTATCAGAACGACGGCGACAGCGTGTGGCGTCTCTTTTACGATACGGTCAAGGGCGGCGACTATCGCGCGCGCGAGGCGAACGTGTATCGGCTGGCTGAGCTGAGCACCAACATCATTGACCAGTCCGTGGCCGCCGGCGTGCCGTTCGCCCGCGAGTACGGCGGCACGTTGGCGAACCGTTCTTTTGGCGGCGCGCAGGTGTCGCGTACCTTCTATGCCCGCGGTCAGACCGGCCAGCAACTGTTGCTCGGCTGTTACAGCGCGTTGATGCGGCAGGTGGATGCGGGCCGCGTGAAGCTGTTTCCGCGGCGCGAAATGCTCGATGTCGTGTTGGCGGAAGGCCGTGCGCGCGGGATCGTGTGCCGGAACTTGGTGACCGGCGAAATCGAGAAATACGCCGCCGACGCGGTGTGCGTGGCCACGGGCGGTTATTCCACCGTGTTCTTTCTGTCCACCAACGCCGTGAACTGCAATGCCACGGCGGCGTGGCGCTGTTATAAGAAGGGCGCGCTGTTCGCGAATCCCTGTTTCACGCAGATCCATCCCACCTGCCTCCCGCAAGCGGGCGAAGGACAGTCCAAACTCACGTTGATGAGCGAAAGTTTGCGCAACGACGGGCGGGTCTGGGTGCCGAAAACGAAAGGCGACAAGCGGCCCCCGCAGGATATTCCCGAGGGCGAACGCGATTACTTTCTCGAACGGAAATATCCCGCCTTCGGCAACCTCGCCCCGCGCGACATTTCTTCGCGCGCGGCCAAGGAGGCCTGCGACAACGGGTACGGCGTGGGGGCAACCGGCTTCTCGGTCTACCTCGACTTCGCTGAAGCCATAGGGCGCCTGGGGGAAAGCGTTATCCGCGAACGGTACGGCAATCTCTTTGCCATGTACCACGAGATTACGGACGAGGATCCCTACCGGATGCCGATGCGCATTTATCCCGCACCGCATTATACGATGGGCGGGTTATGGGTTGATTACAATCTCATGACCACCGTGCCCGGCCTGTACGCACTCGGCGAAGCCAACTTCTCCGATCATGGCGCGAACCGGCTCGGCGCCAGCGCGCTTATGCAGGGATTGGCCGACGGGTACTTTGTCTTGCCGGCCACGATCAGCGACTATCTCGCCGAACATCGGCCGGACGGGATGACCACCAATCACGAGGCCTTTACGGAAAGCGTCAAAGCGGTGGACGAGCAGACAAAACAGTTGATCGGCATCAACGGGAAAAAGACCGTGCGCGATTATCACTGGGAACTCGGCCGTGTCATGTGGGAGAAGGTCGGCATGGCCCGCGACGAGGCGGGGTTGAAGGAGGCCATTTCCGACATTCAGGCGTTGCGCGAGGATTATTGGAAGAACGTGAAGGTCGGCGGTTCAAACGAAGACCTGAACAAGAGCCTGGAGTTCGCCGGACGGCTGGGGGACTTCCTGGAACTGGGCGAAGTCATGGCCGTCGACGCGTTGGATCGCGAGGAATCGTGCGGCGGGCATTTCCGGAAGGAATATCAGACGGCCGACGGCGAGGCCTTGCGCAACGACGACAAGTTCTGTCACGTGTCCGCGTGGAAATACACGGGGGACAACAAGACGCCGGAACTGCACAAGGAACCGCTTGAGTTTGATGACGTGAAATTGACACAGCGAAGTTATAAATAGGGCCAAACTTGCATCCGGCTCATCCGGAGGGTTCGCCCGACCTGAGCAATTGTAGTTTGGAGGGGTAGGGCGAGGCGTCCCGCCGAGCCGCAGTCAGATGGAGAAGGGACAGAGACATGAAGTTTCAAGTCAAAGTATGGCGACAGAAGAATCGGCAAGATGCGGGACGGTTCGAGACCTATACCGTGGAGGACGTGATCCCGGAGATGTCGTTTCTCGAGATGCTTGACCTGTTGAACGAGCAACTGCTCAAGCGGGACGAAAGTCCGATCGAATTTGACAGCGACTGTCGCGAAGGCATTTGCGGCACCTGCGGGTTGGTCGTAGACGGGATGGCGCACGGCCCGAAGCGGGCGTGTACCACCTGTGAATTGCGCATGCGCAACTTCTCCGAAGACAAGACCATCGTCGTGGAACCGTTCCGCGCGCACGGGTTCCCCGTCATCAAGGATCTGGTTGTGGACCGGGAAGCGTTCGACCGGATTATAGCAGCGGGAGGCTATACGTCCGTGAACACCGGCTCGGCGCCCGAAGCCAATGCCTTGCTGATTCCGAAGGACATTGCCGAGAAAGCCATGGATTCCGCCGCTTGCATCGGGTGCGGCGCGTGTGTGGCGGCCTGCCCGAACGCGTCCGCGTCGCTCTTTGTCAGTGCGAAGATTACGCAGTTTTCCTTGTTACCGCAGGGCGCCGCGGAGCGAAAGCGGCGCGCCGTGCGGATGGTCGAACAGATGGATCGCGAAGGATTCGGCAACTGTTCGAATCACGCCGAGTGCGAGGCCGCCTGTCCCAAGAGCATCTCCATCGAGAACATCGCCGTGATGCGTCGCGAATACATGAAAGGCGCGCTGGCGGGCGCGTGACGCCGGGAAAAGGACTGCGCATACGGACCGGGGCGTGGGCTCCACGTGGGGCATTCTTGAGCGGGCATCAAGAAGGGAGATGGCGGCAGTGAAGCGCGCGTATTCGTTCGGGATCATCGCCATGTATATGGCCCTGTTCGCGGTCGTAGCCCCCGCGACGAACGTCGCGGATGGGCCTACGTTACGCCCTCCCGATCCCGCATTCCAAATCGGTCTGCAAACCTGGATGAGCCGGGGCGAAAGCAGTTGGCAAATCTCCTTTCGTGAAAACCATCCCTCGCTCGGACTGGTGTCCGGCCGGTCGCGCCTCGAATGGGAAGACCTCGATAGTTTCATCTATCGCCTGCATGCCGAGTATCGCGTCAATCCCTGGTTCCGCCTTTCCGCCGCCTACGGTTTCGGCGATGTGACGGGGGGAGAAAATATCGACACGGACTGGTATGATTTGGACGGTGAAGGCGAGTTCATGCTGGCCCAGTCGGTCGCGGTCACCCGCGGCGATTTGACCGTGGTGGACATCAACACCTACTTTCGCCTCAACGAGCTGGTGGATTTTCGAATGATTGCAGGCGATTGGGATGTGGTGGCCGGGTTCCTGTATTACGAGGAAGACCTTAACGATCGCAACGGCGTCATGACGGTGTTGTTTGAGGAACGGGTTCATCAGCCGCTGGCTGGTTTGGATTCTACCTACCGCTTCGCGTGGAGCGCGTTTCGCCTGGGCCTTCGCGGCCGGATTCCGCTGGCGGAGCGGGTGCGCGTGCAAGCAGAGTTGATGGGATTGTTCGGCATTCGCTTCGAAGGAGACGCGTTCTGGAATCTACGAGGGGATTTTCGTAGTGAGCCCCCCAACTTCGTTCAGGAGGCGTCCGCCGGAACCGGCGCCGAATTGAAGACGTCGCTGGCCTACGATTTTACGCCGTCCATGTATGGCGAAATCGGGTTTTGGTGGTTTCACATGAGGGCGAAAGACGGAACCGACACCACCTTCTTCGCCGACGGCTCGACGGGCGTCGCAAGACTGGAGTGGGTAGAGACCACGCGTTACGGCGTGTTTCTTGGACTGGGCGGACGTTTCTAGCAAAAAAAACCTCCCCGATTGCTCGGGGAGGTTTTCCTTGTTGAGACTTCGCTTAATTAGAAGAAGAACCGCATACCCAGCTGAATGCTGTGGTTTGTGTCTTCGGCTTCGTCGTCATCAAAGAAGATATCTTCGTTCGCCCACTCAAACAGATAGGAGAGGGAGACCGCGATATTTTCCGCAATGAAGTACTTCACACCGGCTTCACCGCCGACGACCACGGCGTCATCTTTCACCTTGCCGACTTCGCCGCCGAAGTCGATTTCGGTTTCGGCCCAGCCAACCGATACGCCCACAAACGGGACAATCGGTTCACCGAGATCCATGTTGTATTCGGTGAAAACGCCCAGACCATAGGCCTGTACGCTGTCGCTGTCGGCAATGGCTCCGAACAGGCCGACCTGCACGCCGTCAATGACGAAGTAACCCAAGCCGATTGACAGATCAATCGCCGAGCCGTCTGCCGTCGCAAAGTCGTAGGACCCTTGCAGTTGCAGTTCCCGGGTTCCTTCGTTGATCATGACGCCGTAGCTGGACGCCGCAATCATCGAAACACCCATCATTAATGCAATGATTTTCTTCATACGTTTTCTCTCCTTGCTTACTGATTGATTTACCGCAAACACAGTTAACTACTTCTTAATTGGCGGCAATATACCGCTCATTCAATTTTCGTATTCCGTTATGCTCGAGCCAATCACCTCCCCCAAAAAGACATGGTTAATCTTTACCGAGTTTCCCTGATGGCTTGGTCATCCAACCAGTCACAACCATGCTGTTAATAACTTTGTATTCGCTTCACATCAGCTTGGTTATGCTTCCAACAGTAAATGATATGTAGTCGCGTCATTTCGTCAAGCACTATTTTTGGAAAAAGCGGAAGGGGCGCAGGCGAGAAAGTGGGTGCCGAGTCGAGCAGGGAGCCCTCCGTCTCTTATTGTTCTCTGTCCCTGATTCCCTATGTCTCTCATTGTTCTCTGTCCCTGATTCCCCTTCATTGTTCTCTGTCCCTGATTCCCTATCATTCCAAGACGGCCCGGAGGAGCGTCCTACGATTTCCGTTCCGCGCTCTTTCGTAGGGCGGTGCTCCGCGCCGCCCATTCAAGAAGACAGCGGCGACATAGAAGTGATCCCGCTGCCCTCCGGCCGGATTTTACGATCAGAAGATTTCCGTGCGCCGTTCTTTGTTGGTACGGATGTCTGCGCGAAGCAGGCTCGAGAGTTGAGCGAAAACCGGTCCGGGCGCCCCCGTACCGACGCGTTCGTCTTCCACTTCCGTTACGGCGACGACGTCGTGCGAGGTTCCGAGAATGAATATCTCCCGGGCATGCGCCAAAACCGAGCGTGGCAACCGCTCCTTTCGTATGCCCTTCAGCATGCCGCTCGCGACGAGGGGCCCGGCCAGCGCCATGACCCGATCCAATGTCGTGCCCGGAAGAACATGCGGCGCGTCGGGCGTGACGAACCATCCGTCGTCCGTCACGACAGCGAGATTCTCCGTGGGACCTTCCAAAACGTGTGCATCGGCGTCCAGACCGATCATGAAATCCAAGCCCCGCTCCGAGCCTTCGCCGGCCATGAGCGCGTTCGGCAGATAGTTGCAGGTCTTTAGTGCGGCGAACGGCGGCGGTTTGGGCGGGATACGCGAAAGACCGATCCGTGCTCCATTCGGGCGGGTTTCCATGAAGGGCCGCACCAGCGGGGCGGTAATCACGTAGAGCTGCGGTTCCGGACAATCGTTCGGGTTCACGCCGAGGCTGCCGGGTCCGCGCGATAGCAGGACGCGAATTTGCACATCCTGTCGGCCACCGGCACGGACGGTCTGTACGATGATGTTTTCGCTCTCTTTCATGGAGAAAGGCGCAGCGAGGCGTATGCCTTCCGCGGAATGCGTGAGTCGTTCAAGGTGCGCGCGGAGATTGTAAATGCCGCCTTCCACGCACTTGAGCGTTTCAAACACGCCGTCGCCGCGATGCACCAGATGATCATCCACCGGGATCGCCATGAGGGCGGGATCGGTCACGATCCCGCCGACGATCGAGGAATACATGGAGAAGTAATTTGCCGGCCGTCGCGCCAAGCCGGCATCGACGCGTTTCAGCCAGTCCGTGCGATCCATATGAGGGATGTCATTCACGGTCGTTTTCATTCGGGATCGTCGCCCATACGCGCACTTCACCCGGTTGCAGGGTCAACTCCGTGACGCCCGAAGCGTGAGGCGTTTCGTTGATCGCGTCCAGCCACGTCACATCGCCATGAAGATACACGGACAAGGCCACCTCTTCACGCCCGAAATTGGCGGCGACCTGTACCAGGTGGGGGGTGGAATCGCGTTCGTACAGCGCCAATCCCGTCTTGGGATCGGCGGCCAGGATGCGCAGATTTTCTTCGCGCAAGGCCGGATGCGTGGTCCGCAGGCGCACCAGCGCGCGGGTCGCGTCATGCAGGGCGCGGTTGTGTTCCCGCGCGAGCAGGTACCAACTCAGCGGATTCCAACCCACGTGTTTCTTCGTGAATTCTCCGAACTCCTGGCCGGCATAGATCATCGGGACACCGGGCGTGGTCAGTGGCAGGGCGATGGCCATGGTGGCGCGCCGGAACACCTCCTCTTCATCAAAACCGGCTTCCCGTAATTCGCGCACCACGCGCTCTTCGTCGTGGCTTTCGGTGTAGGGCATGCGTTGGAAGGAGTTCTGGAATCCGACGCGCCGTCCGTCCATGGATTCGGCAAAAGCGTTCGGATTCAGTTCAGCGCGCGTAATCATTTCGCGCATACGCCAACGATATTCCGCATGCCAGCCGGTATCCATTTCCGTGTCCGTAATCAGCGGCGGCTCGATGGGCAGATGTTCGGCTATCTGAATGTTGTCCGGATCCGCGTTGCGCGCCACGTACGCGTACCAGCTGGCGCCCCAATCGTTGTAGCCTTGCCAGCCGGTCCAGCGGGTCGCGTCGTAGCGGAAGCCGTCGATGCGGTATTCCTCGATCCAAAACCGGATCACATCGGCCACGTAGCGTTTCACGGCCGGCGATTCCTGATCGATTTTCGGGAACCCCCAATTGTGTCCGTCATATTCGCGGAAGTAGGGACTGGCCTCGTAATCCCGCCCGTACAATTGATAGAGCGGGGAACCCCATTCCGCGTGATTCAAGACCATGTCGATAATCACGGCCATGCCACGCTGATGGGCTTCGTCAATCAGGCGTTTAAGGTCGTCGGGTGTGCCGTATAGTTGTTCGACGGCGAAATGAAAAGCCGGATTGTATCCCCAGCTTTCCCGGCCCGGCCAGGGATGCCACGGCAACGGTTCAATCGCATTGAATCCAAGGTCGGCGATATAATCGAGTCGGGCAATCACACCGTCGAAGCCTTCCCCGGGGGCCAGATCGTGAATGTACAACTCATAGACCACCAACTCTTCCAGACTGGGGCGCTGATATCCTTCGGCTGTCCACTCGAACGGCGTCGCCCCCACTTCCAATACCGTGCGCGCATGTTGCGGTTCCCACCCCTTTTGCCACTGGTCGTTGGTCCAGTCCACCTGGTGGGCGTATGGATCGCCCAACACCATTGCGCCGTCGATGTCGTATTGATAAAGGTGCGTGCCGGGTTCCAGTGCGCGCGTGATCCACCATGACCCGTCCGGCGCGGCAATCATACGGTCCGCGTCGGGATCCCACGCATTGAAATCGCCCACCAACGACACGAATCTCTTGCCGGGCGCGTAGAGCGCAAACGTCACGGTCCCGTCGCCGTGATCCGTGGCGCCATACCCCACGCCTTCGGGCATGGGCGCCTCGAGCAAGACGGGGATGTGCCAGAAAGAGCGCGTATCGAGTTTGACTTCACCCTGATGGCTGGCCCGCGCCGTCAGAGTGTGCGGGCCGTAGGGCAGATCGGTCACCCGAAGCTCGCGCGCAAAGGGCGGCTCCGTGAGGGTCTCCAGGAGTTCGCCGTTCAGCCACAATTCCAGTTCCGTGACGTGCGAGGCCTCCACCTCCACCGTCATCGCCTCGTCAACGGACTGGTCCGCCGCAGGACGCGCGATGCGGATGGCGTGCGGATCTTCCGGATCGCGCCATTGAATGGCCACATTGTAGTTGCGCCCCCCGTCCGTGTCCCATTCCTTGTCCCAATGCACGGCCATATGAAGGGATTTAACGACCTGCTCCCCATGATGGAACGGCCCGAGACGGATCACGGACCGGCCTTCTTCATCCGGGTCGCTCAAGGGCGAGTCGACGCCGGTTTCGTCGTCCGCCAGGACGGACCCGTCGGGTCGGTTAACGGGATGGACCGTGGTCCAACGTTCTTTCTCTTCATTGACGCCCCATCGAAGCAGGCCGCCGGGCCGGCTGTTGTGGACCGTGACGTCAATGACATCCTGGGCGGTGGGCTGTGTGGGGCTGACCATGATTCGGCCTGCCGTGACGGGAATGAAATAGTCTTCGCCCCGGTTATTATCCCAGGACCCGTCGGCGCGCGAGAGCGCAAAAACCACGGCGGCCACCACTTGGTTGGTATCGATGAAGGGGCCCAGCACCACGCGTCCGACGCCGGCTTCGTCCGTGCTTTCGAACGGGGTGCGGACGGCATCCCCGTATAGCGTCGATCCTTCCGGGCGATACGCGGCGATGGGGCGCACCCAGCTTCTCCCTCTCTTGTTCACGCCCCAGTGGAGCACGTCCCCGGGCTCATATCCCTGCAGGGTAATGGTCACGCGCTCGTGTTGGGAGGGCTCGCCGGGCTGCCAGCTTATGCGGGAAGCCTGCGCGGTCATGCTGAAGAGCAGGCCGATGATGGTTCCTAAAACGATTTTTTTCATGGGTTTCCCCTCGGAAGTATGTTTAATTTCGCCCGACTAAACCACACGGGGAAACATGACGCAAGAGCAACAGGACACAACCGCCCGGCGAACATTGACGGAGGAAGAGTGGGCGGAGCGCGAAGAGATTCGCGAGGCGACGTGGGGGCACGTGGCTCCGTTCCTTTTTTGGATTGCCTGCATCTTTCTGATTGGTCAGTTCGCGATTGATGATGATGCCGTGATCCGCGCGTGGGTGTACGCCGTCCAGACCGTTGCCGGATTGGGGCTGTTCCTTTATTTCCGTCCGTGGCGCTGGTACCGGCCGTTGCAGTGGCGGAATGTTCCGTTGGCGGTGCTTGTCGGTGTCGGCGTCTTTGTTGTGTGGGTGTTTCCCGAGACCGGTTGGGTGGGGGACCGTTCGCCGGCGTTTCGCGAATTCTATTTGAAATACTTCATCTTTCCCCCGTGGAGCGTCGCCGAGGCGCCGGACATATCGCCGTTTGACCCGCGGGTGTGCGGATGGTCACTCACGCTGTTTCGTTTGGCGGGTTCCGCGTTCGTGATCGCCGTCATCGAAGAATTTTTCTGGCGCGGGTGGTTGTATCGTTGGTTGTTGGGCCGCAACTTCCTGAAAGTGGATCTCGGAACATGGCATACGCCGATGTTTCTTGCCGTCAGCGCCGTTTTCGCCGTGGAACATATGCAGTGGGCCGTCGGCTTTTTGGCGGGCGTCGCGTATCTCTGGCTGATGATCCGTACACGTGATATTTGGGCCGCCGCGCTCGCCCACGTGCTCACGAACCTCCTGCTCGGAGTCTACGTGCTCGCGTACGGCCGCTACGAATTCTGGTGACACAGGCCGCGCTTCACGGCGCGCGCGCGGTGTGGCATACTGTTGAGGCGAAAGGAATCAGGCCGCGCATGGGACACGGAAAACACGAGGAAGGAATCACGGAGGACGCGTTGGCGCCCGGCCTGTACGTGGTCGGCACGCCCATCGGGAATCTAAGCGACATCAGCGCGCGCGCGCTCGACACCCTGCGCTCGGTGGCGGCGATCCTTGCGGAGGACACGCGCCATACGCGCAAGCTTTTGAGCCGCTACGATATCCATACCCCGTTGATCAGTTGTCATCGGTTCAATGAAGCAAGCCGATCGGATGCCGTGCTCGACCGCATCCGCCACGGCGCCGCGCTGGCGCTGGTCTCGGATTCGGGCATGCCCGGGGTGTCCGATCCCGGGGCGCATGTCGTGTCCGCCTGCCGACGGGCGGATCTTCCGGTTTATGTGGTGCCCGGCCCGTCCGCCGTAACCTCCGCCATTGCCTTAAGCGGTTATGGAGGAAAGGGGTTCGTCTTCGACGGTTTTCTCCCGCACAAATCCGGCGCGCGCCGCCGGCGTTTGGGGGAATTGTTGAGCGGCGAGTGGCCTGTGGTGCTCTATGAATCGCCGTATCGCGCGATGAAGTTGATGACGGAATTAAACGATCTCGCGCCTGACCGAGAACTCTATGTCGGCCGGGAACTCACCAAACGCTTCGAAGAATCGACGTTCGGCTTGCCGGGCGATATCCTGGCCGCCTACGAGGGCCGGGCGATAAAGGGCGAATGGGTGGTCGTTATCGCACCGCCACCAAAAAGATGAGCGGCTTTCCTTCCGACTTCTTCTTGACGGCATCCCAGGGTCAATACGTTCTCCAACCTAACTCCTCATGTATCAACCCGTTTCGAAAAAAAAACAGTCACCTTGGAGGGGCGAGTTACACGAGCCCGTGATGTCGCGTTGAATAGAAATGGAGGCGGTTAGGTTTCCATTCACGTTCCCGGCGTCGCATAGCTCCGCCCTCCAGAAAGAGGGTAACCACCACTTTCCCAATGCGATGCAGAGAACGGAATGACCCTGACACTCCCCCTCGTTGCCTCCCTCTCTTCAATCCTCTTGTCCCGCCACGGGGGCTGGATTATTCTAAAGCAAGATGCATACGTCACACCATAAGGATGAAGCGGGCGCCCATACCGCCGCGGAAACCTTGCGCCGCGAAATCGAACGCGAACCCGGCATCATCAACGCCGAAGTGGACAGCGCCAAGGGCCGCGTCCGA
>SKXR01000148.1 GCA_007128275.1 Kiritimatiellia bacterium
AAGATTCATGGCCCGCTTTTGCCGCGTCCCACGCACGGCATGATTGGCGCCGGCGCCGACCATACCGTCGCGTTGCGCTCCGACGGCACGGCGGTCACGTGGGGCAACAACCAGTATGATTATGGACAGAACAACATTCCCGTGCCCAACGCGGGCTTCATCGCCGTGGCCGCCAGTTACGGCAGTTCCTTGTACCTGCGTTCGGATCGTTCTATCGCTACAGCCGGTAACAATTTTTACGGTCAATTGAATGTGCCTGCCCCGAATGAAGGGTATGCGATGATGAGTTCGGGCGACGATCACGCCTTATATCTGCGTAGCAACGGCGTGGTCACGGCGGTCGGCTGGAATTTCTTTGGTCAAGCCAATCCACCTCCCGTGAACGGGGACATCATCGCGGTGGCTGCCGGCGCCAATCATAGTCTTGCGCTGGCCTCTGATGGAACCATCTATGCCTGGGGCGCCAACGGTCAGGGACAATGCAACGTGCCCGCACCAAACAGCAACTTCGTTTCGATGGCGGCGGGTAACACCTTCTCGGTAGGCTTGAAGGATGACGGTGCCGTCGTCACGTGGGGGACGCTTGGTCCGCCGCCCGGCCTGAACGAGGGCTTTGTGGCCGTAGCCGCAGGTCGCAACCACGCGCTGGCCATCAAGACCAATGGCACGGTCGTAGCCTGGGGCGATAACCCTAATGGCCAGTTGAATGTGCCTGCACCCAATATCGATTTTGTCGAAGTCGCGGGCGGTGGCGACCACTCCATCGGCCTCAAGGAAGACGGCACGTTGGTGGTGTGGGGCTCGAATGCGCGCGGCCAGCACAACATTCCCGCGCCCAACCGCGACTATGGTGTGAACGCGCCCGCCGTGGTTCCGGAAGTCGGCGACGTGGACGGAGGCTATGAAGTCACCATTCGCGGGTCGAACCTCGGGAGCGGGTCCGACATCGTATCCGTTACGCTGGCCGGTATTCCAGCGATCATCGTAAGCCAGTCCGCGACACAGGTGGTCGTGGTGGCCGGTACGGCTTCAGGTTCGGTAACCGGCGACGTACACATGGTCTCGTCGTCCTTCGGCGTTACGGTGCGCGAAAACGGATTCACCTATCTACAGCCGCAAAGCCAAACCATCGACTTCCCCGTGATTCCCGATCAGGTGGTCACATCGGTGGTGGTGATGGCCGCCTCCGCCGGCAGCGGTTTGCCGGTCAACTATGACGTGGTCAGCGGACCCGCCGTTGTGAACGGAAGCTCGCTATCGTTCAACGGCGTGGGCGTGGTGCGTGTGTCGGCTTCGCAATCCGGCAACGAGTTGTGGTTGCCCGCAACGACCGTGACCAATGAATTTGTGGTGGATCGCGTCATGGCGTCCATCACGCTGGGTACTCTTGCGCAAACGTATGATGGTACTCCGCGCATCGTCACGGCGGACACTTCACCCGAAGAACTGAACGTGCGTATCCGGTACGCGGGACTGACCAACGCTCCGGTTGACGCCGGGGAATACGAGATCACCGCCGAGATCCTCGATGCGGTATATCAGGGCGCGGCCACCGGCGCGCTGGTGGTTGCGCGCGCTCCGGCGACGGTTCATCTGCTTGGACTGGAGCAATGGCATGACGGGGCGGCGCGTTTTGTTACCGCCACCTCCATGCCTGCCGGCCTGAATGTGACGTTTACGTATGAAGGCGGCGAAGCGCCGATTCTGGTAGGCAGTTACTCGGTCACCGGTACCGTGCATGAAACAAACTATGAGGGTGCAGCCGCCGGCACGCTTCACGTGTTCCAAGGACAACAGGAGATTTCCGTTGCCGTCGAGGACCACGCGCGGACCACCGAAGCGACACCCGTGCTGGCTTCCGCCACGTCCGGATTGCCGGTCGGATTGGAAATTCTTTCCGGGCCGGGTGCGCTCTCTTCCGCCACCAGTCCGGCGCAGATGAACTATTCCGCCGCGGGCGATGTGGTGGTGCGGGCGCATCAAGCGGGCAATGCCCAATGGGAAGCCGCGCCGGATCTGATTTGGACGGTCACCGTAGAGCGGGCGACGGCGGCTATCCACTTCGCTCCGGTCACGCAAATGTATGACGGATCGCCGCGTGCGGTCACGGCTACCACCGTTCCGGCCGGCTTGCCGATATCCGTAACGTACGACGGCGCCATCGGGGCGCCTGTGTTGCCCGGCATCTATACCGTAACCGGCGTGGTGGACACGGTCATCTATGACGGCGAACTGTCGATCATCCTGTCTGTCCTGAAGGCCGAGGCGGACGTGTATCTGCACGACCTCGAGCAGCTCTATGACGGCACCGCGCGTCATGTCACGGCGACCACCATGCCTGTCGGTCTCACCGTCGACTTCACGTACGACGGTGATCCGGAGGCGCCGGTTGAAAGCGGCGAGTATTTTGTGACCGCCATGATTGATGACGACTTGTATGCCGGATCCAGCACCGGGACACTGGCCGTGCTGCCGGTCGATCAGTATATCGTGTTCGATCCCATCCCAAATCAGGTGATAACGAATACGACGGTGTTGAGTGCGACCTCCTCGTCCGGCTTGCCGGTATTCTTTGAAGTGATACCCGGTCCCGCGTATCAGCTTGATCCGGTCACGCTGGCCTACCAGGATCGCGGCTGGGTGATGGTCGTGGCGAATCAGCCCGGTGAGGGCAACGTGGGCCCCGCGGAGCCCGTCAGCATCAGCTTCCGCAGTCTCGGCATCTTCACCGTTGCGGTGGAATCGGCGTATGCCTACATCGACCCGCCGGCCGGCGAACATCCGGTGGTTGAAGATATGGTCATCACCAACACGGTGACCTCGCCGGTAACGTGGGGAACCACACAGTTGGTTGCGTCGGCGTGGACGCTCGAGGATCATGAGCCGTTTGGTGGCGCGGGAACGGAAGCGGTCTTCGCCGTGACCAACCACACCCGATTGATTTGGAACTGGTCCACCAACTATTGGTTCGCCGCCTCGGCCGGACCGAACGGCTCGGTCTCCGTCACCGGAGCGTGGGTTGCTGCAGGCGGCTTCGTCGAAGTGGGCGCCACACCCAATGCCTACTTCTATTTGGATCAGTGGACCGGCGACGCAGCCGGTGCTGACAACCCGTTAATGGTGAGCATGATTGCTCCACGGGCCATTCACGCCATGTTTGCCGCCCATGTGACCACGAATCGAAACGTACCGCTGTGGTGGCTCGCAGCATACGGCATCACGAATCAATTCGAGGTCAGCGTGGACATGGACCACGACGGCGACGGCGTGTCCACAGGCGATGAATACATCGCCGACACCGACCCGACCGATCCGCAATCCTATTTGCGATTTGCGCATGTGTGGCCGGCCTACGGAACCAACTTCTGGACTCATGTATGGACGAACCCCGTTCCGCCTTATGAGATCGGCACCAGCATCGTGTACGAGACCATCGGGCAAATCTACGTCTGGCCGGCCTCGCCGGACCGCGTGTACGATGTGGACGCGACCACGCGCTTAGAGCCTACTCAATGGAGCCCGCTCGATGGCATGACCAACCTCACCGGGGTCGGCGGATCAATAACGCTGACCAATCTCCTGACGGAAAAGGAAATGGAACTGTTCCGGATTCGTGTACGCTTGCCGAACGAGTAAACGCGGTTACGTGCCTGGACTTCTACGGCCGATGTTGCATTCCCGGTGCCGGGCGTGTAATGATCCACGCTCGTGGCAACGATGAACATATCCGTACATACGGTCCTGGCCGCCTTCGGCATGCCGGGTGGGGGCGAGATTCTGCTCCTCCTCCTGGTTGTTCTGCTGCTATTCGGTTCCAAGAATCTTCCCAAGATGGCGCGTACGCTGGGCAAGACGCTGGAAGAATTCCGCCGGGCGGCGCGCGAGGTGTCGGACGAGATCATGCACGCGGAGGACGAATCCGAAAAGCCGCCCAAACCCTTGCCGGGCGCGGTGCCCAAGACGGAAGCCGAAACATCCGGCGACGGAGCGGTAGACGAACCGGACGAGCAACCGGGGGAGAAACCATGAGGGCGCTTCCGGGGGACGCGCCCGACGGCGACGCCAAACCCTTCATGGAGCATCTCGAAGATCTACGTAAGATGCTCATTCGATGCGCCGTGGCGCTGGCCGTGGGCACGGCCATCGCCCTGCCGTTTGCCCCGCAAATCTTTGCCCTTCTCAAAGCGCCCTTGGATAGAACCATCGATCGCCCGGACCTATTTCTTCAATCCATTGAGATCACCGGCGCGTTTACCGTCGCCATGCGCATCGGCTTGTGGGGCGGGCTGTTGATCAGCGCGCCGTTCCTGGTGTTCTTCATCGGGCAGTTTATCTTCCCGGGCCTTACGGAGACCGAACGCACGGCGATCCGGCGGGCGGGCGGCTTCTCGGTATTGCTCTTCGTGGTCGGCGTCTTGTTGGGGTACAAGGGCACCTTGCCGGTGGCGTTGACCATGATGTTCGGCATGCACGATTGGCTCGGCATCCAACCGGTTCCACAGGTGACCAGTTACGTCGCGTTTACCGTGCATCTCTTGCTCGCCTTCGGGATTGCCTTTCAAATGCCGGTCATCCTGGTGATCCTCGGCAAGCTTGGCATTCTGACTTCCCGTCAGTTGCGGGAGCGCCGCCGTTATGTGTGGGTGATCCTGCTGGTGATGGCGATGATCCTCACTCCGCCCGATGTATTCACGCAATTGATCATGGCCGTGCCGCTGCTCATCTTGTACGAAATCTGCATCGGAGTGGTGCGCTTATCGGAGCGAAAGAGCGGAGATGCGCCTCCGACGGAGGGGTAATCATGGAGACGTCCGACTCCTCAGCCAAGGGCCATACGAAACATCAGCTCGGCACCTTTGCCGGGGTGTTCACGCCGTCCGTTCTAACCATCCTCGGCGTTATCATGTTTTTGCGCGCCGGTTTCGTGGTCGGACAGGGCGGTGTCAGCGGGGCGTTGCTCATCCTGCTTAGCGCGGAAACCATTGTCTTGTTGACGGTGCTCTCCATCGGCGCCATTGCAACAAACACGCAGGTGCACGGCGGTGGCGCATATTATTTGATTTCCCGGGTGCTGGGTCCTGAATTTGGCGGCGCCATCGGCATTACGCTCTATTTTGCCCAGTCGCTCTCTGTCCCTTTCTATATTCTGGGCTTTTCCGAGGCGTTTGTGCAGAGTTTCCCGGCGCTGCAAGATCACATCCGTTGGATCTGCATCGGCACGGCCACGCTGCTGTTTGTGCTGAACTATGCGGGAGTCAAATGGGCCCTGAAAGCGCAGTTCCTCGTGCTGGGTGTCCTTGCCCTCGCGATCATCACCTTCCTCGGCGGGTTGGCTCTGAAATTTGACCCGGTTCTGTTCCGCGAGAATTGGTCTCCGGACTTTTCGGCGAACATGAGTTTCTGGATTGTTTTTGCGATCTATTTCCCGGCGGTCACCGGCATCATGGCGGGGATCAACATGTCAGGCGATCTGCGCGATCCCGGCCGATCCCTCACGCGCGGTACACTCGTCGCGGTGCTGGTTGGTTTTCTGGTGTACGCACTTCAAATCATACTCCTGGGCGGCGCGGAATCGCGGTCCGTCCTGTTGGAATCGCCCTACGCCTCGTTGGTGTGGAACGCCCTGCTCGGCGCCGGGTTTCTGGTCGTGGCGGGCATGTTTGCCGCGACCATATCCAGCGCCATGAGCTCCTTCATGGCCGCGCCGCGCGTGATGCAGGCGATCGCGCGCGATCGCCTGCTGCGACCGCTCAACGCGCTGGCCCTCGGCACCCGCACGGGGGATGAGCCGCGCCGTGCATTGATGGTGACGTTCGTCATCACGCTGATCGTGCTTTGGATCGCCACGGCGGACGATGCCGGGACCGCGTTCAACCGCGTTGCGGCCTTGGTCACCATGTTCTTCCTCTGCACCTACATGATTATCAATGTGGCGGCTTTTGTGGAGGCGTTTGGTTCCAATCCCTCGTTTCGGCCCCGGTTCAAATGGTTCCATTGGAGCACCGCGTTGACGGGTGCGATCGGGTGTCTGGCGACCATGGCGCTGATCCATTTGGGGAACGCGCTCGTGGCCGTGGCGTTGATCGGGGCGTTGTATGCCTACATGAGCCGGCGCGCCTATGTGACGACGTACGGCGA
>SKXR01000269.1 GCA_007128275.1 Kiritimatiellia bacterium
ATTTGGACTGCGGTGGCAGAGTCCTCTGTAGCGAAGCGGAAGAGGACGGCGACACCGCTTTGGATGAAGACCAACCACACCGCGCGCGTCCAATCCAACGTGGCGTAGCGAACACGCCTTACGGCATTGACTCCCGGTTACAAATCGGGACACCCGATAGCGCAATCGTTCAGTCAAAAATCAACGACTTACATCACATTTCCTAGTGCATGAGGAACTCAGACACGCCCGCCTCGTTTTATGCCAGCGCCTGCTGAACGTCCGCAATCAGGTCGTCCGCGTCTTCGATCCCGACACTGAGCCGGACGAATCCGTCGCTGATCCCGCGCGCGCGGCGGTCTTCCGGCGCCACGCTGGCGTGGGTCATGCTCGGCGGATGCGAGCACAACGATTCCACGCCGCCCAGACTTTCGGCCAACGCAAAGACCTTTACCTTGGTGCAGAACGATTTCGCGGCCTCAAACCCGTCCGCCAACTCAATGGAAATCATGCCGCCGAATGAGCGCATCTGCCGTTTCGCAATCGCGTGGCCGGGATGGGCGGGCAGACCGGGGTAAATCACGCGCGCCAATCCGTTCATGCCGGACAACGCTTCTGCCAGTTGCGCGGCGTTGCCACAATGCCGGTCCATGCGCACGGCCAGTGTCTTGAGTCCGCGTTGCACGAGATAGCAATCCATCGGCCCGGGAATCAGGCCGGCGGTGTTTTGCAGGTAACGGATCGGTTCCAGCAATTCCGCCGTGCGCGCAATCACCGCGCCGCCGATGACATCGGAATGACCGCCGAGATATTTGGTCGTGCTGTGCATGACGTAGTCCGCCCCCAACGCAAGCGGCTGTTGCAGGTACGGCGTGGCAAAGGTGTTGTCCACCACGACCTGCACGGAGTCGCGCTTCACGGCGTCGCACACGGCCTTGATATCGACGATGTCGAGCAGGGGATTGGTCGGCGATTCGAGCCAAACCATGCGCGGACGTTTCAGCGAGGCCAACGCCTTCTTGTACGCCTCCGGTTCGCCGGATTCCGCGCGGACGACTTCCAGGCCCCATTCCTTGAACACCGTGTTGAGCAAGCGAAACGTGCCGCCATAGAGGTCGTGGCCCGCGACAAATCCGTCGCCCGGACGCAGCATCTGCAGGAGGGCGTTGGTCGCCGCCAGGCCCGAGCAAAACGCGGCGCATGCTTCGCCTGCTTCCAGCGAGGCGAGACAAGCCTCAAGCGATTCGCGGGTCGGGTTTTGGGATCGCGAATATTCGTACCCCTTGTGTACGCCCGGACTTTCCTGTTGGTAAGTTGTGGATAAGTACAGAGGCGGGATGACGGCCCCCGTCGAAGGGTCCGCGGATTGTCCGGTGTGTATGGCTCGCGTTGAAAACTTCACTGTATTACTCCTTGCGCGGTACTTTTTCATAAAAACGCATCAAATCCGAACGCGTCACGATGCCGGTCAACCGGCCTTCCTTCGACACGGTGACGGCGGGATGTCCCGCCAACAGCAGGCGATACGCTTCTTCCATTAAGGTGTGCTCGTCCAGTTCGGGCAGCGGCCGCGCCATGACGTCGCGCACGGAAATCTCCGCGGGCGTCAGTCCTTGGTGCAGGGCGCGCATGAGCGTGATCTCTTCCACGGCGCCCACGACGTGGCCGTCTTCAACCACGGGCAACTGCGAAAAACCGTATTCATGAAAGGCGTCAATCGCTTTCTGCAGGGTGTCTTGTACCCCGAGCGCAATCACCTTGCCGGCGCGGCCCAACGTGGTCAGCAGATCGCCCACGGTGATCTTCTCGGCCGGTCGATCGATGAATCCGTTCTCGGCCATCCACTCTTCATTATACATCTTGCTGATATAATTCCGGCCCGTATCCGGACAGAGCACGACCATCACGTCGTCCGGCGTACAGCGCGGCGCGTACTTGAACGCCGCCGATAACGCCGTCCCGCAGGAGCCGCCGAGCAGCAATCCTTCCTCGCGGGCGATGCGCCGCGCGGTACTGAACGATTCGGCGTCGCTGACCCGGATCCATTCGTCGATGACCTGCGCGTTCAGCGTTTTGGGAACAAAATCCTCACCGATCCCTTCGACCTTCCACGGTTTGGGCGTGTCGCCGGACAAAATCGAACCCTCAATGTCGGCGCCGATGATCTTGATGTCCGGATTCCTTTCCTTCAGGTACTGCCCAACCCCGCTCAACGTGCCGCCCGTGCCGGCGGACGCGACGAAGACGGTGATGCGCCCGTTGGTCTGTGCCCAGATTTCCGGACCGGTATGGCGGTAATGCGCCTGCGGGTTCGCGATGTTACTGAACTGGTTCGGCCGCCAGGCGCCGGGAATTTCGCGGGCCAACCGCTCGGCGACGCCGTTGTAACTCTCGGGCGAGTCCGGCGGCACGCTCGTCGGCGTGATGACCACTTCGGCTCCGTACGCGCGCAGTAGGCGCACCTTGTCGTCGCTCATCTTGTCGGGCATGACAAAAATACAGCGATACCCGCGCACCGCACCGACCAGGGCGAGGCCGAGTCCCGTGTTGCCCGCTGTCGCTTCGATGATGGTGCCGCCCGGCTTCAACGCGCCGCGCGTCTCGGCATCTTCAATCATGGCGAGGGCGATGCGGTCTTTGGCGCTGCCGCCCGGATTGAACGCCTCAATTTTGACGGCGACCCGGGGAGCCAGACCTGCTGCGGAACGATTCAGATAAATGATCGGCGTCCAGCCGATCGTGTCCAGCACGCTATTATGGATAGGGTCATGTGCGGTCATGGATACGGTCACTCCTCAAGGCAGAATAGCGGATCACACGGCAAGAGGCAACTGCCAGTCAGTTTCCTTTGGCTTGTCCGACTCCGCTAGCAATCAAGGGAGTCAATCATGTCTGCTAGTCTGAATAATCGTGTATTCATCATTTATGGCGCCTACGGCGGTATCGGCCGTGCCGTGGGGCGTCGCTTGGCGGAGCGCGGTGCGCGCCTCATGGGCGCGGGCCGAAACAAAGCGGCGTTACAGGAATGGGCGTCCGCGTGGGAGGCCGAAACGGCCGTAGCCGAGGCGAACGATTCGGCCTCGATCAACGCGGTGGTGGAGAAGGCCCTTTCCGTGTACGGGCGACTCGATGGCGTCGTGAACTGTTTCGGGACCATGCTGCTTAAACCGGCGCATCTCACCAGCGACGAGGAATGGGACGAGACATTGGCCGTGAACCTGACTTCCGCGTTTTCAATTACCCGTGCGGTGGCCCGCGCCTTCCCCCAAGAAGGGGGCTCGGTGGTTTTCTTGTCCACCGTGGCCGCGCGCGTGGGTTTGCCGAATCACGAAGCCATCGCGGCGGCCAAGGCCGGATTGATTGGCTTGGCGCAATCCGCGGCGGCCACCTACGCCCCGAAACAAATCCGGTTCAATGTGGTTGCGCCGGGACTGACGCGCACGCCGTTGGCCGCCAAAATCACGGCCAACGAGGTGGCCCTGCAGGCTTCCGTCAAGATGCATCCGCTGGGGCGGATCGGCGAGGCCGACGAAGTGGCTTCCGCGGTCGAATGGTTTCTGGATCCGATGCAAAGCTGGGTGACCGGACAGGTCCTGGGCGTCGATGGCGGGTTGGGCTCGATCAAGAGTAGGGGGTCGAAGTGAGTGTGCTCCGCTTTGTGAAACGTTCCCGCATTCCGGCGTCTGCGGAAGCGGTGTTCGCCTGGCACGAAGCGCCGGGCGCGTTTCAACGGTTGACGCCGTCCGGGGAGAAGGTGCGGGTGCTGCGTCATGTGGGCGGGATCAGGGACGGCGCGGAAGTCTACCTGCTGGTTGGGCCCATGCCGTTCGCATTGCGCTGGGATCTGACGCATTGCGATTATCAGCCCGGCCGCTCGTTTACCGATAGGCAGGTGCAAGGCCCGTTCCGGTCCTGGCGTCATGTGCATCGGATGATCCCGGACGGCGGCCAAGCTTGTATCTTGGAGGACTGGATCGAATTTGAGTTGCCGCTGGGCTGGTTCGGCCGTCTGATCGGCGGGCCGATCATGAACAAAAAGCTCGACCGCCTTTTCACCTATCGCCATCATGTGACTCAACAGGCCTTCGAACAGAAGACACCATGAGTCAGGACATCGTAACCGGGATCTGGGCGGCGCATCTCCTGTCCGTATTCTACATGACGGGCCTCATCTGGTTTGTGCAGGTGGTGCATTATCCCCTGATGAATCGCGTCCAGGGCGCGGCGTATACGGAGTTTCAACGCGCTCACATGCGGCGCACCACGTGGGTGGTCGGCCCCATCATGCTGCTGGAAGCCGGCACGGCGGCGGCCCTGCTGTATGCGCGTCCTCCCTTCGTCCCGTTTTCCGCCGTCCTGCTCAATATGCTGCTGCTCCTGCTCATCTGGATCTCCACGGCGGTGTGGCAGGTGCCGTGCCACGGGAAACTGCTGCAAGGCTTCAATGAGCAGGCGCACCGTCGCCTCGTAGCCACCAACTGGATTCGAACCGCGCTTTGGACCGCGCGTTCCGTCCTGTGGCTGTCCCTCCTGTGGCGCGTACAACCGGCGGCGTTCGATTGAAGCCGTGACCGTGGTGTGCTAGAATGCAACAGACATGAAAACACCACGCACAGCGATCTTGCATATCCATTGTCCCGACCGGAAAGGCATCGTCGCCGCGGTGACCGGGTTCATTCATCAACACAACGGCAACGTCTTGCATCTGGACCAGCACGTGGACTTCGAGCAAGACGTGTTCTTCATGCGTATGGAATGGACCTTGGACGATTTTGATCTGCCGCCGGAGCGGTTTGCCGTCGCCTTCGAAGCGGTGGCGCGCCCTTTCTCGATGCAGTGGGAGTTCTTCGATTCCGGGGAACGCCCGCGCATGGCGCTGTTCGTTTCCAAACAGCCGCATTGCCTGTACGACATTCTGTCGCGTCACGAATCGGGTGAGTTTGAGGTGGATATACCGCTGATCCTAAGTAATCACCCGGACTGCCGGCGCATCGCGGAACGATTCGAGATCCCTTTCCATCACTTTACGGTTACGCCGGAAACGAAGGAGGAACAGGAAGAGCGGCAAATACGCCTGCTCGAGGAGCAGGACGTGGAATTCGTGGTGTTGGCGCGTTACATGCAGATTCTGACGCCGACACTCGTGGATCGTTTCCCGCATCGCATCATCAACATTCATCACTCGTTCCTGCCCGCCTTTCCCGGCGCGCGACCGTATCATTCCGCGTATGCGCGTGGCGTGAAGATCATCGGAGCCACCAGCCATTATGTGACCGCGGAGTTGGACGCCGGGCCGATCATAGAACAGGATATCATTCGCGTGTCACACCGGGAAACCATCGACGATTTCATCCGGCGCGGTCGCGATCTTGAAAAAAGCGTTCTCTCGCGCGCTATCTGGCTGCATCTGCGTCGGCAAATCCTCGTGTACAACAACAAGACCGTGCTCTTTGCCTGATCGCGATGGCGGAGGGGTGGGCAGGGTCATTCAGTTCTCTGCATCGCATTGAAAAAGTGGTGGTTACCCTCTTTCTGGAGGGCGGAGCTATGCGACGCCGGGAACGTGAATGGAAACCTAACCGCCTCTATTTTTATTCAACGCGACATCACGGGCTCGTATAACTCGCCCCTCCAAGCGGATGGGTTTTTTCGAACCGGGTTCATACATGCGGAGGTAGATTGGAAAACGTATTGCCCCTGGGGGGGGCGGTGTAGAAACAGCTATCAGGCGGGGCCTTTCCCGGGTATAGTGGCCCCTGAGAACAGCGTATAATTCAACATGTCTACTTCGTCCAATCTATGCCTCGAACTCTGTCACCAGGTGGTCGAGGCCCTCAAGACGCCCGTTTTGGTGCTGAACCCGGAGCGGAAGGTTTTGCACGCCAATGCGGCGGCCATCACGCTGGCGGGCCAATCACTCCCGGAAGGGGATCCCGCGGACCTGACCGCGTTGTTCGACTTGTCCGAAACGATGATTACTTTAAAGAGGGATTACCTTACTTAGATGAGCTGATTATCCGCTTTATGCCTGATGCTACTGCTCGCTTGTTAGCTCTTGAAACAGGAGAAGTAGACTTCTTACACTAC
>SKXR01000028.1 GCA_007128275.1 Kiritimatiellia bacterium
CGCGCTCGGCTCACCGGGACGGTTCGCCCCACCACTCCCCAACGCACGATTTCAGCTCTGCAGCTGTAGCCGCCGCGGTAACGCGGTGGTTGATCAACCATCCCGGCCCGCGCTATCCACGTCCTCACGGACGCGGCTACGGACCTCCGCGCAGGCGGGTGATAGCTTAAAAGCTATTACCCGTCTGCGAAGTAATAGCTTATAAGCTATTGATTTTGGCCTGTCGCGTCATTCCATTCCCTCGCCGGCGGAGGGCGTTCGCACTTGCCTTGCCGGTTTCCGGTTTCTACACTGCGTGCCAGCTGTTGGTCGTAAACACCCACGTACGGAGGTTGTCATGAAATTGCGCGTGCTTGTCATGGTCATCATATCGGTTTCTACCATTCCGTTTTCCTTCGCGGACCGTTCGGAGGTGGACCCCTGGTTGGACACGATGGCCGAACGGATGGCGGGCGTGCAATCGCTGGACCAGCGGGCCGTCATGAAGACGGACATGGTGTTGCACGGGATGGAACATGAGATCGAACAACACATACAATTGGTGTTCCAACGGCCCAACCGGTTGGTGATCGATTTGGAGTACATGAAGGTGGTCGCTGACGGCGAGACGGTATACTTGTACTCCCGGCATCAGGATCGGTATGTGATGTGGCCCATTGAGGACTCGTTGGAATCCACGCTGAAGGCGCACGACGTGCATGACATTCTTCAGCTCTGGACTTGGGTACGGGCTTTGTTGAGCAGTGATCCCCTGTCCCTTTTGCAGGCCCTCAGGGATGATGACTTGGAGATCCTTCCAGACGAAGAGGTGGACGGCGTATCCTACTCGGTGATTCGCCATGGCATACCGGGGATGATGGGACGCGCTTCGGTGGATTTTACAGCGTGGATCGATCAGACACACGGATTGGTGCAGCGCGCGGAAGTGCGACCACCGGAGGAATCCTCAAAGGACGACGACAAGCATCGGTTTGTGCATACCACGTTTAAGGTGACATCGCAGCAGGTCAATGAACCGATAAGTGACGACGCGTTTGCTTTTGAGCCGGGAGAAGACACCGAGAAAGTCGATTCCTTCCTGGCGTTGTGGAGGGTCGACGACGCGGTCCGGTCTCCGGGATCGGGCTTGGCCCCCTTTCCACTCAGCGGCAAACCGGCGCCGGATTTCGAGTTGACCTTGTTGGATGGCGAAGTATTCCGCCTGTCGGAACAGGAGGGGAAGATCGTGGTCTTGGATTTCTGGGCGACCTGGTGCGGTCCGTGCGTGCGTGCTCTGCCGGACATCCGGAAACTCGATGAAGCGTACCGGGATCAGGGCGTGGTGGTCGTCGGTATCAGCCGTGATCGGCCGGCCCAGGAGCAGGCCGTGCGGGATATGGCGGCGGAAGAGGGGTTGGACTATGCGATCGGCATCGATGTGGACGCGATTGCCGACGACTATCTTGTGCGCGGCATTCCCTGCGTGGTGGTGATCGACGGCGACGGCATCGTGCAGGGCCGCAAGGTGGGCTATTCGCCGGCGGGCATGCAGGCGCTCAAGAAGGATCTCGACCGTTTGTTGGCGGGTGAATCGTTGGAGGCCGCCCGGCCGTTGACGAAAAAGGAGATCAAGGCCATGGAGGCGTCTCGTTCCCGCCCCCGTCATGTGTCGCGCACGGTGATGGACGAAATTCATTTTCGGCCTGTGTGGCAGCTGGAAGGAGGCACACGGGAAAGGACCCAAAGGGCTTCCCATTTCGGGCACCGCGTTCAGGTGCGCATTGCCCGAAGCACGTTTGTCTTGCCGCAAGGCGACCAGGTGGCGGTGATTCGCGCGAAGGACGGGGAGTCCCTGTTGGAAATCACGTTACCGGAGGAGGCGCGCAAGCCGAATATCATGCAACAACGCCCGTCACTCATCCATTTACGCCATCCGGACGGGGGCGTGGTGCTGTCCGCCCAGCAATACTATGAACAGACCGAAACCGATCGGGGCGGCACGTCGTATAGCACTACGAACATTGCGGTCCGCGCATATGGTGCGGATGGCGAAGAGCGCTGGATGCGGGAGTTTGGCCGGGATCATTTTGTCCGAACGCTTGAAGCCCTGCCCGTGTCCGAAGACGAGGACGTCCTGTTGCTGGCTACCTGGAATCAATTTGTGCTGATCAACGCGCAGGGCGACGAACTGTTGAGCCAGTCGATGGGGCATGCCGACCAAGTGGATGTGACGCGGGATCCCGCGGATGGGCGGCTGCTGTTTTATCTGACCGGCTCGGTAAACGCCTGTTACGAACTGATTATGCCGGAACCCGAACCGATGATTGAATTTGCAGGGGAATGAACGTCCGCTCCCGGCAGCACCGTCTGCGGGTGCAAGCGTTCCGTGTTCTGTTGCGCGTTATGCGCGGCTTGCCTTGTCGCGCGGCTGATCCAGACTGCTCACCAGCCATTTGTGTTTGCCGCGTGCGGTTTTTTCCACTTCATCGACGGCCTTGAGTTCCACCTCAAAATCGTCGCCGAGTTTCTCGCGAATGCGTTTGAGAATGCGTTCGCGTTGGCGGGCGTCAAAGGCCGGGGCCGGGATGTAGCGGAATTCGGCGCGGCCGGGTTCGTCCTGTTTGAACTGCACGGCGTAGAGGTGGTCGAACACGGCGTCATGCATGTTGAAGGCCGTGAGGGAGATTTTCCGGCCGGTGGCGCTGACGAGGAATTCCTGGCCGCGTCCGGCGATTTCCGACGCCGCCGGCCAAGGAAATTCCCGCGGCGCGTTGCGCGGCGCGAGCCGCACGTAGTCGCCGGTGCGGTACCGGATCAACGGCATCACCAGGTTATGAAACGAAGTGCCGATGATTTCCTGCAATCCGTCTTCGTCCGGCGGACCGAATTCGACGTAGCCGTACGTGGGGAAGAAATAGAGCAGCGGCGACTGGCGGCCTTCGCCCGCCAGAACGACTCGTTCGGCGTGTCCGTACCAGCGGTAGACGCCACAGCCGAACACCGTTTCCAACAGCCGTTTCTGATTCAACGTCAATTGTTCCGATCCGCACAGGAACGATCGGATGGGCGTGCGCCATGCGGTGCCGGTCTTGACCAGGTATTCGGCGATTTGGAGGGCGGCGGAAGGATACGCGTGAATGAATTCCGGCCGGTACTGTTCAAGGGCCTCGAGATATTCCGGCATGCGTTCGTCCGTGAGATGATAGGAGGAAAGCATCAACCAGCCGCGGGTCGCGTCCCGGTGGGCAATGCGCCCTTTGGCCGACGGGGACGTGACGTGTCCGCGGATGACGGCGACCCGCGCGCGATCGGTGTAGCCGGCGCGTTCCCACATGGTTTCCAGGTAGGCCTGCTCTTTCGGGCGGCTGACGCCTTGGTGCAGGTAGAAACCGACAGGCACCCCGGTGGACCCGCCGGTGGTGATGTAGATGCGTTGCCGTTCCGAGAAGCGTCGGGAAGCCAAATCCGGCAAATGATCCTGCAGGGTGGATTTCTCGGTCGTGGGACAATCGGCAAAGTCTTCGGGACGATTCATTTTCGCAGGATCAAACCCGGCTTCTGCAAATTGTCGGGCATACCACGGACAATGGGCGGCGGCCTCGGCGAGCACCAGTTTCAGCTGTTCGAATTGTACGGTGCGGATCTCGTCCGGGTCCGCGGTTTCCAAGGCGCGCGCGAGGAATTTGAACTCGGCATAGTGCGGTCCGTAACGCCAGCGCGCGGGCAGGGTGCGATAGAGCGCGCCGGCCGCGTTACGCAAGGACGCGGGCGCCTTCTCATAATACCGCAGCAACGGATAAAGTGTGTCTTCGAGGCTCATGGGGAATGAAGAATGGTTAATGGTTAATGGTTAATGGTGGATGGGGGGTGGCGTTCTATGGCGCCGATCCAGCCGAAGTGGGGGCGGAAGGCGAAGGGATCGGTGAGGTCGTCGAGCGGTCCGTTCCAGGGTTCGTGATTGGAGCTCACCCGGATGTCCCCGCGGGTGAAGGGGACGAAGTTAAGTTCGTCCATATGGAAGGCGCCGGTCAGAAGTCGTATCCGCGCCGGATCGAATCCCATCAGGACGGCGGCGGCACTGTCGACGGCCGCCGGATGGGTTCCCGCAAGGATTACCCCGCACGCGACGGGATCGGGAGCCATGGGCCCGTTTCCTTCCCCGCCGACAATGCCGTCCACGATCGCGAGATACCGCAACGGCCGGGCGCGGCGCCGGCCGGCGCCGTCGAAATAGAAGAGGCATTTATTGAGGTCCAGCACCATGCGCCAGCAGGTATCGTTGCCGTGCCAGTTGCCCGAGCGCACGACTTTCTGGGTGTCCCCGAAGAACGGGCGTCCGGCTTTCTTCAGCGGCACCAACATCCATGACAAAGCGGGTTTGCCTTGGAACCACCGCTTGGCCGCGCCCATCCAGGTGTGTTCGAGTTTGGCTTTGGCGGTGTTGGCGGGAAACTGGTCGCCCCCCCGGTCGGGGGTGCCTTCGGTGTGGTGCGGTAGCCAGTTCTTGTCGGCGTTGATACCGACGAGGTTTTTTAGGGCGCAGGTGACGCCTACTTTTTTATGCGTCTTCAGTTTAGGGATGTTGATGAGCACATCGGCGTCCATCGGTGTTCGGCACAACAGGTATTCGTGCGTGGCGCCGCTATGGCGGCGGTTGGTTTCCGCCATGTCGTAGGAGGCTCCGTACAGTTTTCCCTGCCCGTGGAAGCCGACGAATTCGCTGGCTTCGTTGAGTGCGACGCGGGTGCCGCCGCGCGGGTCGCCCGCGAGCGTGCGTTTGGAGACGGTGATGCCGTCCACGGTCTTCCATTCTTCGGGGCGCAGGTCCAGGAGGGCGAAGTCCACGCCGGGATGGGCGTCCTTGAGCCGGGCGATCATCTCGTCCAGCCGGCAGTAGGCGCGGATGGTGTCGAAGGAGGAGTCGGTTTGGGGGGCGTCGCACAAGGTAACGGCGCCGCGCCCGTCCAGGTGCTCGGCGGTCCAGCGGGCCACGGCTTCAATGACGGCCGGATGGGTAATGACATGTTCCCAGTGATCCGGTTCGGGGTGGCGCTCATCGCATTGCCTGATCCAGTTCGGTTTTAATACGACGTGATCGCCCGGACGGATGAAGTCGGCGGGAAGCGCGAGGGCCGCGAGCGCATCGCGCACCATCTGTTCCACATGCGCTCGGTCGTAGGATGCCTCGTTTCGGATGGCGGATACGTGTTTCGGTGTAAAGAATTCGGGATGTGCCACCTGGTTCATGGTGTTTATCCTAACGTGGTTGCGGCCTGTGAAACAACAAGATTGAACGGGAACAAGGGGTAGGACTGTCTATGGTTATGACTCGACAAGAGACGCGTAAGAGACGATGGTAAGCGTGTCAAATCCACCCTTGGATTGCCGGGTCGGCAGCCAAGGGTCGCCTGAAATGCAGCAACCGGAGCCCCCAACACGTACAAGGTCATGACGCCTCGCGAAACGATATCAACCACCCGGGATGCCGACGCGTCCGTGAAGGCGCCGGCGGTTTCCGTGGGTGAGAGTTTTCCTGCGGCCTTTTCGTATGGGCGCCGTTTGCTTACGAATAGCGTCAGCTTGCTGGTGGGCGATTTTCTGGCGTTGACCGCCTCGATGTTGACGGGCGGGTTGTTGCGGGATCTGTTGTATGGCGACAGCATGATTCCCGGTTGGAGTTGGTTGATTCTTCCCGTTTGGGCTTTGGGCGCCACCCTGACCAGCCTGACCCCCGGTTGGGGGTTGGGGCCCGTCGACCATTTGCGCCGTTTGGTGGCGCTCATCTTTGCTTCGTTCGGTGTGGCCGCGGCCGCGTTGTTCTTGAGCAAGACGGGGGCGGAGGCCAGTCGTTTCACATTGACGACGGCCTTTTTCATCAGCGTGTTCCTCATTCCGTTGGTCCGCGTCCGGATCAAGGGCGGCCTGATCTCATCCGGGAAATGGGGCATTCCCACGGTGATTTACGGCAGCGACGACACCGCCTCGCACGTGCTGGACGCGTTGCGCGCAGAACCGGGTCTCGGCTACATGCCGGTAGGCATTTTCGACGACGATTCGA
>SKXR01000239.1 GCA_007128275.1 Kiritimatiellia bacterium
CACATCGGCGCACGGATGAAAGTGATCATCACGGAATCGTCCGCTTTGGGCGTGGACGAACCGAAGGACATCGCGTTGGCGGAAGAGGCGTTGCGTCGGGCGGGATGGGCGTAAGCCTGTGAGGTTTTCCGGATATGGGACGTATTAGGACATGAAAGGCACCGTACAAATTGGATCGATCCGTATCGGCGGGAAACAGCCGTTGGTGTTGTTTGCCGGGCCGTGTGTGATCGAAAGTCGGAAAAGCACGCTGGCTTTGGCGCGGCGTTTGGCCGATATGGGCCGGCGCGAAGCGATTCCCGTGGTGTTCAAAGCCTCCTATGACAAAGCCAACCGCACATCGATCCGTGCGTATCGGGGACCGGGCATGAAGGCGGGCTTGGAGATTCTGCGCGAGGTCAAAGAGCGGTACGGGATGCCGATTCTCACGGATGTACACGGCGTTGAAGAAGTCGCCCCCGCAGCGGAAGTCGCGGATGTGCTGCAGTTGCCCGCATTTCTGTGTCGCCAAACCGATCTCGTGGTGGCCCTGGGACAAAGTGGCCGGGTGGTCAATATCAAGAAGGGGCAGTTCCTGGCGCCGTGGGATGTGCGGTCCATCATTGAAAAAGTGGAGCACGCGGGGAATCGGCGTATTCTATTGACGGAACGTGGCAATTCTTTCGGGTACAACAATCTCGTGGCGGACATGCGCAGTCTGTTGGTCATGCGGGAATTCGGGTATCCGGTGATTTTCGATGCGACGCACAGTGTGCAGTTGCCCGGGGCGGGTGAGGCCGGCACCGGCGGTGACGGTCGTTGGGCGCCGTACCTGGCGCGGGCCGCCGTGGCGACGGGTTGTGACGGCGTGTTTATGGAAACACATGCGGCGCCTCAAAAGGCGTTGTCGGACAAGGACAATGTAATCCGATTGGCGGCGTTGCCCGCGTTGGTGAAAAAATTGAAGGCCATTGACGATATTGCGGATGGGAGAGTGGCAAAATGAAGAGGCTCGCGAGGAAATGGCGGCTGGCGGTTGGGAGTGGCATGGCTACCATCGTGCTCGGCACGGTCCTATGGGGTGTCGGGTTGTCGTCGGACGCTCAGCCCGCCGGGGATTACCAGACCATCCGGGGCTTTGAAGTGCCGGAATTTGACCGGGATAACCGGTTGCGGTCCAAGTTGTTCGGTGACTTTGCCCGTATTTTGCCATCGGGTTTGGTGGATATCACCAATATGCGGATTGAATTCTTCGATGACGATCGGCGGGTGGAAATGCGCGTCCATGCTGAAACCTGTCTGTACGATCGGGTGACCCGCAATGCCGAGTCGGAAACGCGTGTGCGGATTGCTCGGGAGAATATGATCATTACCGGCGAAGGATTCAGGTGGAACGCAGAAGACGGGCAGTTTGATATTTTCGAAGATGCCAAAGTGGTGCTGAAAGGCGCACTACGGTCCGTAGAAAAGGGAGGATTTGAATGAAACATGGATGGTTGGTCCAAGGGGCTATATGGATGGGTGTCCTGCTGTTGATGTCGGCGCAGGCCGGCGCCGATGAGCTCGACGAGTTTGCGATGGATGAAAGCGAAGCCACGGTCATTACATCGACCCGGCTGACGTTTGATCAGCAGCAGCACTACGCGTTGTTTGAAGAGAACGTGGTGGTCAACGATCCGTCGCTGCATTTGGTGGCGGACCGGTTGACGGTCTTTTTTACCGAGGAGAATCAGGCCGAGAGCATTGAAGCGGTGGGCAATGTGGTGATTGAGCAGGAAGACACGACGGCGTGGGCGCAGAAGGCCACGTACGATGTGACGACCGGAAAGATCTTTCTCGAGGGCTCTCCGCGGATACGGCGCGGGCGCGACATTCTGGAGGGGGACACGATTACCTTTTGGCGTGACGATAACAGAATGATTTGCGAACCGCAGGCGCGACTGGTATTGTTCCCCGGCAAGGACGCTGACCGCAGCGGGGCTCGCGGTTTGATGTTGGGAGAATAGGGTGGCACACGATAATAACCAATTACTGGTCGAGGCGTCGGACCTCGTCAAAATCTACAACCGCAAGCGTGTCGTCAACGGGGTTCATCTCACGGTTAAACCCGGCGAAATCGTCGGCCTGCTCGGACCGAACGGAGCGGGAAAGACCACCAGTTTCTATATGATTGTCGGTCTGGTCAAGCCGAACGAGGGGAAAGTGGCCTTTCGCGGCAAGGACGTCACGCGCGTTCCCATGTATCAACGCGCGCGAATGGGCATGGGCTATCTATCCCAGGAACCTTCCATTTTCCGGCGTCTGACCGTGGAAGAGAACGTGATGGCCATCCTCGAAACGCTTCCGCTCTCAGCCCGCGAACGCCGCGAGCGGCTGGCCTTTCTTCTGGATGAATTGAAGATCAGTCATCTGGGCAAGCAGCGGGCCTATACGTTGAGCGGGGGCGAACGGCGTCGTCTGGAAATCACGCGCGCCTTGGTCACCAGTCCCTCGTTGATTTTATTGGATGAACCGTTCAGCGGAGTCGACCCCTTGGCGGTCTATGACGTACAGCAGATTATCATTGAACTAAAAGAGCGGGGACTGGGTATCTTAATAACGGATCACAATGTGAGGGAGACCTTGGCTGTGGTAGACCGTGCCTATCTAATCTGCGAAGGGAAAGTGCTCAGGGAGGGAACGAGCTCGTTTCTTATCAATGATGAGGTAAGCCGGGAACTGTATCTCGGTCCGCGCTTCAGTATGTAACCAACCAGGAGGAGGCAACCCATGCAAATCAGCATTACCGGTCGTCATATGGAACTCACGGACGCGCTGCGCGACCATGCGCAAAGTCGATTGGAAAAACTCAATTCCGAGTTTCCACGTCTCCAGACGGCGCATGTGGTGTTGGACGTGGAGAAACATAGACAACTGGCCGAGCTGATCGTGCACGCGCCGAATCATGTGGTGGTGGACGCCAAGGATGAAACCAGCGATATGTACGCGTCCATCGACAGTGCCGTCGACAAGGCCACCAAACAATTGCGGCGGATTCGTGACAAAATGGTGGACCACAAATCTCAGGAATCCCTCGGTGAAATTGAAGCCGAAGTGGAAGCGCGACAGAGCGAGGCCTGAGCGCGCCTATCCTGTTCCATAACAAGGTGATAGCCAAAATTCCTTGACGGCGAAATCTTCTCATTCCCCCCTGGGTAGGGCTTGTGCGGGAAGGATTCGTCCTTGCGGGGATCATCCGCAATGTGGTACCTGTGACCCGTGTCCAACAATTATCGACGCGATTGAAATATTCGTAACACTTTCTTGCATAAAGGGTTGCGCGAGAAACCCCCTCATCCGCTGAATGGGTGACGTGTGCGGCGGGCAGGGGATAGAAAAGGAAATCCAGTGAGCATTACCGTTGAAAAATTCGTGGAAGAGGGGCGTGACCCGTTTTCGCTGGAAGTTGTGGCCGGGCACGAGTATCTGGGGCGCATCATCAAGGAAGCGGCTCTGAATCGGCCGGGACTGGCGTTGGCCGGATTCTTCCAGCATTTCGCGCATCTGCGGGTGCAGGTGCTTGGGTTGGCGGAAAACGCGTATTTGAAGAGTCTCACCCCCGACGAACGCGGACAGCGCCTTCACCGGCTCTATCAAAAGAAGATTCCCTGCGTGGTGTTGACGCGGAACCGCCAACCTTCGTCGGAGATTCTCGAATGCGCCGAAGCCTTCAAGGTGCCCATCCTGAAAACCCCGATGATCACCAATCGCTTCATCAATCTGGCCACGCTGCTGATGGAAAACCTGACCGCGCCTTTGGTTCGGTATCAGGGGACCATGCTGGAAATCATGGGGATCGGCGTACTGATGGAAGGACAGGCGGGCATCGGTAAGAGTGAAACGGCGTTGGCGTTGATTGAGCGCGGACACAGCCTGGTTTCCGATGACTTGACGGTGTTGCGAAAAGACAGCACGGGCGCGATCGTCGGGTATGCGGATGACATGACGCGGTATCACATGGAGATCCGCGGCCTGGGCATTATTCATGTGCCGAGCCTGTTCGGCGTGGCCTCCATGCGCCGGGAAATGCACTTGGATTTGGTGGTGCGGTTGGAACGGTTCGATCCGAAGAAGGAGTATGATCGGACCGGCCTGAACTCGGAAACCATTTCCATTCTGGGGGCGGATGTGCCCCTGTTGACCATCCCGGTCGCGGCCGGACGTGACATCGCCCATGTGGTGGAAGTGGCCGCTTTGAACCAGAAACTGAAGCAACTGGGACACGATGCGGCGAAGGAACTGGACGAGAAGCTGGTGCGGGCGCTGGAAAGGAAGAGGCGCATGTGATGAAGGATAAGCCCTCAGCGCAATCGGCCGCCCTGAGCCGTGACATGAAGATCGAGAACAAGCACGGCATGCACGCGCGACCCGCCGCCCTGTTCATCAAGGTCGCCAGCAAGTTCGAGTCCGATATTCTCATCGAGAAGGATGGGACGAAGGTGTCCGGCAAGAGCATCATGGGCCTTTTGACGTTGGAATTGTATGCGGGATCGGTTATGAAGGTCCATGCGGATGGGTCCGACGCCGAGGAGGCGTTGAACGCCATCGAGGAACTGGTGCGGAACAAATTTAATGAAGATTAACTTCTCGGAAAACGGATATGGCTGATCAGCCCAGGGAAATTATCGTTCAGGGGGTCGGCGTATCGCCGGGTGTGGTGTTCGGCAAAGCCTTTCTGCTGACGACGGAAGAAGACCGCTTTGTCGAACGCGAAATCACCGAGGACGAAATTCCCCGGGAAGTGGCCCGCTTTGAAGAGGCGCTGATCGAGACCCGCCGTCAGATTCACGAGATTCAGCAAAAGGTCAGCACGGCGATCGGACAAGACAACGCGGGCATCTTTGACGCGCACTTGCTGGTGGTGGATGATCGCGCCTTTGTGGAGGAGGTCATTCGCGGATTGGGCAAGCAGCAACTCAATGTGGAAGCGGTGCTGCACGATGTTGCGGAACGATACGCCGATGCGCTGGCGCGCATCGAGGACGACTACCTGCGCGAGCGCGCCGCGGATGTCCGTGACGTAACGCGTCGGATACTCCGGAACCTGTCGGGCAAGTCCCGCTCCGATATTTTGGAGTTGGAGGAGCCCTGTATTGTCGTGGCCAATGATCTCGCCCCGTCCGAAACCGCGACCATGAACAAGGACAAGGTGATCGGTTTTGCGACCGATCTGGGGAGTCAAACCTCGCATACGGCGATCATGGCACGTGCGCTTGGGATCCCGGCGATCGTCGGACTGCACGATGTCAGCGTCCGCGTCTCGGTCGGGGACGAGGTGCTGATCGATGGAGGCAAAGGCGTCTTCATCATTCACCCCACCGAAGAACGCCTGGAGCAGTACGGCAAACTGGCCGAGAGCCGAAAACACATCGAATCCGAATTGGCGCGCCTCAAGGATGAGGCCGCGGAAACGCGCGATGGCTATAGGGTGTTGCTCTCGGCGAATATTGAGCGCCCGGAAGATCTGCCTTCCGTGGCGGAACACGGTGCGTGCGGGGTCGGCCTGTTCCGGAGCGAATTCCTTTATCTTTCTCGCGAGAATCTGCCGAGCGAAGAGGAGCAGTTCAGCGTGTATGACGAAGTGGCCCGGCGTCTGGCTCCGGATCCGGTCATCATTCGGACCATCGATCTCGGTGGCGACAAGTTTCTTTCCCACATGCGTACCGCGCCCGAGATGAACCCCTTCATGGGATGGCGCGCCATCCGGTTTTGCCTCGCGCAACCCGACATATTCAAGACCCAACTCCGCGCCATTCTCCGTGCCAGCACCTCGGAGAACGTGAAGATCATGTACCCCATGATCAGCAGTGTCGAGGAGGTGCTCCAGGCCAACGAGTTGCTGGAAGAGGCCAAAAACGAACTGCGGGAAGAGAACCAGGCGTTCAACGAGTCGGTGGACGTCGGTGTCATGATCGAGGTTCCCTCCGCCGCGTTGATCGCCGACTTGATTGCCCCGCACGTGAAGTTCTTCAGCATCGGCACCAACGA
>SKXR01000055.1 GCA_007128275.1 Kiritimatiellia bacterium
TGCAGAGAACGGAATGACCCTGCATACAGTCACCTTGGAGGGGCGAGTTATACGAGCCCGTGATGTCGCGTTGAATAGAAATGGAGGCGGTTAGGTTTCCATTCACGTTCCCGGCGTCGCATAGCTCCGCCCTCCAAAAAGAGGGTAACCACCACTTTTCCAATGCGATGCAGAGAACGGGATGACCCTGGGGGGCCTGCGCCCGAGTTCTGGATTAGGGCTCCAGAACAGCGCAGAAGTCAGGGAGGTGTTCAGTGTTCAGTGGCCCGAGGAGGGGATAGGAGGAGGTTGGGCGTGTAGCGTCCTCCCGTACCACCGCTCCCCCGCGCGCGGCGGCGGCTCAGAGCTGGAAGGGCAACGACATGCCCGAGGGGCGTTGCTGTTGCGGAGACGCGGAGGGAATAACCTGCTGGTATTCGCGCAGATGCCGGACTCCATCGAAGCGTTGATCTTTGCGAACGGCATCGCGCACGGGTTCGCCCCCAAGCTGGACCGCCCGCCGCAAGGCGTCCCCGAACTCGGCCTGTTGCCCACGGGCCACATGCAGGGCTGCCAGATCGAGCCAAACCCGTGGATTTCGGGGTTCCCGTTCGATATACCGATTCAACGCCATTTCCACCAGGTCCAGGCGTTGGGCCGCCGCAAACAATTGGCTGAGGCGTTGATAGGCTTCCAAGGGAACCTGGTCATCCCGCAGAATGCTCAACGCCAACCCTTGGAACTGTTGGGGCATCTGCAGATGCATGTACAACTCCACCAATTCCAGCGCGGCGTTCAGGTCGCCCGGGCCATGCTGGAAATCGGCTTCCAATTCCTTCCGGCGATTGTCCATCTGCTCCATATTGATGATCTGTTCCAGAAACTGGGCCACCCGTTCATTGCCGGGATCGCCTTTCATCAATCGGGCAACCACCTCGCGCGCCTCGCTTAAGCGACGTTGTTGCATGTACATGTCGGCCAATCGGAAACTGGCTTCCGGGCTGAGCGGGTAGAGCTCGACGGCTTGTTTGAAGGCGTGTTCCGCCTCGGCAAAGTTGCGCCGATACACGTAGATTCCAGCGATGGCGCTGCGCAATTTGGAGAAGGTTTTCCGCGCCACAATGTCCCGTTGGAAGCGGCTATTTCCGAGGAGCTTGGCCGTGTACCAATCCCAGAAGGCGCGGTCGTTATCGATGGTTTCCTGTGAGATGTTGATCGGTTCGGGATGGAGACGCAGGATGAGGCCGTGCGGTTCCAGATACGGATACATCCACTGAATGACGTAGCTTTCCTCCACATAGAACGGGTGTTTGTGTTTATTGTGCTCGAAGATCATGCGGCACAGGATGCCGTTGATCATCATGACCCCGGCCACGCCCTGCACGCTGACCCGGCCGTCCCGCACCACGACATCCGCGCCGGGGGGGATGCGGCCTTCCTGCACATCCTGGACATACTCCTGAAAGGCCCGGTTGCTGTCGGCCTGAGACGGGATCCAAATGTCGTCGCCGTACAGGTCGCGCATGACGGCCATGTAGGTATTGTCGGCCAGCGCGTTCTGTGTGATGAGGAACACGTCGGGCCGGCACCGCGCGGCGAAGATCATGTAGGTGGGCACGAACCGTCCGGGATCCGTCCCGCCGAAGAAGATGGCATTTTGCTCGATTTCGGGCGGGTACTCGGGGTTGGGATATTCCGCCCAGATCTCCTCGAATTGCTCCGGGCCGTATTTTCTGAGCAGGTCTTCCTGGATGGCCGTGGCCCCGCGCAACTGCCAATGCCCGAACTGCCATCCGAAATCGTGGCCGCGCTGTTCAGCGCCGCCGATCACAGCCACCTGTTCCTCGTTGAAGAAGTTGTGATAGACCAGGCTCAGTGGAAGCAGAAAGGCCAGGGCGAGCACCGCATATTTGAGGGATTGATAGAGGCGTACGCGGGCCAAACGCATCTCGATCAGGGACAAGGCAAAGATAATGCTGTAGCCGAGCCAAACCGCAAAGACGGCGTGCGAGAGGATGAGGAAGCGTCGCTGAATGAAAAGCGTCTGCACATCGAGCGTGGGGTTCAGGAAAATAATCAGCATGGTACTGACAAAGAAGAAGGCCGCGATCAACGTGATAAACCAAGTCCGCGTCCGGCGATGCACCTGGCCGAAGAAAAGGAACGGCAGGATGGCCATGAGCACGGTCGGCAGGGTGAACTGGGCCCGCAGGCTACGGACATAGGTTTGCATCTGGGCGAAGAATTGCGCGGGATTACCGAAGATATCGGATGGCGTAATGCGTTCATACTGGCCGCGGGTAAAGGAATGCATGAACCCTTCAAAGGTTCGGGTATAGCCCCAGTTATGCGGTGGGTTCTGGTCGGAGGCAACGGGCATGAACAGGTAGAAACTCAACCCCAGCGCCACCAGGCAACCGGCAATGATGATGCGAGGCCATTCGGTGAACAGTCGTTTGTGGTACAGGAAGAGGCCGACGGGGGCGAACAGGAAAAGAAACGCGAACAGATATTGATAATCTATCCCGTCGCCCGGTGCGGCCTCGGCGGTGTACGCGCGATAGAACAGCAGGGCGGACAAGAGCAGGCTCAGCATGGCCACGCCATCGCGGAACAGGGCCCGATCGCGAAAGGCCATGGCGAAGAGCACTGCGGGCGCGAGGAAGAAGAGCGTGTGGTGATTGGTCAGCCCGAGACCAAACACATACGCGATCGCATAGAACGTGACATGCTCTTCCGGCCGGGACATCCACCGATAGATCAACATCAGCAGGGTGATCAAGAAGAAGCCGTTCAGGGCATACACCTCGACGATGACGGCCTGGGACCAAAGCACCGGACTGAACGCAAGGAGCAAACCGGCGGTCACGCCGGCGGTCCAACAGATTTTGCTTTCGGTGGCCAACCCCAACACATCCGTCGCCCGCTTCATGCCGCGCATCATGTCGGTGCCGGAGCGGCTGACCAAGAGCGCGAGCACGGCGCTGGCCAGCGAGGCAAATACGGCGGACATGAGCGCTACCGCCCACGCCGGATTCGGATACCCGTGATATTCGATGCCGTGGAATATCCACTGAAAGAACCAAGCCAGCAACGTCCACAACGGATAGCCCGGGGGATGCGGCACGCCCATATGATCGGCGGCCACGGTCAATTCCCCGGAATCCTCCAGCGTTACCGAAGGGGCCAGGGTGAACAGGTAGAGCGAGAACGCAATAAGCCAAACCGTCCAGAACGCGCCCCAATCGACGCGCCGGAAGAAGGCGCCGGTTTGCTTGTCGAAAAACACGGCTCTGGTTTCGCGAGCAATCGCGTCCTGCTTATGATGATCCGATGTTTCGCCTGCCATGATGATTGAAACGCTCCCGCCGGATGCTTGCGCGCGCACGCCGCGCACGCCCGCATGAGGTTCACAGAGGCGCACACGGTAGGCCCATTCCGCCGCCGGGTCAAGCGCCAAGCCGATGAATAGACCGCGGTGCGGGGGGCGCCGTTCAAAATGCGGTCAGCGCCAAAATATGATGACCATGACGCAAATCCCGTAGAGCGCCAAATCAATGAGCAAGGGGGGGTCCGTGAGCAGAATGCGCTCCGGATGTCCGCCTTTCTCATGGCGGTACACCAAATCAAGATACCGGAAAATCCCGAACAAAACGAAGGGGATGGTGAAACCGAGCTTGGACGTGCCGAACTTCATGACGGTATCGGGCCAGAGCGTATAGAGGGCGTAACAGACAATCGTGGCGGCGCTGACAATGGCGATCAACTGGTCCAGAAGTCGTGCATCGTACGCGTTCATGCTCGCGCGTGTAACGGGAGACACTTCGCTCAGCACCACTTTCTCATGGCGTCGCTTGCATAAAGCGAGGAAGAGGGCCAACAACAGGGTACACAACAAGAGCCACGGCGATATCTCCGCCTCAATGGCCACGGCCCCGGCCAGGGCGCGCAAGACAAAGCCGCCGGCAATGACGAAGACGTCGACCAAGGCCACGCGCTTCAGCCCGAAAGTATACAGCACCTGTATGCCGGCGTAGGCGAACAAGACCTGCGCGAGGTGTGGGTGAACCAGAAACGCCCCCGTCAACGCAATGACGGCCAGTATGACCGACAGTATCAAGGCCGTGGAGACCGGCACGGCGCCCGACACGATCGGGCGCAGTTTTTTGGTCGGGTGCAGGCGATCCTGATCGCGGTCACGGACATCGTTCAGCAAGTACACGGCGCTGGAAAGTAGACAGAAACAAAGGGCCGCCGCCGCCACCAGCCAGCCGTGCGCCACGCCGATGGCCTGTTCGGGATCGCCCAGCGCGAAGAGATACGCGGCAAACACCACGGCGTTCTTGGTCCATTGCGCTGGACGAAGCGCATGGAACAGGGCCGACGGTGAAAACGAGGGGCGGGAAGGCGTTTTCATGCGCGCACACTCCGGGGATGCGCGGCTGCGCGCGGGGAACGGCGCAGGCCGGATCGAAACCATAGTTTCCAGACCATCCACAACGCCTCGCGAACAATGGCGGAACTCATTTTGGAATCGCCCGAACGGCGTTCCTCAAACGTAATGGGCACATCCACTATATGAAATCCGGCCATCCATGCCGTATGCGTCATCTCGATCTGAAACGAATACCCATTGGACCGGATCCGGTCGAGCTCGATGTGTTCCAGCACCGCGCGCCGATAACACTTGAAGCCACCGGTGGGATCCGTAAACGGCAGGCCGGTGATGAGCCTCACGTACAGGCCCGCGCCCCGGCTGAGGATCAGGCGGCTTAGCGGCCAATTGATGACGCGGACTCCGCCGATATAGCGGGAGCCAAGCACCAGATCGGCGGATTGCGCCCCGTTCAGCATCCCGGGAATCTCTTTCGGGTCGTGCGAAAAATCGGCGTCCATTTCAAAGATGAACTCATAATGCCGTTCCAACGCCCACTTGAATCCCGCCACGTAAGCCCGGCCCAGCCCCTGCTTCCCTTTTCGGTGCAGAACATGAATGCGCGCGTCCCGGTCATGCAATTCGTCCAGCAACGCCCCGGTCCCGTCCGGCGAATTATCGTCCACAAACAGCATGTCGACTTCCGGGCACGCCTCCATCACAGCGCGTTGCAGGGCGTCCACATTCTCCCGTTCATTGAAGGTCGGCACGATGATCAACGTCGTATTCATTGCGCCAAACGGTCGCTCATATCACAAAAAAACACAAGCAGATGTTGCCCTTTCCGTCGGCCGAGCCTATGATTTTGCGCGACCACAATGAAACGACCCATCCATAGTTACGGGGACCCCGTGCTCCGGGCGAAGGCCGTGGACATCGGCGAGATCGATGACACGATCCGCGAATTGGCCCGCGACATGCTTGAAACCATGCACGCGCAAAGTGGGATTGGTCTGGCCGCGCAACAGGTGGGCGAAACCCGTTCCATATGCGTGGTGGACCTTCCCGCGGAATTGGATACGGACGAGGACGGCGCGCCCGACAACCCCGACACGGTGATGCCGATGACCTTGATCAATCCGGTCATTCTCCAATCCGGGAAAGACACCTCCACGCGCGAGGAAGGGTGCCTGAGCTTCCCTGACATCATGGGAAACATTGAGCGTCCGTGGTCGGTGACCGTTCGGTACAAGGATCTCGAGGGCGCGGAACACCAGAAAGAATTTCACGGCATGCTCGCCCGGGTACTGCAACACGAGATCGACCATCTCAATGGCGTCCTGTTCATCGACCGGATGTCGCACGTCAAACGCCTGGCACTGAAAGGCCGGCTCAAACGTTTACGCCGCGAAACGGAAGAAGCGCTGGCGCCCGGTGAGCCGAGAGCGTGAACGGTGATTGTGCAGGACTACGGTCTTTTCAATCTCTACACACGCGCAGCGGCTCGGCCAGAGGCCTCGCCCTACCTGCCCGTGAAGATCGCGGCTCGAGTGGTAGGGCGAACCGTCACGGTGAGCCGAGAGCGTAGACGCTGATTGTGAAAGACGACGGTCTCTTCAA
>SKXR01000115.1 GCA_007128275.1 Kiritimatiellia bacterium
TAACAATATCGGCCAGTTCGGGGACGGGAAAGGGTTTCTGTAGAAAGTAGGTCTTACGCATCTTCAACGCCTTGTGAATGTCGGGCTGTGTGTGCGAGAAACCGCTGACTAAAATCACCGGCGCTTTCGATCCGTGTTCGCGCAGCCATGTACAAAGCTCAAGTCCGTTGTATTCCGGCATGCTGAAGTCCATGATAAACAAACTGGGCGGCTTCTTGGCGTTCTGCCATTTCTTGTGCAGTTCCGAGCCGCTGCCGATGACGTGCACTTCATGGCCGTCATCGGATAGAACGCGGTCGCACATTTCGCAGAATATGGGATCGTCATCGACAATCCATATAAGGCTGGGCGACAACCGCTTCCTCACTTTGGACGGCGCGGGAATGTCCGTGATGGAGCGGTCGAGGGGAAGAAGGACTTCCGCCCGGTTGGAAAGGCCTTCCTCGCTGGACAGCACGGCGGTTCCTTCCAAGGCGTCGATCATTCCATATAGACTCGAGAGTTTGCTCTTCCGGGCGCTCTTGTTTCGCTTGGCCGAGATGGCATCTTCCGTCGCACCGGAATCAACAACCTCGATGCGAATATGCGGCATATCTTCGCCGGAAACGGGGACCACGGTGTTGTCCGTGGCCACGGTCAGGTCGCCGCCTTCCGGCATGCTGTCGATGGCGTTCGTGAGCACATTGAAAAGGGTTTGGTGCAAGACACTGCGGGGCGCGCGCACGGAATCGTTCTGCGCGTTCAGGCGAGTGACGACCTGGACCCGGCCCCCGATTTGCGTTTGAAGGAGGGACAACACACTGTTGAGCATTTCATGAAGCGAACAGGCGGTTTCCTGTTCCACCTCGCTGCCCGCGAAGGAAAGAATCTCTTCCGTAAGGCGTCGGCCCTTTTGGGCCGCTTCGGAGATCTGATGGAGCGCCTTGTCGGCTTCCGGTGTGAACTCGCCCCGGTTCAGGAGAAACGAGGAATAGCCGAGGATCACCGAGAGTAGGTTATTGAAATGATGGGCCACTCCGCTCGACAGCGTGCCCAGCGAACGGACGCGCTCCGATTCGAGCAGGAGGGTGGCGTGCTCGCGATACCGTTCGTGGGAGGACAACGCCCATTCCACGCCTTGACAAACCTGGGTCAATAGAGCGAGGTGACGCGCCTTCTCCTCGGGCGTGAAGATCGGGACGGTTTCAAGCTGTTGCGAAAAAGCCGCCGGGTCGATCTCCAACCGCTTTGCCATGGCCTTCACCGCCTCGGCGGATAGAGAGCGCGTTCGATACTTGCCGGACCAGATCGCGCCGAACACCGTGTCGCCAATGCGAATGGGTAGGACGGTTTCCTGAAAGCCAAACGGCCGGTCTGTTTCCTGAGAGGCTCCTTCGTGCAGCGATTTCAGGATATGGAGATCGGATTCCAGCAGCGTCCGTGCGGCGGCTTCGGATTTATCGGTGATCCATTCAATAAACGGGCGGACACCGATCAGCTGGTCGCCCTCTTCCGGGAGCAAGGTGAGGGAGTCCATCAACGGGGGCGATAGCGGGGCGTCGTGCGTGTCGAGTGCATTGCGATCCCCGGTAATTTCGCGGTCGGCAACGAGTGGAAATTCGCTGAGGCGTCTCTTGCGCTCTTTCTGTAGCGCGGCGTGAGATGGTTTAGCCTTCATGGGGACCTGTCCTTACCTGACCTGACGCCTTCCTGTGGCGGCGTTGTTTCGTGCGCCGGTCGGGCGCATTCGGAGTGAACTGGTTGACGGAAACGCGGGTCATTCCTGATTCTCAAGCATAGCGCGTAGACGCGATTCAACGAGCCGATCACGAAATTCCTGATCGACCAGTAGACGGGAATCGCGGTCGAGTTCGTTGACCGGTACGCGTTCCCGGATCTCCCCGTCGACAACCATGGCCACCCCGTCGCGGATGGCCACCAACTCGCCCCGATGCACAAATCCGTTCATGCGGCGGAGCTCCACCTCGTCGCCGATCTGATACGGAGGAACGCGTTCATCCAGTGACACGCGGAGCGCATGGCGAAATTCTTCTTCTTGCACCAAGGGATCCACGGCTTCGGTCGCTTCCTCCGCGGGGGCCAACGCCGGCACCTCCTCCGAGTCGTCCGGAGTGGCGGTTGGTTCGGGCTCCACATCGTTCAAGGGTTCGGGGTCCGAATCGGCGATTTCGGGGCGTTCGGGGACCGCTTCGTCCGGAAGCGCGATATGCGCGGGGACGGGCGCCGCCGCTTCGCCGGGCGCTTCTTCCGCCGGGGTCGCCGGGACTACCGGTACGGGCTCGTCGTTTCCTCGAAACACGTTGATCAGAATGACGATGGCCGCGGCCGCCACGATCACGCTGACCACCACGCCGACAATGACGGCAATGGTGTGAGGGAGGCCGGTGGCTGTCTTGAGGACCGCGCCGCTACGAAAATCGTATCCGCATTGCACGCACAGCACGGCGTCGCCCGGCACGCCGGCATTGCACTTGGGGCATTGCTTATTCGGAACCTCTGTTTCAACGTCGTCGGTTTGCAGACGAAGTTTCGGGGCTGCTTCGTTTTCGTGTTCTTGCTTGTCCATGGCAGCAATCTCCTTCGACATATCCTATAGAGGAAAATCCCCGGCTTGTCACGCGTTTGCGAGAGCCCGGAATGCCCCCGGGCTTTCAGGGGGTCAAGGCGGTCAGTCGCGGGTTGTCGTTCTTTTGGCGGCCCGCTTTGGCGCAGGGCTCGCCGTTGACCTCGACGATGTCCGCGGTGAAATCGTACTCGCCGCTGAGAAAGAAACTGCCCACCCCGTAGGCATCGACCGGCGCGCCCTGTTCTTCGAACGCCGCGATCTTTTCCGGATGAAACCCGCCGGAGACGATGATGCGGATCTGGCTGAATCCTTCCCGATCCAATGCGCGGCGCACATTGTATACCAGTTCGGGAATGACGCCCGTAGGCTTGAACGTTCCCATCATTGATTGAATCGATCGGTCGACCAGATTCTCGGAGGTGTCGAGGCGTACGGCCCATAGGCGGTCGCCCAGCGCGCGCTCGCAATCCAGCACGGTGCCGACACAGTCGTTGTCGTAGTCGACCAACGCCACGAGGTTCACGTCGGGATAGGCGTTTCCAAAAACGCGAACGGCCTCGACGGTATTGCCGCCGACGGCGGCGATCAGGGCGTGCGGCACGGTGCCTGCTCCTTTGGCGCCCCACCATTCGCCTTGCGCGTCAGTGGAAACACCGTGCGCGCCGCCGATCTGCGCGGCGTACCCGTCGCCGCCCTGCACCGCCCAATGATCGAAGCGCGCGGGAAAATAGAGCACGGCTTTTCCGTTCGCGACCTCGACCACGCGCTGGACGTTTGTGGCCACGCGCGTGCGGCGCGCCAGGACCCCTAAATAGATGGTTTCCAAATGGGCGAAAAGGGAGGCGTCGCCCCGGATGTGCATGACGCTTTCCCAAGGCGCCGCGCGATCCCCGTCGTACAGTGCGGAGATGGATAGATCCTTGAATCCGCTGACCCACAACGAATCCATTTCTTCGTGCAAATCCAGTTTCCGTTGCATCACACGCTCGTATTCGGTGCGATCGTTCAGGTACACCTCGCGCGCCCGCTTCTTGAGATCCACGAATTCGTCAAAAAGGTTATACACCTCGGCGTAGTCGCTGTAATAGCCGCTGGCCACGCTCAAGATCGCAAGGGCTTCGTCGATGCCGGCTACCACGACCTGTTTCTTCTGGAACACCTGCATCAATACGTCGGGATGCAAGCCGGCCTTTTCCAGCGCGAGTTTCTCGCGCCAAAAATAGGTGTCGCTTCGATAGCCGCGCCGTAATTCGTGCACGGGCAGATCGAAGATATGCGTCGGCAACCGGGTCTTCATGCCAGTGCGTCCATCAAGCGGTCGGCCACTTCGGCGATCGGCACGCGAATCTGCTGCATGCTGTCGCGTTCCCGCCAGGTCACGGTTTGATCCTCCAACGTCTGGAAATCGACGGTGATACCGAAGGGCGTGCCCGCTTCGTCCTGCCGGCGGTAGCGTCGGCCGATGGCGCCGCCCTGGTCGTAGAACACGGGCCATCGCCGTTGGAGGTCGCGGTACAGCCCCTTGGCGGTATCGACCAGTTCCGGACGGTTCTTGAGCAGGGGGAAGACGGCGGCTTTGATCGGCGCGATGATCGGCTCGAATCGAAGCACCGTGCGTTCTTCATAACCCGCCGGAAGTTTTTCGCCGGGTTCCGCTTCGCGGATATCGCCGTCGGTGCCTTCTTTCGGAATCCATTCCATGCGATACGCCTCGCACAAAACGGCGAGCGCGATGCGATCCACGCCGGCGGACGGTTCCACGACATGCGGAATGAACCGCTCATTGGTTTCCTGGTTGTAGTATTCCAACTTCTTTCCGCTGTATTCGCTGTGGCGGCTCAAATCAAAATCGCCGCGCGCGGCAATGCCTTCCAGTTCCTGCAAGCCGAACGGAAACTGGTACATGATATCCACGCAGGCGCTGGCGTAATGGGCCAGTTCGTCCTTGCCGTAGACGTACTTGTCGAGATGTTCCTGCGCAAGGCCGATGCGCGAATACCAAGCCAGTCGTTCTTTGACCCAGTATTCATGCCATTCCGCGTCCGTGCCGGGGGGGATAAAGAATTCGAGTTCCATCTGTTCGAATTCCCGCGAACGGAACGTGTAATTGCGCGGATTGATTTCGTTCCGGAACGCCTTGCCGATTTGCGCGATACCGAAAGGCACTTTCTGGCGCGAAACGGAGAGGACGTTGTCGAATTGCGCGAAGATACCCTGCGCCGTTTCGGGGCGCAGATAGGCCACGGAAGAATCGTCCTGAACAGGTCCGACAAAGGTCTTGAACATGAGGTTGAACTGGCGCGGCTCCGTGAGGTCGCCGCCGCAGGCGCCGACTTTCTTGCTTGGTTTTTGGGGACAAGCCGTGGTCTCAAGTTGATCGGCACGGAACCGGCCCTTGCAGGTTTTGCAGTCCACCATGGGGTCGGAAAACCCTTCCAGATGACCCGACGCCTCCCAGACCCGGGGGTGCATGATGATGGAGGCGTCCAGTCCGACCACGTCGTCCCGGCGCTGGACGGTGTCCTGCCACCAGGCGTCCTTGATGTTGCGTTTCAGCTCGACGCCCAGCGGGCCGTAATCCCAGAATCCGTTGATACCGCCGTAGATTTCCGAGCTTTGAAAAATGAAACCGCGCCGTTTGCATAACGACGCCAATTGTTCGAGAGTCACTGAAGAGGTGTTGTTGCTCATAATGGGCGCAGTGTGGTGGAGCACGTCGGTTCGGTCAAGTCCGCGTTGTCTTTTCAAGGGCAGTATGCCATGGTGTTCCGCGTAGCAGCCCGTTGAAAAGGGAATGAATGGTCTGTATTCAGTGTGGCACAGGCTTTCAGCCTGTGCGTTCGTGCTCGTTTCGAGGGACAAAGACACAGGCAATATGATGCCTGTGTCACCCTTCAAGGCCGCTTGTGGGCGTTTTTTGTAAAGGCTTGTTCCATGTACCGCTTGGTTTTCTTGACAGGACCGCATCAAGGACGGCGTTTAGCCGTTCAAAAAGGTGATCTGGTGATCGGACACAATGCCGATTGCCACGTCCAATTGCATGGTCCGGCGGTCGCGTCGCGGCACGCGATTTTGGAACAGCGTCCGGACGGGTTTTTCATCAAGGCGATTGATCCCGCGGGCGCGCTCAGCGTGAACGGGGTGGAGACCCGGGAAGAACGGCTGAAACACGGGGACGAGATCGATATCGCGGGGGAGCGACTCCTTTTCCAATTGTTTGAAGGAGACGGCGGTCCGCAGAAACGGCGGTCCGGCAAATTCCATGGCCTCACCTTCGTGGCCGTGACGGCGATTCTACTCCTGCAGATCTTGATTCTGGCGGGGCTGTTCATTTTTTGGCGGATGGATCCGATCCATATCCCCGTCGTAGAAGAGGTCGAGGAATTGGAGGAGTCGCCGAAAACCGGGATGACCGACGAAGAGACGGCCATCGTGGAGCGCCGATTGCGGGCGCGCACGGGTGAGCCGGAAGAGCCGGCCATGGCGGTGGACGAGGGGCATCTCCGTCCTGCGCCTGCGGCCCCATTCGATCTCATCAGTGAATGGATCGTCACACCGGAGTATGAGCCGTGGCCCGATTCAGTCGCAACGCTTGATGAAGCTGGCCCGACCGATGTCTTTACTCCCGAGGAAGAGTAACTCAAAATCGGTTCGTTCGTGTTCGGCCGGTTTCCACGCCGGTATTTCTTCAAACCGGTTCGCGGCGCCTTTCAGGCGCGCATGCATTTCATCAAAGTAGGGGAGGTGATCGGTGGCCACGTGGATGCCCCCCCCCGGGATCAGGGTTCGGTGCAGTGCCTCGATGAAGCGTTCGTTGAAGAGTCGATGATCGTGATGTTTTTTTTTCGGCCACGGATCCGGAAACAGCACGTAATAGGCGGATACCGTTTCCGGGGGAATGAGGTAGGAAATGGCATAATACGCTTCCATGCGGAATAGCCGGACATTGGTCAACCCCGCGCGGACGGCTTTCCGGTCCACTTTCCGGATGCGTCGCAGCATGCGGTCGATCCCCAGATAATTGATGTCCGGATGTTCCTTGGCCCGGGCCAGCAGAAAACGCCCTTTTCCGCAGCCCACATCCACTTCGATGGGTGCCTCGTTGGCAAAGAGGTCTTGGAGCGGAAGTGGGGTGAGCCCGTCCTTGGAGAAAACACGTACGCTGGCAGTCTCGTTCATAAAGCCGCTAGTGTGGAGCTTTTGCGGAAGAAGGCAAGCCCGCTCCGCTGACGCGTCACTTGACGGAACCATCCGGTGAATGGCACGATGCAAACCCGATGAATGGTCTCTGCACTATCCAAGGAAAGGCCGCGTGTCAAATCGTTTAGAGCATCTTGAATCCTACCTGCTGGATGTCATTGAAGGGCGTCGCCACGGAAAACGCGCGGCGACGCTTCGTTTTGTCCTGCGCCAGTTTTCCCGCTTGTTTGCATTGATTGTGCAACTTCGTCTACGGCTGTACAAGTGGGGCATCATGCGTCCGCACACGCTTGGGTGCCAGGTGTTGAGCGTGGGGAACCTAACCGTGGGCGGCACGGGCAAGACGCCGATCGTGGAGGTCTTCGCCCGGTCTCTTCAGGAAAAAGGCCGCAAAGTAGCCATCCTCAGCCGGGGCTATAAACGGATTAAACCGCCGCTGTCGGATCGGATCAAGGCGCGTCTTACCTTTCAAGCGTATGGTCCCCCGCCGTTGGTGGTTTCGGACGGAACCCGGCTTCTGCTCGATTCGGCTATCAGCGGCGATGAACCCTACATGTTGGCGTCCAACCTTCCTAATGTCGCGGTCATCGTGGACAAGAACCGTGTCAAGGCCGGGCAATACGCGATCAAGAAGCTGGGATGCGACACCTTGGTTCTCGATGACGGATTCCAGTACCTGAGTTTGCGGCATCGACTGGATATTGTGTTGGTCGACCGGACCAATCCGTTTGGCAACCGCTATATGCTTCCCCGGGGGATTCTCCGCGAACCGATCCGCAACGTGCGCCGTGCGGGTTTCATTTTCATCACGAAATCGAACGGCGACGGCGCCGAGGATTTAAAGGCGCAATTACGCGCGTTGAATCCGGATGCCGAAATCTCGGAATGCCGTCACTGTGCGCGATACATCCAGAACGTCTTTACCGGAGAACAACTTGATCTTTCGCACCTGAAGGGACTGGAAATCGCGGCCATCTCCGCGATTGCCGTTCCCCAGGGATTCGAAGACGAATTGAAACGGCAAGGCGCGAAGGTGTTGCATCACAAAACCTATGCGGACCATCACCGCTACACCCAGCAGGAAATCATCAATGCGATCAACCACGCCATTCCATTGGGCGCCAAAGCCATCCTGACCACGGAAAAGGACGCGGTCCGGTTTCCGTTTATCGATCGTCGGGATTTGCCCATCTATTTTTTGCGCGTGGAAATTGAGATGTTGAGCGGGTCCGAAGCCTTCAACGAGTGGATTGGCCGCATTTGTTTTCAATAACCGGAAACCCATGTCTGAGTCCGGAAACATCCTCGTGTGCGGAGTCAACTGGATCGGCGACACGATCATGTCCATGCCGGCGCTCCAAGCGTTTCGCCGGCTGAACCCGTCCGTGCGCATCACGGTTCTGGTCAAACCGGCGATGCGCCCGCTCTGGGCAATGCACGCCGCGCCGGATCGGGTGATCGACCTGGAACCCGGTACATCGGGCACCCTGCGCACAGCGGCCGCATTGCAGCAATGGGGCCCGTTCGACCGGGCGTATGTGTTGCCCCACTCATTCCGGTCCGCCCTGATCCCGTGGTTGGCGCGCATTCCCGAGCGGATCGGCATGCCCGGCCATTTCCGTGACGGACTGTTGACCCGGGTGATCCGTCCGGTCGGCGGTCCGGGACGTGCACATCAGGCGTATGAATACATGGATCTGCTCGTGCCGGAATTGAAGGGGACCGTTTGGGAGTCGCCGCGACTGCGTATCCCGCCGGAGACCGACGCCGCCATACGCCCTTTACTGAAAGACGTGCTTAGTCCGCAGGTGGCCCTGATACCCGGCGCGGCGCGGGGTCCGTCGAAACAATGGCCGGCGGAACATTACATGGCGCTCGGCCGACGATTGTCGGCGGAGCTCCATTGCGGGATCCTCGTTCTAGGCGCGCCGTCTGAGAAGGCGTTGTGCGATGACGTCGCGCAACGAATCGGTCCGGGTGCGCGCAGTCTGGCCGGGCGCACGGGCTTTGCGGAATGGGTGGCGTTGCTCGGCGCGAGTGCGTTGGTGGTGGCGAATGACAGCGGCGGCATGCACGTGGCCGCCGCCGTCGGCACGCCGGTGGTGGCGTTGTACGGCCTGACCGATCCCGCGACGACCGGACCGTTGACGAAACAGGCGCGCGTGTTGCAACGCGCCGACGCGCAGAGCCGGGATGTGGCGCGGGATTCGCGCGAAGCGCGAGACGCCCTCGCGTCCATCTCGCCGGACGACGCGTATCGCGCCGCGCTTGAATTGATCGAGACAAAGGGGTACACGGGGGCATGAGCAATAAGATTTCAGCGTGTATCATGACGTTCAATGAAGAAAGCAACATTGAACGCTGTCTCAAGAGTGTGACTTGGTGCGATGAGATCGTTGTGCTGGACAGCTTCAGTACGGACCGGACCCTCGAGATTTGTCGGCAATACACCGACCGCGTGTTTCAGCACGAATGGCAGGGGTACATCGGTCAGCGTAACTTGATTCGTGAAATGGCCACGCATTCCTGGGTGCTCTTTCTCGACGCCGACGAGGAAGTGTCCGAGGACTTGAAGGACGACATTGTGAACGAGTTCGCGTCCGGCACCGGAGATGTCGTGGGCTATCGCTTTCCCCGTCGCGTTTTCTATTTAGATCGCTGGATCATGCACGGCGAATGGTATCCGGACATCAAGCTGCGTCTGTTCAAGAAGGAATTGGGCCACAGTATCGGCGAAGAGCCTCATGACCAGGTCGTGGTGAATGGACCGGTGAAGACGTTGATCGGCCCGCTGTATCATTACACCTACGACGATCTTTCGGATCATCTGGACACGGTCAATCGGTTCAGTGCGATATCCGCCAGGGCCAAGTATGAGTCGGGCTATCGCTTCCGTTGGAGGGACTTTCTTTTCCGGCCCGCATTCCGCTTCTTTAAGGGGTACCTCCTCAAGCTGGGCTTGCTCGATGGACGGCGCGGCTTTTTGATTGCCGTGATCAGCGCGTTCGGTGTGGCGATGAAATATGCGAAGGTGTGGGAACGCCAAGCGATCAAAGAAGATCATTGACACCACGCACACCCGCCCTTTATGTCCTTATCACGTAATGACCTGTAAACGCATAGTCGAACTGGGTGCGCGCGCCTATCCGATCCATATCGGTCCGGACCTGTTGCCGAAGCTGGGCGCTCATTGCGCCGAGGAAAAGATGGGCTCCAAGACCTTGATCGTTTCGGATGATCATGTGGACGCGCTGTACGGTGGAGTGGCGGAGGAATCCCTTCGTTCGGTGGGGTTGGTCACGGCCCGGGTCACGGTGCCGGCGGGGGAACCGTCGAAAAGTCACGATCCATTGATCCGGATCTACCATGCGGCCCTCGATGCGGGACTGGAACGCTCTTCTTCCATCGTCGCGTTGGGCGGTGGCGTCGTAGGCGATCTGGCCGGATTTGCCGCCGCCACGTATCTGCGCGGGATCCGGCTCATTCAGGTACCCACCTCCTTGCTGGCCATGGTCGACAGTGCGGTGGGGGGGAAAACCGGCATCAATTTGCCGCAAGGCAAGAACCTGATCGGCGCTTTTTATCAACCGTCCATGGTCTTGGCGGATACGGCCACGTTGCGCACCCTGCCGCCGCGCGAATTCTGTGCGGGCCTCGCGGAAGTGGTGAAATACGGCGTGATCGCCGATGCGGGACTGTTCGACGCGCTGGAAGGGAAGACGCCGGAAATCTTGATGAACGACGATGCGTTGCTGGAGGATATCATTTGTCGTAGCTGCGAAATCAAGGCCGACGTGGTGCGGGATGACGAGCGCGAAGGGGGGGTGCGCGCCATCCTGAATTTCGGCCATACACTCGGCCACGCCATTGAACAGGTGAGCGGTTACGGCCGGTACCTGCACGGGGAAGCCATTGCCATGGGCATGGTGTATGCCGCGCGGTTGTCTGAGCGCGAGCTTGCGTTTCCTGCGAAAGACACGGAGCGCCTGATTCGGTTGCTGAAAGCGCTGCGGCTCCCTGTAACCATGCCCGATTTGTCTTGGCCGGCCCTGATGGAAGCCATGCGCCACGACAAGAAGAAGACGGGCGGCACGGTCGGCTTCGTGCTGGCCCAGTCGTTGGGGGCCGTCCGGTTTGGTTGTGCGTTGCCGGAAACCCTGCTGAACGAGGTGTGGGAACAAAACAGGGACACCGGAGAATCCCGCGCACCATGACGGAACGCGAGGCCTATATTCTGTTCAATATGATGGAAGGGATCGGACCCGTACGTGTGCGGTCTTTGATCGAATGTCTGGGCTCCGTTACGGACATTGTCGCGGCGGATTTCGACGCCCTGATCCGCGCCAAAGCGGTCGGGCCGGAACTGGCGCGATCCATCATCGCGCAGCGGGACACCTTGGATCCCGCGGCCGAGGAAGCCGCCGCTGAAAAACACGGTGCGCGCCTGGTCACGCCCTTGGACGAGGCCTATCCCGATCCGTTGCGCGCCATCTATGATCCCCCGTTGGCCTTGTATGTGCGGGGTACGTTGGAGTCCCGGGACAAGCACGGCATCGCGCTCATCGGTTCGCGCCGTACGACGAATTACGGTCGACAAGTGGCGGATCGCCTGGCGTATCAACTGGCGCGGACGGGATTCACGGTGGTCAGCGGCCTTGCGCGCGGGATCGACACGGCGGCCCATGAAGGGGCGCTCAAGGGCGGGGGCCGTACCTTGGCCGTGTTGGGCGGCGCACTGGACAAATTGTATCCGGCCGAAAACAACCTGTTGGCGGAACGCATTGCCGAGCAGGGCGCGGTGATCAGTGAATTTCCCTTCGGCCGCGAGCCGGATCGCACCACGTTCCCGATGCGTAACCGTATTGTCAGCGGCTTGTCGATGGGCGTGGTTGTCGTGGAAGCGGGTTTCAAGAGCGGCGCGTTGCACACGACCGATTCCGCGCTGGAACAGGGGCGTACGGTGTTTGCCGTGCCGGGCCGCGTCGACTCGCCGTCGTCGCGCGGGGCGCATCAATTGATCAAAAACGGCGCGAAACTGGTGGAGGACGTCGACGACATCCTCCAGGAATTTGAGTTTCTCGTCCCGCCGGAAAAGCAGAAGGCGCAGCCGCATCTCGAAGCGCGCCCCGAAGTACAGTTGTCGGATGAGGAACAGGCGATTGTGAAGGCATTGTGGCAGGGGGAACAGGACGTGGATACGCTGGCGCGGGAGGCCGGATTAAACACCGCGCGGGTCAGCGCCTTATTAATAGGACTGGAAATGAAGCGTGTGATCCGTATGCTACCGGGCCGGATCGTGGAATTGACTGTGGGGTGGAAGGATACTGAATGAGTAAGAATCTGGTTATTGTGGAATCGCCCGCCAAGGCGAAAACGATTAATAAAATCCTTGGCAACGACTTTATTGTAAAGGCGTCCCTGGGCCATATCCGGGATCTCCCCCAGAAGAAGCTGGGCGTGGATATCAAGAACGGGTTCCAACCCGAATACGAACTGATTGCCGGCCGTAAGAAGGCCATCAAAGAACTTCAGGACGCGGCCAAGAAAGTGGAGAAGATCTATCTGGCGCCCGATCCGGATCGCGAAGGAGAAGCGATTGCCTGGCATTTGGTGCATGTGTTGTCCGGGAAGAACGTGCCCGACGATCGATTCTATCGCGTCACGTATAACGAAATCACCGCGCCGGCCATTCGGCGCGCCTTCGAGAATCCGACCCGGATTGATCAGCACCGTGTGGACGCGCAGCAGGCGCGCCGGGTGCTTGACCGAATCGTCGGGTATCAAGTCAGTCCGCTGTTGTGGCGGCGTATACGCGGCGGATCGAGCGCCGGACGGGTCCAGTCCGTGGCGTTGCGCCTGATTTGCGAACGGGAAGACGAAGTCCGCAAGTTCGTACCGGAAGAGTATTGGGTGTTCGGTGCGCGTGTGAACAAGCGGATGCCGCCGACGGACCCGTTCGTGATCCGGTTGGCCAAAATCAACGGGAAAGATCCCGAGATCGTTAACGAAGAGCAGGCGCAAAAAGTGCGGCAGGACCTGGAAACACGGACCCTTGCGGTGTCCGCGATCAACGAACGCGAAATATCCAGGAAGACCCGCCCTCCGTTCATCACCAGCACCCTGCAACAATCCGCTTCAAGCGCCCTCGGATACATGCCGTCGCGCTCAATGCGGCTCGCCCAGAACCTGTATGAAGGCGTGGATTTCGGCGACGGCTCGGTCGGTTTGATCACCTACATGCGTACCGACTCGCCCGCGATTGCGAAGGACGCGCAGGACGCGTGCCGCGCGTATGTCAAAGATCACTACGGCGCCGAGTACATCCCCGAGAAACCCAATTTCTACAAAGGCCGTTCCAGCTCGCAGGAAGCCCATGAAGCGATCCGGCCCACGGACGTGCGGCGCACGCCCAAGGAGATGGCCGCTTACCTGAAACCGGACGAGCTGAAATTGTATCGCCTGATCTGGCAACGGTTCGTGGCCAGCCAGATGGCGCCCGCGCGCATTGCCCAGCGTACAGTGGAATTCGAGGCGAACGCCGCTGAAGACGTCGCGCCACTGATGCCGGACAGCACGTACCTGTTCCGCGTCACCACATCGGATATCGTGTTTCCGGGGTTCATGAAGGTGACGGGCGAAGACAAGAAGAAAGAACGCGCGAAATCCGAGTCCCAGAACGACGACGGGAATGACGACGACGGTGTCGTGCCGCCGTTGGAAAAGGGAGAGGCCGTCGATTGCCAGGAATGGTTGTCGGACCAGAAATTCACGAAACCGCCACCGCGCTTTACGGAAGCGTCGCTGGTCCGCACGTTGGAGGAAAACGGCGTCGGACGGCCCAGCACCTATGCGCAAATCATCCAGACGCTCTATAACCGGAAATACGTCGAAAAGGAAAAAGGATCCCTGCGCCCCACGGAACCGGGTGAGAAGGTGATCGAATTCCTGGTCGGCCATCTCAACGAACTTTTCGATGTCCAATTCACGGCGACCATGGAAAAGGAATTGGACGAAGTCGAGGAGGGGAAGGTGGACTGGACGCACATGATGGACCGGTTCTACGAGACCTTCCAGGACTGGCTGAAGAAGGCCAAGGGCCCGGACGCCGATCAGGGCGCGGCCGCCAAGCTCCTGGATTACGTGGCTGCCGTCAAGGAATGGGAAGCGCCGGTCACGCGCGGCAAGCGCACGTACAGCGATGAGACATTCGTGGAATCGATGCGCACCCAATTGAAGGACGGCAAAAAGAGCATCTCCATGCGCCAGATCGAGGCGCTGGTGAAACTGGCGTGGAAATACAAGGACCAGTTACCCGATCCGGAGCCCTTGATGAAAGAGCTGGGCTTCGAGGAACTGCTCAAAAAGGCCAGCGTGCCCCGCGAACCGCCGCGCCAAACCACCTTGGACAAACTGGCCCAATTGAAGGAGGTGCAGTGGGACGCGCCGCGTACGGTCGGCAAGAAGGTCTATGACGATCAGGTCTTCTGCGATTCCCTGCGGCAGCAAGTCGAATCCGGAAAGCGCTTGAGCTTGAACCAGGTCAAATACCTCGATCGGCTTGTGCAGAAATATGCGGACCAGATTCCCGATTTCGAGAAGTGGTCGGAAGAGTGGGCCATCCGTAAAGAGGAAGCCGTCGACCCGAAAGAGATCACGCCGTTGCTGGACCAGTTGGCGAAGGTGAAGGCGTGGAAGCCGCCCGTCAAACGCGGCAAGCGTGAATGGTCCGACGAAGCCTTTTATCAGTCGCTCAAGAAACAGTTCGAAGGCAAGAACACGCTCAGCCCCAAACAAGTCGCCTCGTTGAAGAAGATGGCGGCGCGGTACGCGAAGGCGGAAGCGGAAGGCGGCGTTCAGCCGGAACCGCCCGCCGACGAGGGCAAGTCGGAGCCGGCATGATCACGCACATGGCGCAGGTGGCCGAAGACGCGCATGTGCGCGATTTCATGCACTACCTGGACGCCGAACGCAACGCCTCGTCCCATACCACATACAATTACCTGATCGATTTGTCGCAGTTCGCCGCCCTCACCTGGGGCGACGCCGCGCGCCGGCCGTATCCGTGGCGGGACGCAGACCGTTTCACCGCGCGCCGGTTCATGGTGGAATTGCAGAAGACAGGCCTATCTCCGGCCAGTTGCGGGCGGAAACTCTCGAGCCTGCGCGCGTTTTACAAGTATCTGGTACGGGAAGGCGCGGTCCCGAACAATCCCTTCGCGGGTCTGCTCCTTCCCAAAAAAGGGAAACGGCTGCCCACGATCTTGTCCAAGGACGAAATAGAGCGATTACTGAAAGCGCCCGCTCAGATTGCGAAAGAAGAACCGGCGCCGGATCAGCCCCGCATGAAACTGTTCAGGAAATACGCGACGGCGCGGGATACCGCGATCATCGAGGTCCTATACAGCACGGGCATGCGTGTCAGTGAATTAACCGGAATGGACGAAAAGAACGTGGACCCCTTTTCGGGCACGGTTAAAGTCGCCGGCAAAGGCAAGAAAGAGCGGCTATGCCTGTTGGGCAATCCCGCCCAACGCGCCCTTCGCCACGCCGTCGAGTTGGGGGACAGGTACTGGGCGGCCCTGGGAAAGAAAGGAAAGCCGCCGGCCCTGTTTCTCAGTCGACTCGGCGCCCGGTTGACGCCCCGTTCCGTGGAGCGTTTGCTCAAGAAATACCTGGATCGGGCCGGATTACAGCGTTCCTACTCGCCCCACACCTTGCGCCACAGTTTCGCCACGCACATGCTCGATGCGGGCGCCGATTTACGCAGTGTCCAGGAATTGCTCGGCCATGCCAGCCTCTCAACGACACAAATCTACACGCACATCAGCGTCGAACGCCTGAAAGAAGTTTACGAACAAGCCCATCCCCGCGCGTCCTTGTGACCCGATCTGCCCCGCGCTCAACAAGTTCTTGTTTCCTTCCCTGTCCTTCGCGCATACTCCCGCCCATGGTTTGGTTCTTCTACAACATTTTGTTCGTCGTGGGGTTTGTCCTTTTATTGCCGCACTTCTGTAAGCGGATGTGGAAAAGAGGCGGTTACCGTAAGAATTTTTTGCAGCGGCTGGCGGTGTTTGACGCCGAAACCCGGCGCGAACTGGAAAAAGAGTCACGCGTGTGGATTCATGCCGTAAGCGTCGGCGAAACGTATGTCGCGTTTCGGTTCATGGAGGCCATGCGAAAAGCGCGGCCAGACCTCTCTTTCGTCCTTTCCACCACCACGTCCACCGCCCATGCGATCGCGCGCGGGAAGATGGTGTCGCCCGACGTATTGCTGTATTTCCCCGTCGATATCCCGCCGGTGATGCGCAGGATGGTGCGTCTCATCCGTCCGCGCTTGCTGATCCTCGTCGAAACCGAGTTCTGGCCGAATCTGATTCGAATCTCTCGCCGAAACAATATCCCCGTCGTGCTGATCAATGGCCGGATTTCCCAAAAATCTTTTGGCGGATATAGGAAGCTGCGCATGTTCACGCGTCGCCTTTTACCGGAACTGAATGCGATGTTCATGCAGAGTGCGCAGGATCACGAGCGGCTGGTTGCTTTGGGCGCCCCGCCCGAGAAGGTCTTCGTTCCGGGCAGCGCGAAATACGAAATCGTGGATCGCAACCCCGAAGGCGAGGCCCAAGCACGCCAAGTGCTGCGGCAAGCCGGCATCCATGATCAGGCGCTGGTGATCCTCGGCGGGTCCACGTGGGCGGGCGAAGAAGCGGTTCTCCTGGACTCGTACCGGGAAATGAAGAATGACTTCCCGACGCTCGCCTTGGTGCTCGTGCCGAGGCATTTCGAACGGTCCGACGAGGTCATTGCCGCCATCGAACAGCGTGGGATGACTTATGTCCGGCGAAGTCAGTTGCAAGGCGATACAACCCCGGATAAGCCCGTCGCCGATGTCCTTCTGGTGGACACCACCGGCGAACTAAAGAACTTCTACGCCTCCGCGACCGTGATTTTCGTGGGCAAAAGTCTGACCGTTCACGGCGGACAGAATGTCATCGAACCCGCCGTATGCCGGAAGCCCATCGTGGTCGGCCCGAACATGGAGAATTTCCCGGCCATCATGGAGGATTTCCTCTCGGCCGACGCCCTTCGACAGGTCCGCGATGCGCACGAGCTGAAAGCGACGATCCGCGCCTTGTTGGCCGACGAGAACGAGCGCAATACGCTCGGTGCCCGGGCGGGCCGCCTGTTGGAGGAGAAAGCCGGCGCCGTAGATAAGACCTTGGCGCACGTGCTGCCGCTGATTCGTCCGGCTACTTAACGGCTCGGCGAAGCGAGCTTGGTCGGTGCAAAATGCATGGGGCCACCGGCATCGCGGTAGAGTTGACGCAAGGGGAGGTTGCCGTCCTTCGTCTTCAGTCCAATCTCGAATATATCGAGAATGTAGACGGCGTCGGCCAAGGCCCGATGATACACGTCTCCCGAGACCCCGAGATGTTCCGTCAATTGCTCCATGGCATGGGAGGGGGCTTGCGGAAACCATGTGCGAAACAATCTCAAGCTGTCGACAACGGGCGCGTCAGGCAGGGGCAGATCGTTACGAAGTATTTCCTCTCGGATGAAGTCTACATCGAAACGGGCATTGTGCGCCATTAAGACGGAACCGTCGATAAAGGCCATGAATTCGTCGTAGATATCCTTGAACGCCGGACTGTCCTTCAATTGGTCCATGGAAATGTTGTGCGTGCGTTGCGCCATGGGATGGATCGGTCGGTCCGGTTTGATCAACCACTCGCGTTCCTCGATGATTTTCCCATTACGGAATTTCACCGCGCCGATCTCAATGACGCGTTCCTGATATGGACTCAGCCCCGTCGTTTCCACGTCAAACGCCACAAAGGTAACGTTCTTGACGTGCGTGTTGGGGTGCGGCGGCGTCGCGTTCCCTTCGCCAGGGCGCGCAAGAACCAGAACCGCGACAGCCAACAGATAGCCGGCCGCCATTCGATGCCATGTCAACGTTCCGATTTTCATAGGTTGCTCCTCGCCGGTCAAACACACACCAACCCTGATAGATGAGTAAGGGAAGAATGCAGGTGTACCGATAATGGACCTGTATGATCTGAAGATAACCCTACAATAATGTAGCACCCGTTGTAAAGTCCTATTTTCCAACGACTTTTCAGAGCCGAAAAGTGTCGGGCTCCCGGTTCTATCGGAGCTGCCCACGATTCGCCGGCGCACGAGTCAACAACTTATCAACAGGTTGCGAACAGGCGCTCCCATCCGGTTCAAGCGCATGCGCGGAAGGGGTCAGCCCGCGGAAGGGGTCAGTCCTTGCATACTTGCAGAATGAACTTGTGTTGTAGGGGTGGGTGTGTCGTAATGTTGCGCCATGGCGCGCAAAGTTAGAATAGAGTATCCGGGCGCGGTGTATCATGTGATGAGTCGGGGGGACCGGCGGGAGGAGATCTTTCGGTCGGATCGCGACCGGTTTCGTTTTCTGGATACATTAGCGGAGGTCTGTGATCGGACGGGGTTTCGTGTGCATTCCTATGTGCTGATGACGAACCATTATCATCTGCTTCTTGAAACGCCGGAAGGCAACTTGGTTGAAGGGATGCGTTGGTTGCAGGGGACCTACACCATCCGCTTCAATCTCTGCAACAATCTGGTTGGCCACTTGTTCCAGGGGCGCTATAAGGCGATCCCTGTCAATGCGGACGAATGCGGGTATTTTCGAACGCTGAGCGATTACATCCATTTGAATCCTGCGCGCGCACGGCTTCTGGGCGGGGAGCATTCATCGTTATCGTCCTATCCGTGGAGCAGTTATCGGTCGTTCGTGAGCGGCAAGCCGCTTCCGGGCTGGCTGGTGAGGAAGCGTGTGTTTGGAGCCCACGGCTTGGAAAGCGATGGGGCGTTGGCTCGTCGTCGATATCGCGGATACATGGAGCAGCTGGCTCATGCGTTGTCTTCCGGGGTTTCGCGGGAGGATTTGGATGAAGAGTGGCGGGAGATTCGCCGGGGGTGGTATCTTGGTGATGAAAACTTCCGGGATCGATTGGAGGGCTTGGCGGATAAGGCCGTCAGGGGCAGGCGTCGTTCATCGTATGATCGACCTGGTTTGGCGTATCACGATGCGCGGATGGCGGAGGAGTGGCTGAAGAAGGTATTAATCGTGTTGCCTATTGACTTGCAGGAGCTCCGAGCCCTTCGACCATCCGATCCTCTCAAGCAAGCGGTGGTTTGGTTCTTGCGCACCCGCAGCACGGTTTCTGCAGCGTGGTTGTGCGCCGATCTGCGAACCGGTCACGCGAGCAATGTAAGTCGCGCGGTATCCGCCTTTCGCGCCCCAGTGGACCGAAAGCGAAAACAACTAAAGAAGAAGATTCTGCAAGTATGCAAGGACTGACCCCTTCCGCCTCTCTGAAGATTCTGCAAGTATGCAAGGACTGACCCCTTCCGCCCCCTTCCGCTGAGGTGGGCTATGCGGATTATCCCGTTGCCTCGATGCTTTCCGCAAGCGCCTGGACCGCCCGTTTCAATTCTTCGTGCGA
>SKXR01000121.1 GCA_007128275.1 Kiritimatiellia bacterium
CCACCACCATGGTGGCCGTACGGATCCTGACCAAGCTTCTGAAGGACAAGCACGTGGGCAAGCAGATTGTCCCGATTGTCCCCGACGAAGCGCGCACGTTCGGGATGGAAGCCCTGTTCAGGCAGGTGGGCATATACGCGCATGCCGGACAGTTGTACGAGCCGGTCGACGCGGACAGCCTGCTCTATTACAAGGAATCGAAAGACGGCCAGTTGATTGAGGAAGGCATTACCGAAGCCGGGTCGATGTCCTCCTTCATCGCTGCAGGAACCGCGTATGCCAATCACGGCATCAATACCATTCCGTTTTTTATCTATTACTCGATGTTCGGGTTCCAGCGCATCGGCGATCTGATTTGGGCTGCGGGCGATATGCGCTGTAAGGGATTCCTGTTGGGCGGCACGGCGGGCCGCACCACGCTGGCGGGCGAAGGGTTACAGCATCAAGACGGACACAGCCATCTCTTGGCCTATCCCGTCCCCAATATTGTCAGTTACGATCCCACCTTTGCCTATGAGTTGGCGGTTATCATCAAGGACGGCATCAAGCGGATGTACGTGGATAAGGAAGACATCTTCTATTACATCACCGTGATGAACGAGAACTACGCCATGCCCGCCATGCCGGAAGGCCATGTGGAAGGCATCCTGAAAGGCGCGTACAAGATTCGTCCGTCGTCCCTCAAGAAATCCGCGCTGAAAGCGCAATTATTGGGTAGCGGAGCGATCCTGAACGAAGTGCTGAAGGCGCAGGACATCCTGGCCGACAAGTATAAAGTGCAGGCGGACGTCTGGTCCATCACCAGCTACAAGGAACTGCGGCGTGACGCCAAGAACGTCGAACGCTGGAACATGTTGCACCCGGCCAAGGAGGCGCAGGTGCCCTACGTCACCCGCTGTTTCGGGAAACAACCCGGCATTTTTGTCGCCGCATCCGATTACGTGAAGACCTTGCCCGACTCGATCGCCCGCTGGCTACCCGGCCCGTTGCATTCGCTCGGGACCGACGGCTACGGACGCAGCGAAAATCGCGAGGCGTTGCGGGATTTCTTCGAAGTCGACGCGCGCTACGTGGTCATCGCTACACTCCACTCGTTGGCGAAACAGGGCAAAATCAAGACTTCGGTGGTCGCCAAGGCCATCAAGGATATGGATGTGGACCCTGAAAAAGCCAACCCCATGATTTCCTAACTCCCGAAAGGATCACTCCGTATGGCTACAGAAATCAAACTACCGGACCTGGGCGAAAACGTCGACTCGGGTGAGGTCACCGCCGTGCTGGTCAAGGAAGGACAAAGCATCGCAAAAGATGATTCCGTCCTCGAATTGGAAACGGGCAAAGCCACCATCGAGGTCCCCGCGGAAGCGGCCGGCAAGATCACCAAGATCCATGTCCAATCGGGCGACTCCATCAAACCCGGGGCGGTGATACTGACCTTGGAAGCCGACGCGGGCGACGATAAACCGGCGGAAAAAGAGAAGCCGGAAAAACCGCACGACGAGAAGCAAGACGTATCCGAAGAGAAGGAGAAGGACGCGGACGACGAGGACAAGGATCGGAAGCCGCCGAAAGAGGCCAAGACCGAAGAGCCTGCGGCCAAGCAGGAAAAGACGGATGAGAGCCCGAAAGCTCCTGATCGTCAGCCGGCGCCCTCGCAAGGCGATCGATTGCCCGTGGCCGCGGCCCCTTCCGTGCGCAAGTTTGCGCGCGAATTGGGCGTCAATATTTCCCAGGTAGCCGGTTCAGGTCCCCATGCACGTATCACCGAGGACGACGTCAAAGCCCACGCCAAGAGTCTACTCACACAGCCGGGCGCCCCTGCCCTCGCCGGATCGACGGCGATGCGCGTGCCGCCCTTGCCCGATTTTGAGAAGTGGGGCGAGGTCGAACGGCAGGCCATGAACAATGTGCGCAAAATGACGGCGCAGCATATGGCCTTGTGTTGGGGCACGATTCCGCATGTGACACAACACGACAAGGCGGATATCAGCGATCTTGAGAATATGCGCAAACGGTACGCGAAAAAGGCCGAGCGGTCGGGCGGTAAGCTGACGCTTACGGCCATGTTGCTGAAGATCGTTGCGTCCGCGTTGAAGGTATATCCGCAGTTCAACGCCAGCGTGGATCTGGCCAATCAGGAAATGGTCTTGAAGAAATACATCAACATCGGGGTTGCGGTGGACACGCCGAAAGGGTTGGTGGTCCCGGTCGTTCGCGACGTGGACAAGAAGAACATCATCGAGTTGTCCGTCGAACTCACGGAGATCGCCGAAAAATCCCGCGACGGGAAAGTGGCTCCCGCCGACATGCAAGGCGGCACGTTTACCATCTCCAATCTGGGCGGGATCGGCGGCAGTTTCTTCACCCCCATCGTCAATCATCCGGAAGTGGCCATTCTCGGTATCGGACGGGGCGCCTACGAGGCCGTCTTCAAGGACGAAGAATTCATCCCGCGCCTCATGCTGCCGATGTCCCTGTCCTATGATCATCGGGTCATCGACGGCGCCGACGGCGCGCGCTTCCTCCACTGGATCGCCAAAGCCATTCAGGAACCGCTGTTGGTCGCGATGGAAGGATAGAAGAGAGTGTTCAGTATGCAGTGTGGCGCACAGAGACACTCACTGAACACTGGATACTTGCCCGACTGAATCAGAAAGCAGGACATACCCATGAGTGAAGAATCATCCAACAAATCCGTCGTAGTCATCGGCGGCGGGCCGGGCGGATATCCGGCGGCCTTTCATGCCGCCGATCACGGGATGGACGTGACGTTGATCGACACGGAGAAGAATCCCGGCGGCGTGTGCGTCTATCGCGGCTGCATCCCCTCCAAGGCCCTCTTGCACATCGCGCGCGTCATTGAAGAGGCGCGGGAAGCGGAAGCGATGGGCGTGACCTTCGGCGCACCCAAGATCAATGCCAAGAAAGTGCGTGCCTGGAAGGACAGCGTGATCAGCCGTCTGACGGGGGGGACCGGCATGTTGCGAAAGCAACGCAAGATCAAGGCGATTCAGGGGGTTGCCTCGTTTGTCGATGACCACACCCTGCGCGTCAAGACATCGGACGGCCAGGAAGACACGCTTTCTTTTGAAAACGCCATTATCGCAACGGGTTCCCGACCCGCGGTCATTCCCGCGTTGAACATTGATTCGCCGCGCGTCCTCGATTCAACCAGCGCACTGGATCTGGAAGATATTCCCAAGTCCTTTCTGGTCATCGGGGGCGGGTATATCGGCTTGGAAATGGGGACCGTGTATGCCGCGCTCGGGGCGAAGGTCACCGTCATCGAAATGACCGATGGACTCTTGCCCGGCGCCGATCGCGATCTGGTCAAGATCCTGGCCAAACGGCTTGAAAAGAAGTTCGAGGCCATCTTGTTGGGGGCGAAGGTCGTCGAACTCAAGGAACAGAAGAATGGAATCAAGGTCCGCTTTGAGGACAAGGACGGCAAGGCCGCCGAGAAGCTGTTTGAGAAGGTCCTGATTTCCGTTGGGCGCACACCCAACACCAAGGATGTCGGCCTGGAAAACACGGGAGTCAAAGTCAACAAGCGGGGCTTTATCGAAGTCGACGGACAACGGCGCACGGCCGTCCCGCACATCTACGCCATCGGCGATGTCACCGGCGATCCCATGCTCGCGCATAAGGCCAGTCACGAAGGGATCGTGGCCGTGGAAGCGATGCTCGGCAAGAAATCGGTGTTCGAGCCGCAGGCGATTCCCGCCGTCGTATTTACCGATCCGGAAATCGCGTGGGCGGGCCTTTCCGAAACGGAAGCGAAAGCAAAGGACATCCCCATCAAAGTGTCCCGCTTCAACTGGGCGGCGTCCGGGCGGGCCATGTCCTTGGAACGTACGGACGGAGTCACCAAACTGGTTTGCGATCCTGAGACCGGTCGCGTGCTCGGTGTCGGCATTGCCGGCGTTGGGGCGGGCGAACTCATTGCGGAAGGTACGCTGGCCATCGAGATGGGCGCCACCGCCGAGGATCTCAAGTTAACGATCCACGCCCACCCCACCCTTTCCGAGACGGTTATGGAGGCGGGCGAGGCTTTCTATGGAAACGCCACGCACGCAATTAAACGGGGGTAAGATATGTGTGGTGCCCTTGACATTTTTCAGAAGAACCGGATGCCGTCGCCGCGCCACACGCGGACGGGTCCGAACGGACGACGGCGCGTTCGCTATTTCTCCTCCAGGGGGCATGCCTTTCTGGTTATCGTTTCATTAACGCTTGCCCCCGCCCTGCTCCTTGCAGAATCCCTTGAGGAAACGGCGCAAGCGATGATGAATCGACAAGTGACCGGCTGGAACACCATGGATGCGGAATTATGGGCCGCGGATTTCACCGAGGATTCCGACTTCGTGAACATTATCGGCATGCACTTCACGGACCGGGCGCAGAACGTGGCGCGGCATGCCTTTCTTTTTGAAACGATCTTTCGAGGGAGCACATTGGAGGCCGACGTCCTTCGCGTTCGTCGCCTGACGGACGACGTGGCCTTGGTGCACACCCGTTTCTACTTACGCGGCCATAGCGCCAATCCGCCGGGCGTGGAGAACACCGAACCCGGAATGCTCAAGACGCATATCAGCTTCGTGCTGCACCGGATTGACGGCGAATGGCGGATTGCCGCGGCCCAGAACACGGCCATAGCGCCGTAATCCCCCTCGATGCTCCCGCACCTCCTTCTTCCCGCTTTTGTCATTTATTCTGACGATCGTCATGCTCCGTGACAAAAGGGTGAAGGCGGCATGGTGATCAATGGACAGCCAGAGGATCGGATTCCCGAGCGACAACAAACGCGAGCAGGAGCCATGCTTATCGGCTTTCCCCCTACACCGGCGATAGCACTCCCCCCTATGGACCTGTTCGCTTGCCGCGTCGTATGCTTGATCCTGTTTGCTTTGCCGTAGCTTCACCTCGAAGAAGGCGATAGACAAAATGGACTTGCGCACGACCTACATGGGATTGGAACTCCGGAATCCGCTTATCGCGTCAGCGTCTCCCTTGTCGGAAAGCATCGACAACATTCGCCGCATCGAAGACGCAGGCGCCGGGGCCATCGTTCTCTTCTCACTCTTTGAGGAACAGATTCGCGCGGAGTCGGAAGCACTGGAACATTTCCTGACCTACGGCACCAATCCGCCTGCCCGGAGCGCGCCTGACGGGAACGATCGTTTCAGGATTCCTCCTGAAGCGTATCTCAATCTGATCAGCCGGGCCACCAGCATGACGGACATTCCTGTAATCGGGAGCCTGAACGGCTATTCGGACGACGCGTGGACGGAATATGCGCGCATGATCGAACAAGCGGGAGCCAACGGTTTGGAATTGAATATCCATTATACGCCCACCGACCTCCACATGAGCGGAGCGGAAGTGGAAGCGAAATACCTTTATGTGCTCGAATCCGTGAAGGTCGCCGTGCGTATACCCGTGGCCATTAAACTGAGTCCCTATTTCAGTTCCATCGGTCACATGGCCCAGCTCTTAAGTCAGGCGGGCGCGGACGCCCTCGTGCTCTTTAATCGATTTCACCAAGCGGATATCAATCTCGCCAGATTGGAATTCGAATCACACATCCAGCTCAGCACGCCCTACGAGATTCGTTTGCCGTTGATGTGGATGTCCATTCTCTTCGGACAGGTCAACGCGTCCTTGGCCGCAACGGGCGGTGTGCAAAGCGCGCAGGAAGTACTGAAGTATATTCTCGTCGGCGCCGATGCCGTGATGACCACCTCCGCTCTAATTCATCAGGGGATTGACCATCTGCAAACCATCCTTCAGGACATGACCGCTTGGATGAAGCGGAATGAGTTTGCCTCCATCGCCCATTTCAAAGGGACTATGAGCCATCATGCCAGGGGCGCGCCGGAATCCGCGATGCGGGATGAGTACATTCGGGCCCTTAAAGGATTTGACCTCAGCGACATCTATGCCAACCATGAACCGTAAACCA
>SKXR01000210.1 GCA_007128275.1 Kiritimatiellia bacterium
AATGTGGGGGGAATGTGGGGACAGAGAAAGTGGTGTTTGGGCCCCATCTTTCCGATGGTTCAACTCATCTTCCCGCGAGGAGTCCGTCGCTTTCCCCACTCCCCATTTGCGTCTATTCGCGTCCATTCGCGGTTCCTCCTCTTTGTGCCGATTCTTTTTGCGCTTTTCGCGTCCCATATCTGCTGCGGCTGGACCTCCTTCGTCGGCCACAGCCGCGCTCCTATTAGAGGCAATAGGGACAGAGAATCTGTCGCGGTGGGCCGCTGAACCGAATGGGCCGGCCATTGGAAATCAACAAGTCCGAATATACAGTTTATGTATATACAGATACATAAAGTGTATAATGTGTGCTCCTGAGTGTCGCTATGTGTATGGTGTTTCTGTGTTGGCACGAAGTCAACTATGCTGTTTTGTGTAATAGCAGGAAGGTGAGGTGACGGGCTTATGAGAGTGAGGTTCGGAGTTATTCGTGCGGTGGCTTTGTTGTTGCTGCTGGCGGTGGTCTTGGTTGTTTCCGCCGTGCGCGTGATGGATCACCTGTACGCGCGTCGCGTGGAAACGCGCTATGTGCAATGGGAAGAGTCCGTCGAGCGTGACGAGCACGGCGTACGCAGGGAGTTTGCTCCGTTGATAGCCGGGGAAGGCGATGTAGGGATTCTCTTCGTCCACGGGTTTGCCGGCTCACCGTCTTTGTATCGTTACTTTGTCCCGTATTTTACAGAACGGGGATTTGCGTGTCGCGCCATCCGGCTTCCCGGTTTCGGCGAAGTGGTGGATCGGGCGGCGGAAGTGCGGCGCGAGGATTGGGTGCGCGCCGTACGGACGGCGGCGGAGGAGATGCGGGAAGCGCACGACGCGTTATGGATCGTGGCCCATTCCCTGGGAGCGACGCTGACCTTGCGCGTACTCCAGGAGGATCCGTCCCTGGCGGACGGGGTGATTCTGTTGGCGCCGCTTGTTGAAGTGTCGGAGGAGCGTAGTCCGTTGTTGGCGCCTGACGAATGGTTCGCGTTCGGCGAGTGGTTGCTCCTCGAATCCCGGATGTTGGAATCGGCCTTCCCGATCGATGCACACGATCCGCAGGTGCGGGAAAAGGATGAGCGGGATCTGTTCATCCCGCTGAGCCTCTACGCGGAGCTGTTCGCGCTGTTGGACGATCTGGACGCGCACGCCGTCACGCTGGACATTCCGGTTATGATGGTGCTTTCGACGCGTGACAAGATTGTGGATCCGCACGCGGCCAAGCATTGGTTTTCGGCGTGGGGGCATGAGCGGAACCGATTGCTGATGGTCGAACCCGCCGGTCATGTGATCCCGTTGGATACGGGATGGGAGGACGTGCTGCGCGAGATCGAAGCGTTTATCGCTGAGCGTGAGGAGTAAAGCCATTACACCTTTCCACGCCCTCACGGGCGCGGCTACGTTGCCCATTTCTTCGTAGCGGATGGCATGCCCGCGGAGCGTTCTTCAGCGGGCTCCTAATCCTTTGGCGCTTTGGCGAACAAGACGCTGGTGTTGTGGCCGCCGAACCCGAACGAGTTGCTGATCCCCACGCGCACCGGCGTTTCGCATGCTTCGTTCAAGGTGTAGTCGAGGTCGCATTCGGGGTCGGGCGTTTGGAAGTTGATGGTGGGTGGAATGCAGTCGTTCTCGATGGCGAGCACGGTCACCACGGCTTCGGCGGCGGCGGCGGCGCTGATCATATGGCCGGTCATGCTCTTGGAGGATGATAATTTGAGCTTATACGCGTGCGCGCCGAACACGCGTTTGATGGCCTTGGTTTCCGCAATATCGCCGAGCTTGGTGGAGGTGCCGTGCATGTTGACGTAATCGACGGCTTCCGGTGCGAGGCCGGCGCGTTTCAACATATCGTTCATGGCGCGCGAGGCGCCGAGCCCTTCCGGTTCGGGCGCGGTGATGTGATGGGCGTCGGTGGAAAGCCCGAATCCGAGCACTTCGGCTCGGATGCGCGCGCCGCGCCGTTTCGCGTGTTCATACTCTTCCATGACGAACATGCCGGCGCCTTCGCCCATGACGAACCCGTCGCGCTCGGCGTCAAACGGGCGGCTGGCCGTTTCGGGCGAGTCGTTGCGCGTGGACAAGGCCTTGGCGGCGTTGAATCCGGCGACGAGCGACGGGGTGATACAGGCTTCGGCGCTGCCCGCGAGCATGGAGTCCGCGTAGCCGAGTTGGATCAGGGACCAGGCGTCGAAAAGCGCGTTGTTGCCCGTGGCACAGGCGGAAGCGACGGAGTACGATGGGCCCTTCAAGGAGAAATCGATCGCGAGGATACCGCTGGGCATGTTGGGAATGATGAGGGGCACATACAGCGGGGAGACGCGGCGCGGACCCTTTTCAAAGTAGATTCGCATTTGGGCCTCGGCGGATTGGTACCCTCCGATTCCGTTGCCGATGACCACGCCGAATCGTTCACGCTCTTCTTCGCTCAGGGTGTCGGTGTTGATCGAGGCATCCCGAAGCGCTTCGGCGGAGGCGGCAAACGCATACTGACCAAACGGGTCGAGACGGCCGGCGCGTTTGCGGTCCATATGATCAAGGGGATCGAATCCCCTAACTTCGCAGGCAAACCGGGTGGCGTGGCTGGACGTATCGAACGCCGTGATGGGCCCGGCCCCGCTCCGTCCCTGCTTGAGGGCTTCCCAGAACTCGGGAATCGAGTTTCCAATGGGGGTGATGGCCCCCATCCCTGTAATTACGACGCGCTTGCCATGTTGAGTCATCGGTACTTCCTTTGGTCGGACTCTATCAAAAAGAAGCGTGTGTGTACCATAATCGCTGCCCCCGGGTCAATCATCGGTGAAGCTCTCGCGCGGCGCCGGGCAGTCGAGGAGAAGCGCCCTGACGTCCTGATAATAATTTTGTTCCTGGGTCGAACTCGGTGTAATATGTCCCCTCTACATCAAGGATGGTGACCGTTTATGGCCGGGCCGTATTTATCTCAAACCCAGCAACAGCGCATGCAGATGGTGCTGGCGCCGCAAATGCGCCAGTCGCTGGAGTTTTTGCAGGTGCCGATGCTGGAATTGCGCAGCTTGGTGCAGCAGGAGCTGGAGCAGAATCCCACGATCGAAGAGCGCATTGTAGATAATGAGCGGATCGAGGTGGAGGGACCGGAGTTGCAGCCAAAAGACGAGGCGGTGCAGGATTTCGGGGAAGAGTACGAATTGCTCGCGCAATTGGATGATGACTGGAAGGAATATTTCCGACAGCACACACCGCGTTCGGGTGGGACGCGGGAAGAGGATGAGCGCCGCAAATACCAATTGGATTCCATTTCCACGTCGGAATCGTTGCAGGAACATCTGCTTCATCAATTGGCGTTGGCGGGTTTGTCGGAGCAGGAGGCGCAGGCCGGGGAATTACTGATCGGCAACATTAACGAGGACGGGTACTTGGCCATTTCCCTGGATGAATTGGCCGCCTCCACGGGAATCGAGGTGGCCCTCCTGGAAAAGGTGTTGGCGGTCATTCGCGAATTCGAACCCATCGGTGTCGGGTCACGCGATTTGAAGGAATGCTTGTTGTTCCAGATTGAGCGGGAAGGACAGAGCGGGACGCCGGCGGAAGTCGTGGTGCGTGAACACTTGGAAGCGCTCGGCGCCCGGAAATATACGCAGATCGCCAAGGCCCTGAAAGTGCCCGTGGACGCCGTACAAGAGATTGCGCAATACATCGCCACGCTGGAACCCAAGCCCGGGCGACGTTTTTCTTCGGAAACGGCGGCCTACGTGGTGCCAGAGGTCTTCGTGCAGAAAGTGAACGATACATACGTGGTCACGCTGAACGATGAGCAGATTCCCCACTTGCGGATCAGTAAACATTATCGCGCCCTGATGGAATCGGCGTCGACGACGCCGGAAGTCAAGAGTTACATCATGGACAAGATTCGTTCGGGCGCCTTTCTCATCAAGAGCATTCATCAGCGGCAGCAGACCATCCGGAGCATCGCCACGGAAATCGTAAAGGTGCAGGACGGGTTTCTGGGTAAAGGGGTGGCGCATCTTCGTCCGCTGACGATGTCCGAAGTGGCCGACGTGCTCGGCATCCATGAAACCACGGTAAGCCGCGCCGTGTCGGGAAAGTACATGCAGACCCCGCAAGGCATTTACGAAATGAAGTATTTCTTTACGCCCGGCTACAAACGGGCCGACGGCGAGACGGTCTCGAATAAGACCATCAAGGATCGCATCCATCAGATGATCGACCGGGAAGATCCCGCCAAGCCGTTATCCGATCAGGCCCTTGCCAACCGGCTCAAAGCCGAAGGCCTCACGGTGGCGCGCCGCACCGTCGCGAAGTACCGCGAAGAATTGAAGATCATGCCGTCGCACATGCGGAAGGCGTATTGAAGGTGGGCGCCATGATCCCCGATCGCATCAACTTGTATGACCTTTCTCCCGCCGTCCTGGAAGAACTGCTCCGCGGGTGGGGCGAACCCGCGTATCGCGCCAAACAGATTTACCGGCACCTGTACGTCCATCGCACCACCGATCCTTCGGCCATGACCGACTTGTCCAAGGCCCTCCGAGAACGTTTGGCCGCGGAAACCTCAATCGGTAATTTGAAGCAGGTGAAACTTCTGACGGGGGACGAGGGTATGACGCGCAAAGTCCTTTGGGCGTTGCCGGACGGGTCGCCGCTCGAGACCGTGCTCATGATATATCCCGACCGGGCCACGGTGTGCGTGTCCTCGCAGTCCGGTTGCCCGATGCAATGCGTTTTCTGCGCGACGGGCAAGTTGGGATTTCTGCACGACTGTACGCCGGGCGAGATCATCGAACAGGTTGTCTGGGCGGCCAGGGAGTTGGAAGATGTGGCGAAGCAAGTCGATCAAGCATCTAAAATCGAAAATCGAAAATTAACCAACGTCGTATTCATGGGCATGGGCGAACCGTTCAATAACTATGAGAACTGGTGGACGTCCGTGGAGCGATTGCATGATCCCAACGGCTATAACATGGGCGCGCGTAATTTCACCGTGTCCACGGTCGGTCTGGTGCCCGGCATTCTGCGGTTGGCCGAAGAATCCCTGCCGATCAATCTGGCGATTTCGCTGCACACGCCGGATGACGAGTTGCGTTCCGAGATGATGCCGGTGAACAAGCGCTACCCGATTGCGCATCTCATCGACGCCACACGCGTGTACACGGAAAAGACGCGGCGACGCGTGTCCTTTGAATATGTGTTGTTGAAGGAGAAGAACGATTTTCCGGAGCAGGCGTTGCGGCTCGCTCAGCTTTTGCGCCCGGCCGACAGGCCGCCGTTGTTGTGCCACGTGAATTTGATTCCATGGAATCCCGTGCTCGGCGCGCCGTTAAGCCGGTCGGACCGCAAACGCGTCCTGGCCTTCCAATCCGTCCTCAAGGAGCGCGGCGTGCCGTGCACCGTCCGTGTCGAACGCGGCGTTAATATCGGCGCCGCCTGCGGCCAGTTGGCGGGCGCGTAGTCGCCGCAAGGCGGCGCGCCGCTCGTCAATGCATGGAATTTGTGGGGACAGGTATTCGTGAGAAATTTGTGGGGGACAGGCAAAACGTTTTCTATCGCGCATCTGTTTCAGGATGACACGTGGGTATTTCGTCATTGATCGGCCACGAATTGCGCGTATGCAGGAATCGGCCCTAAGACAAGGATCAATCCAGACGCACATTTCATGACTCATCCTTCACGATTATCAACAATCATAAATTGCCTGTCCTCTTTTTCATCCGAACCGAAATCCGGCACTCTTTCTGTGTCCCCACGCTTCACCACGCTTCATTGACCCCGGCTCAACCCCAAACCTGTCAACGCAACCTGGAGGGCGGAGTTATACGACGCCGCGACGACGGGGGGAATCCGGTCATGATCCAGTTGCGGACACCTCGGTCTCCGGTCTCGCATAGCTCGACCCTCCAGGTTCTGACAAGAAGACAGGGGCATAGAAATAATGAC
>SKXR01000157.1 GCA_007128275.1 Kiritimatiellia bacterium
AGTTGACGGGGGCCACCACGTATACGTTAACGGTGCATCCGCAGGGCGGCGCGGCGCAAACGTATGCCGGCGAGTGGGAAGAGAACGCAGATCAGGTCGTTGCCCGTTTCCGCGCATGGTCTTGGGACAACGGCGTGAATAACGAAGATAACGACTTCGACTTCTTTGTGGACGACCTGGCCGTCACCGAACCGGGCACGGGCGAACCGGTCTGGACGAACGCGTCGGTGACCATCACGCGCTCGGCGGAAGAAGGGGACAGTAATGGCGACGGCGTGCCGGACTCGTGGTATATCGGACATGGTTTGGATCCGAACATTCCCAATCTGGGCGATCAGGTGGCCGATAATGGTTACACCTATCGGGCGTCCTATCTGATGGACCTGGACCCGGCCGACGACAGCCTTCCGCCCTTTGAGATGGGCATGAATGGAAGCGGCAAGTTCATGTTTACGGGGCCCACCGGCCGCAGCTACATGGTGCAGTACAAAGACGACTTGATGCAGCCGATCTGGTCGAACCTCCATTCATTGGGCGTCGGTGAGGACCTCGAAGACGGCGACAACATGCCGTACCGATTCTATCGCATTCGTTTTGAGGGCATGGGAGAATAACTTTTCGGTCGCCCGTTCTTTGAGGTACGGCGAATTCTTCCAGCCTGCTCCACCGAAGTGACCGCTTCGGCGGAGCAGGTCCGGATGCGCCCTGGAGGCTGAACCGGCACGCGCGAATTAGAATTGTGTCTGTCCCCCGTTTGCGCATTACTAGCATCCATGCTGACAGCTGTTTATCTCTTGGCCGGGATCCTACTGCTTTACGCGGGGGCGGAAGCGCTCGTGCGCGGCGGCGCATCGTTGGCTTTGCGCATGGGCATTTCGCCGCTGGTCGTCGGACTGACGGTCATTTCGTTCGGAACAAGCGCGCCCGAACTGCTGGTTAGTTTCAAAGCGGCGATGGACCACAACAGCCCCATTGCCTTGGGCAACGTGATCGGGTCGAACATCGCGAATATTGCGTTGGTACTCGGGTTGGCCGCCTTGATCCGGCCCATTCGCGTGGAGCAGCAAGTAATCCGTCGCGAGATTCCCATCATGTTGATCGCGTCGATCATCCTTTGCGGCATGTTGTGGAACGGACGCCTAAGCCGCATCGAAGGCGCATTGCTGTTCGCCGCGCTGATCGCCTACACGGTGTTCAGCATACGCCTATCCCGTAAAGAACGCCGCACGCCTCCCAACGACGTGCCGGCTCAACGCCGTTCCGCGCCGCTCAGCGCCGGCATGGTCATCCTGGGGCTGGCCCTGCTGGTGCCGGGCGCGCATGTCTTTGTCCTCGGCGCCGTCACCGTGGCCGAACGGCTCGGCGTGAGCGCATTTGTCATTGGGTTGACCGTGGTGGCGATCGGCACCAGCCTGCCGGAAATTGCGACGTCCGTGGTGGCCGCGATCAAAGGGGAAGGCGACATGGCCGTCGGCAACGCCGTGGGGTCCAACATCTTCAACATCTTCTGCATTCTCGGCCTGACGGCCTTGGTTTTCGAGGTCGAAGGAAACGGCGTGGCCTGGATCGATCTGGGCGCGATGCTGACCGTGGCGTTGGTAAGCTTGCCGATTATGCGCACCGGTTTTCGCATCAACCGCTGGGAAGGAGCCGGCCTGCTAACGGCCTACACGGCGTATTTGGCGTATCTGCTCCAGCGCGCTTGAACCCGCACCGGACGAAAAGCGGATCGCCTACGCATCGCAGTCCCTAATTCTTTTCGGCATATTCTCCTATCCCTCCCCGCCGGTCACCCTGCGCTTCGCTTAGATGGACCTGCATTCCTCCCAGGAGGGGTCTCCCGGCCGCGAAGCGTCGGGAGGGGGTGGGTTGATTTTGTACCGATACGCATGGGAAACGGGTATCACATCTCCCCCACAATCTCTTCCAGCACATCCTCTATCGAAACCAACCCGATAACCTTTTCCTGCTCGTCCTGCACCAGCGCCAGCGGTTGTCGCGTGGAGCGCATACGGGGAAAAAGCTGATCGGCGCGAGCCCTCCCGGCGACATACTGCGGCGGGCGCGCGTAATCCCGGGCCGTGCGCTCGGCGAGCTGATTGCTCATCAACACATCCAAAATGTGCACGAGCCCCACAAATTCACTGGTCTGTTCGTTGTAAATGGGGATCCGACTGACCTGATGCCGACGAGCCACTTCCAGCACGTCCTTCGCAGACGTGTCCGGGCGGACCACCACCATGCGCTCCCGCGGCACCATGATGTCGGCGCAGGTCTTGTGCGTCAGCTCAAGAACGCCGTGCATCATCCGCCTCTCCTCGGAAGACAAGGCCCCCGTCTTCTCGCCTTCCCTCGTGAGAAATTGCAATTCCTCGCGCGTGATGAACGGGTTGCGGCGCTCCTCGTCCCCCGTATGGCCCGGGATCAAGACGCGCGCCATCCGCATGACCCCCATGCTCAAGGGATAGAACAGATACCCGGACCACTGCAAGATGCGGGCAAACGGGATCACGCGATAGGCCGGGTAACTGCGGAACCACGCCTTCGGAAGATATTCGCCGACCACCAATAACACCACGGTGCTGACCACGCTGGCCACCCATAGGCCGTGCGCGCCCAGCAAGTGCACGGCCATGCCGGCGCCGGTCACGGAAACAGCCACGTTGCAGAGATTCGTGCCGACCAGCGTCGTTCCCAACAAATGATCCGGCTGGTCCAGAAACTGTTGGATGATACTCGCGCCCGGCTTTTGCCTCCGCACCAGATGCTGAAGCCGGATGCGATTCACCGAGACCACGCCGGTTTCCATGCCGGAATACAACGCGCTGCCGAGTAGGCCGATCAAAAGGAACAGGACCTCCATCGCGCTCATGCCGACCCGTCCTCCTCGCCGCTGGATTCAGGCAACCGCTCCAACAGGACGAGCACCACCCGATGCCGCCGCATCAATTGCACCACGGCGCGATAGCCCTGATGCGTGACGACGTCACCGGTGCGCGGCAACCGTTCAAGCCGCGCGGCAAGCCATCCCGCCAAGCGATCGACACCTTCCGCTTCCAAGTCGAGGTCCAGTCTCTGTTTGATGTCCTCCAAGCTGACTTGGCCGTCCAGCAGCCATCGGTTCGGACCGGCGGGATCAAACAACAGCTTGTGATCGGCATGTTCGTCGTCGATATCACCGGTAATCTCCTCCAGAATATCGCCGCGCGTGACCACGCCGGCCGTGCCTCCGTACTCGTCCACCACGACGGCCGCACGTCGCCGTTCACGCAGGAACCGGGTCAGAAGCCGGTCCAGCGGACAGGATTCCGGCACATACACAGGCGGCGCCCAGGCGGGCTGGGCCCGATGCGCCTTATCGAGCAGGAATCGGCGCACATCCAGGAACCCTTCCACTTGATCGATATGATCACGGTACAACACCAGTTGTCTCACTTTGGCGCGCTTGGCCACCGCTTCCAGGTCCGTCTGGTCATCGTTGAGATCGTATCCGATCAAATCCACGCGCGGCGTCATCACGTCGCGCGCTTCCAAGTCTTCCAGGCGCATGATGGACTTGAGCATATCGCGTTCGCCCTCGTGCAGGACGCCCTTCTCGCCGCTCATGTCGACAACCGTCTCGAATTCCTCTTCCGACAACGTGCGTCCGCGCGGCCTGAAAGTGACTTCGAACGTCGCCGTAATCTTCTCCAAACCCACGCGTAACGGTGTAAGCCCATGCATGATCAGGGTCAATGGCCCCGCATACAGCACCGACATCCGTTCCGGCCACAGGAAAGCCGCCCGCTTCGGGGCCACCTCGCCGAACACCAACAAGAGGAGGGTCATGGCCGCGATCGCAATCCACTCCCCGTGCTTCGGAAAGAGCTGAACCGCCATCGCGAAACCGAGCACGGAAATCACCACATTGACCAAGGTATTTCCGATCAGAATAGTCGACAGGAACCGCGTGGGCGGATTAAGAATATGGCGAACCTGTTCCGCCGCCTTCGGGTGCGACTTGCCCATTCGCCGGATATGCAGGGGGTTGAGGGAGAAAAGTGCGACTTCCGAGCTGGAAAAGAAGGCGGAAATCACCAGCAACACGGTCAACACGACGAATTGGATCACAATCAAGGAGGTCATGGCGAATGGAATATTGGAGTATGCACAGGTCTTGCTATGATTTCCAGTATGAAATAGTATGCGGGAACGATGCAGAAATTTCAGGTACACACCAGTGAACGGACGCACTTTCTGGAAATCTCCGGGGAGGTGCAGGAACAGGTGAGCAAGGCGAACCTGCAAGACGGGTTGGTGACGGTGTTTGTTCCTCACACCACAGCGGGCATCACCATCAACGAGCATGCCGACCCGGACGTGGTGCACGACATGAAGGATGTCCTGGACCGCATGGTCCCGTGGGAAGGAGGCTATCGGCATGCCGAAGGCAATACCGCGGCCCATGTGAAGGCGTCCATGATGGGTTCATCCGCGCAGGTACTCGTGGTGGACGGTCGCCTGCAGTTGGGCACCTGGCAGGGAATATTCTTTTGCGAATTCGACGGACCGCGTTCCAGAACCGTCTGGCTGCACTTCTCATCAACCATCACCCCTTAACCATTCTTTCCCATGTGGCGCGCACTACAACTGATTCTTATTACGATGGCCGTGGCCGGCGGTCTGGTGCTGGGTTGCGGCGAACGCCCAGGCGAACGCGAGTTCCAGAACGGCGTACGCCAATTTGAGCGGGGCAACCTCGTGCGCGCCAAGGACCTTTTCGAAAAATCCGTAAACAAGCGGCCCGGCCACGAGGGCAACGCGTACGCGTACCAGTATCTCGGGTATATCGCATGGCGGCTTGACGACCCCACGGCGGCCGTGGCGAATTTCGAAACCAGCCGACGCTTGCATCCGCAACTCTTCGAACCGGTCTACAGCCTCGCCGTCATCGCGTTTGACGAAGGCGACTATTCCCGCGCCCGGTCCTTGTTCTCCGAAGCCGCCCAACTCAAGCTGGACGATCCGCGCCCGTTCGAATACATCGCACACACGCACGCCGACGAAGCGGGCCGTCGCGATGCGAGGCGCATCCTGTATCAGGCCCTTTCACGCGCCCCACAATCGCCGCGCATCCTGACCTCGCTCGCGTTGGTCGAACTTGAAGACAACGGCCCGGCCGCCGCCGTGTCCTACCTGATGCAGGCGCTCGAGAACAATCCGGACTATCCGCCCGCGCTCTTCAACCTCGGTCGCATCTACGCGGATTGGCCGGAGCAGGAAGATCACGCCATCGAATATTACAATCAATACCTCGCCGTAGCGCCGGAATCCGAACAGCGCACCCGTGCACGCCGCGCCCTTGCCCGCTTGATGCGGCAACCGACGGCGGACGACGAGATCGCAACGCCCGCGCCCGAAACGCCACCCGAAGATCCGCCCGCGCCGCGCCCGCGTTCCCTGGACGACATCCTCGAAGAAGCGCAGGACTTGGCCGACACCGGCCAAACGGAACAGGCCGTATCCCTGTGCCTGCGCGCCGCCGCACAGGCCGGCCAACAACAGCGCACCGACCAGGAAGAACGCGCCCTGTACAAAGCCGTGGCACTCGGACCGAACGTCGCGCGCGCCCATGTGGCGCTGGGCCGGCACCTCGCGGCCAGGGACCGACACGCCGAGGCCCTGCGGGCGTATCAACGCGCCGTCGAACTCGAATCCGATTGGACGCACGCGCTCATCGGCCTTGCGGCAAGCGCCGAGGCCTTATCCAACTACGACGTGGCGCTGGACGCCCTGAACAAAGCCGTAGCGCTTGAACCGAACGATCCCGGCCCACTGTGGTCACTCGCGCAGTTGTACGACGAAACCGGCGTGCGTCGCCGCGCCATCGAGGCCTATGAACGGTTTCGCAGGACCTTCGCCGGCGACCCGCGCGCCAACCGCGCCGAGGA
>SKXR01000248.1 GCA_007128275.1 Kiritimatiellia bacterium
ACGGCGCCAGACCTTTTTCTCCCCCTGCTTCGTCTTCTCGTCGAGCATGCGCGCCTTCTGCTTGCGGGAACGGCGCCGTTTCTGGCGTCGGATCTTTTCGCGCGCCTGTTCGCGCGCGCTCTTTTCGCCTTCCACCTTCGCTTCGATTCGCTCGCACAATTCACGGCGCGCAAGGAAACGATTCAGCGCCTGCGAACGCTCGCGCTGGCATTTCACTTCGACGCCCGTCGGCTCGTGCAGGATATACACGCACGAGGAGGTCTTGTTGACTTTCTGACCGCCCTTGCCCGAGCCCCTGATGAAGCGCTCCACGAGATCCGCCTCGCGGATTCCGAGCCGTTCCATTTGGCGCGTCAAGGCGGCTTCTTTTTCCGGACTGACATTGAAGAGGGGCATACGGGAAGATTAAACCCTCGCGCACGAATCGTCCAACTTGATCGTACCGCTCCTTACGCCCCGACCCGGCGATCCATGCCGTCCCGTATGGACTTCGGCGGCTACAGCACGTTTTTGATCTGATCGAGGATGCCGGGCACGTCCAGACCGGCGTGGGCATGGATGCGATCGCGCCCGCCGTAGACATAGGAATTCTCGTATCCCTGCGCGAACGTCAATCCCACGCGCTTGACGGGGACCGATACGCCATGCGTGTTCAGCAATTCCAACAGGTAGGAGCCGATACCGCCCGGCAGGTAATGCTCTTCAAGAGTAATGAGACACGGACAACCGGACAGCGCACTTACCAGCGCCTTCTCGTCCGGCGGCAAGGTAAACAGGTCAATGACGCCCAGCTTCTTCCCCTTGGCCGCCAGCTCATCCGCCACCTCCAAGGCGCGGTGCGTCATAATACCCGTCGACAACAGATACCCATCAGGCCCGTCGCGCAACACGGCGAATCCCTTGGAGATGTCCACATCTGGCTTGTGCAGGTCCGGCAGCGTCTTGCGCTCGAGTCGCACGTAGTTGGCATGCTCCTGCGCGCAGGAGATATCCGCGAAACGCGCGGCCAGAACGGAATCGCTGGCGCTGTGAATCGTCAGGTTCGGAAACGCGCGCATGACCGCCACGTCTTCCAGGCTGTGATGCGTCGACCCGGAGTCCTCGTAGCTGTAGCCCGCACCGACGCCCACAATGGTGACCGGGATGTCCATGACACTCAACTCGACACGGATCAATTCGATCACGCGCAAGGTGGCAAAGTTCGAGATCGCATAGAAGAACGGTCGCTTACCTTCCAGCGCCAGGCCCGCCGCCACCAGCAAACCGTTCTGTTCGGAAATCCCCGCGTTGAGATACTGACCGGGCAGATCGCGCCGGATACGGTCCATCGCCGGCGCGCCCATATCCGCGGCAATCACGACGATATCGCGATCTTCGCAGGCCAGATCGTACAACCGCTCCCAGAACGCGTCGCGCTGACTAATCGCGGCCATGCTCGAAACTCCTCTCCAACTGCTCCATCGCGCGCTTTGCCTCATCGCCGGTCGGTGCCGTCCCGTGCCACAATGGCACGCAAGCCATCAGGTCGACGCCGGCGCCCTTGACTGTATCGGCGATCACGACCAGCGGCTGCGTGCTCGGTCGTGAACGAATTCCTTTCAGCGCGCCCAGGATTTCATTGATCGAATGCCCGTCCACACGGCAGACGTTCCATCCGAACGACGCCCATTTTTCTTCCAGTGGTTCCAGCGCCAACGAGCTTTCGGTAAAATCGAGCGTGCACTGATAATTCCGGTCCACGATTGCCACGAGATTGTTCAGGCGATTGTGCGCGGCGAAAATAGCTGTTTCCCAGATGGAGCCCTCGTAGAGTTCTCCGTCACCGAGCAGGGTGAAGACGAGATGATGGGTCCGGTCCATCTTGGCCGCCTGCGCCATCCCGGCGGCGATGCCGAATCCGTGTCCGAGCGAGCCGCAGGTAATCTCCGCGCCGGGCACACTTTTCTGGAGATGCACCCCGAACGGGCCGTCGGTTTGCGCAAACTTCTTGAGCTCGCTCTTTTCGTAATAGCCGAGATCGGCCAGTACCGTGTAGAGCATCGGGCTGGCCTGCGCCTTGCTCAAAAGGAAACGATCGCGATCCGGCCAGTCCGGTCGCTTCGGATCGAAGCGCAACACGTCACCGTAGAACAGGGCCGTAAGGATCTCCGCGCAGGAAAGGGAACTGCTTACGTGGCCGGTCCCGGCGTCGATGCAGGTCTTGAGCATCGCACGCTTCAGTTCATTGCATTTGTCTCTAAGTGGGGACATCGGTACTCCAGACTCATTGAAACGGCGATCATCCTACGCGGACACCGGACTGTCAACGTTCTTCCCTAATCCAACATCCCGCGGTGTCCGTCCAGATAATCACGGAGCGGCGTGCGGATCGGCGGGCAAAGCCGGTTATGCGGCAAGCGGGCCGGCTCGAAAAACTCCAACCGCTCGCTTTCGTGACTGTGCGTCAGGGTTCCGACCGGATTCCGTGCCTCCATCACAATATCAATCAATTGCACCACATCCCCGTTGTCCGGGAACGTGACCACACGTCCTTCCTCCACGCGCGAATAGATCCCGACCAAGCCGACGATCTCAACCGCCAATCCCGTTTCCTCGCGCACTTCGCGCAGGCCCGCCTCAACCAACGACTCGCCCGGCTCAATGCGACCGCCCGGAAGGCCCCACAGCCCCGAGTCCGAGCGCTTCTCCAGCAAGATCCGACCGCGCTCGTCCAGGACAATGACCGCTGTCCCGGCGCGCACCACCGCGTCCGGATTCGGCAAGGGGGAATACATATCAAAACCCGGCTTTTCCATGTTCATATTGTTTCCGTCTCTTCTCTGCATATCGTCAACCCACCCCTCGGTCCCCTCCAAGGAGGGGAGGTGTTCTTTCTTCTCTACTCTGAGTCCGTTTCCCTGCTCACTATCCCCTCCTCTGGAGGGGTTCCGGCCACCTAAGCGAAGCGCATGGTGACCGGCGGGGCGGGTTGGATTGGATTTCGCCGCATTGGCTCTATCTGAATCCGTATCACACCGCGGTTTCGCTCGGATAATTGCGGGGAATAGGGATGGAATAGATTTCCTGGATATAGGCAACGATTTCCGGCCCGAACTTCTTTTCCATCATTCGCAAATATTCCGGTCGCGCAAAATATTCCTGAACCTTCTCGTCGCGGAAACGCAGGATCTCGTGTGGCTTCAGATGCTCCGTCGACAAGGGCCACGCGTCAGGCGAGAAATGGCCGTATCCGGACCAGGTCGGAGGCAACGCAATCCCCTCTTTCAACGCCTGCTCATGCAACGCCGTGCCGGGATAGGCCATCGCACAATAGAAGTTTGCCCATTCAAAATTGTATTCCACCGCCATGTCATACGACATCTGCATGGCCTCATAATCGTCGCCGGGCAACCCGAAAATGAAGTTGCCGAGAATGTTGATGCCCGCTTCCTGCGTCCAGTGCAGGGCTTCGTGTATGGATTGTTCGCGCGATCCCTTGTCCACCCCCACGCGCACCCGCTCGCTGGCTGATTCGATGCCGTATACCAGCCAATTGATCCCCGCCCGCTTCATCTTATGCAGAATATCGATGTGCTTGATCGATTCCACGCGCGCATAGGCCCACATGTTGAGGTCGTAGCCGCGCTCGATGATCATGTCGCAGATTTGTTCGGCCAGATCGAGCCGGATAGTGAAGACGTTGTCGAGCAGGCGAATCGTGCGCACCCCGTGCTCGTGGACCAGATAATCGATCTCGTCGAGCACCTTCTCCGGCGAACGCGGCCGGAAGTTCGAACCGCCCGCCACGACGTTGACGCTACAGAACGTGCAACCGTAGGGACACCCGTAATTCGTGGCGAGCGTGGCGTACGGCGAGCGTTTGCTCAAGTCGTCGAAACACTGCCAGATATGCGCGCGATACTTGTGCGGCGGAATCAGGTCCCAAGCCGTCATGGGAAGTTCATCCACGTTACGGAATAGCGGCGCGCGCACGCTGCGCACCACGTCGTTCCCGTACCGGGCCCAGACCCCGACAATCTGGTTCTCCTCCAGACGCGTTGCCCAGCCCTTTTCTTTGAGGTGTTGCAGCAACTCGATGACAGGCGTAAAGGCTTCGCCCTCGCAAATCAGGTCGGCGCCCTCGTTCCGAAGCATCTGCTCCGGATAGGCCGTCGGCACCACGCCCTCCAACATGATCGGCACGGTATTCCCCTGCTCGCGCAGCCGGGTCAACAGCTCGCTCGCCGCCGCCATCTTGGTGACATCGCCGGAATTGACGTGGTCCGTGCAAACGATCGCAACGCGCGGATCGATTTCGCGAATCCGCTGTGCGGTTTGCGCCGCGTCGAGATTATCGGCGTCGGCGTCCAGGATGTCCACGGTGTAGCCCTGTTCCCGGACATACGCCGCCGTCAATCCGGCCTGCACGGGAGGCGTGATGGCGGCGATATCCGACGCCAACGTCCCATACGCACGCGCACGGTTATTCGGAAATACCAGCAGTAAATCTAGACGATCAGACATTTGATGTGACTTTCTTAACCGGCTTCAATGAACCATCTTTTCATTCTGCACCTTCGATTAAGGAAATCAATGGTTTAGCGATATAACCAGGCTCCGGTGTGAATTCGCGTGTTCCGGGATAGATCATCCATATCTCGTCCAATTCGAGGTCTTCCCGGGCAATTCTCATGGAACGCGTAATCTTTGGCGCATCTTGACGTTTGAACTCTATTCCGAGACGCCTTTGATAGGTCGGGAAAAATAAATCCAGTTCCGCCCCGCTATGGACCGCGTAGAAATAGGCGTCATAGGAATGCAGTATCCTCAACGTTTCCTCAAGGGCAAATCCCTCCCAGGAGGCTCCCAGTTTCGGATGGGTCAACAATTGCGAAGAAGTGCCGATTCCCTGCAGGGCATGAAAGAGTCCGCTGTCGCGGAAATAGATCTTCGGAGATTTGACCAATCGCTTGCCTACGTTGACATGCCAGGGCAACAGTCGTCGAATCATGAAGGTCTGTTCAAGCGCATCCAGATAGCTGCGCGCCGTGTTCGGCGCAATCCCGAGCGCGCTCGCCACCTCGCTGCCGTTCCAGATCTGTGCATGATAATGGGAGAGCATAGTCCAAAAGCGCCCCATCGCGGCAGGCGACATACCGAAACCCAACACGCCCAGATCGCGCTCCAGAAAGGTGCGGATGAAGTTTCTTCTCCAAAGCAGGCTATCCGTTTCTGATTCGGACAAGAAGGATCGGGGGAATCCGCCCCGCAGCCAAAGCGAATCCGTACAATCGAGTCCGGTCTCTCCGAGGGAAAAACCCGTCATCTCAATGGTTTCCACTCGCCCCGCCAACGATTCCGCCGCTTGACGGGAAAGCTCCGGAGAGGCGCTGCCGAGAATCAAGAACTTCGCGGGGTTATCCACCCGATCCGCCAAGACCCGCAGGATGGGGAACAGCTCCGGTTGGCGTTGTGCTTCGTCAACAATGACCAATCCGCGAAGGGATGAGAGCGTACTCATCGGCGCCTCCAGCGACGCCGCAACTACGGGATCTTCCAGATCGAAATAGTGAGTCCCCTCCGAGGCGGCTATCTTCTTGGCCAGCGTAGTCTTGCCGACTTGCCTCGCGCCAAGCAACGCAACCACGGGACTTCGCTTGAGCGCATCTCGCACCCGATATTCATATGCCTTCCGGGATATCATGCTTGAAATCTTGCAAGTATCTTGCATGTTTTCAAGCTAAATCGGGCTTTTCGGGATAATTGACCAATGGTATTCCTTAGCCTGACACGCGAAACGCCCCCACCACCACCTCCCTATGCCTTGTCGACCGCGCCTCGGACAACGTCGCATATCTTCCGCACGTCGTCCACCGT
>SKXR01000036.1 GCA_007128275.1 Kiritimatiellia bacterium
CTCGCCCTTCACGTCATACAAACGCTGCGTAAAGGTCGTCCCGTAGGAATCCGATGCAGGGTCGTCGTCCGTCCACACATGCTCATTATACGTATCCGCATAGGCGGGCCGGATGGATGTGATCATGAAGTAGTCCGTCTCATCAAAGGGATTGGTGCCGGCGATGTATTCCTCGAGCCAAGTCGTGCTCTTGTTGGGCACTTGGGCGTTCGCATTGATGCCCGTCGGATCGCCCTCCGCATGCAGATGTTCCCACCAATCCGGCAAGCCGTCTCCGTCAGCGTCGCGGTAATGGATGATATTGGTCATCGGTCCGAAGTCCGCGAAGAGCGATTCGTTGCCGTTCACGGTCATGATCTGGGAATCCGTGTAGAAGAGCGAGTCACTGTAGGTCGGGGCGTTGTAGACACGGACAAACACCTGTTGACTATCGGACGGGCGGGGATGCGCGATGGATGCGCCGAACAGGCCGGAGCGAACCAAGGAGGAGGCGACGAGTCTGCCAATGGCGGTTTCGCCACCAGCCTCGAGCACCTGGTTTTGGGGTTCCCCGTACGCTGTGGGCGGCTGGACGCCCCCGCCCACGTACATGACATGAACCAAGGGCCGTTCGGCCGCCGGGACGGTGGAATCTCCGCGGATGACATCGCCGAACTCGTTCAGGATCGGATGGGCCGCCGCAACTTGCAAGGGGGTTTTGAGGGGTTCCGCCTGCAATGCCGAAAGGGGAGCGAGACAAAGACTCAACACAACCCAGCCCGCCGGCAGCAGGCGTATCGACCGCTTGTCATAAACCTCTTGGCTCTGTTTCATTAGTATCCCCCAACCGCTAAGGAGCGAGATCCCTCTTCCTCCCTGCAGAATCAAACACCACCACTTACACACTACGTCTTACACGCCAGAGCTGACTTTCTCGGTCTGCCCTGCGAATCCCTGCGCGCACAAAACAGCGCAAGCACAAGCCCCGCTACAACGAACAGATGCAACGTGCCCGGCTCCGGTATCACTGTAAAATCGTTGGTGGCGCTCACTTGTCCGCCGTCCACATTCAAGAATGCGGTACCAAAAAAGGGACCGGTATACGTTTGCGGATCGGTCTCGCCCCATGCAATGTCTTCTCCCACAGGAATGCCCGGGCCCTGATAATCAAAGAAACGCAGATACAGGAAGTTGATTGTCGAGGTGTCGAGCACACCCGGGAAGCCGGCGGTCATCGTACCGGGAACACCCGTCGTCGAGCTGTCCATGATCATGGTGGCGATAATAACATCGTCGCCCTGGGTACTGTTCGCGATCAAGGAGCCACCGGCTGATTGCATCCCGTCGGCGACGTTATCGCCGCTGCCGATCACGTAAATCACCGATCCGTCCGCCAACGGATTGCCATCCCCGTCCAACAACGGCTGAGTAATGTTTACGACAAGCGCGACGTTCGCCGCATGCGCGGCTGCGACCGCGAAGAACGCGGCCGACACCAATACGAGCAACAAGCCCCTGTTTCTATGTGTAGTGACTGACATACCCATCCAACGTACCACGCGAACACGCAACACCCAATACGACTCAACGCTACCGAAAATCAGTGAGTGCCGACCGATAAATCCTTTTACCCCTACTTATGACGGATAAGAGTACCCAATCAGGCTGGGGCTGTCAATGGCTCACATGGTATATTGGTAAGCTTTGACTGTCCCTGCTTAATCAGGGAAATCGGCGCCTCGATGCGGCCTTCTGCGTTCCCGTAAAAAGCTACTTGACCAAGTCGCCCCCCGTGTTCTAGTATCCGAGGCTTGAAATTTGATGGTCCGCTGTCTATTGAGTGGGTTACTACCCACTCTTTTTTGTAGGACAATTGGTGTTTTCGACGCGCTCAGAAGGAGTTGCGACAATGAATAATGAATTACAGTCCGTAGTCGAATATATGGAAAAAGAGCGCGGGATTGACCGGGAAACCGTCATCCAAGCGATCGAATCCGCTCTGCTCAGCGCCTCTAAGAAAAGCATGGGGGGGTTGCACGAGATGCGGGTAACCATTGATCGTAAAACCTTTGATATCAGCGCCTTCGTGCAGTCGCTGGTGGTGGAGCATGCGGGGTCCGCATCCGATCAGATTTCCCTGCGCGAGGCTCGGCGCATCAAGCCCGACGCCCAGATCGGCGACTTCGTGGATGTGGCCGTCCCGCCCCAGAAGTTGGGACGCATCGCCGCCCAGGTTGCGAAGCAGGCAATCATGCAGAAAATCCGGCAAGCGGAAAAAGAGCGCGTCTTTGATGAATACAAGGATCGGGCGGGCGACATTGTGAGCGGGTCCGTGCGTCGTTTCGACCGCTCGGACGTGGTGATCGATCTGGGACGCGCGGAAGCCATCATGCCTTCCCGGGAACGGGTGCCCACGGAAGAATATCAGCCGGGCGACCGGATTCGCGCCTTTGTGGTGAAAGTGGAGAAGGAAACGTCCGGGCCGGAAATCATCCTGTCGCGCACGCACCCGGATTTTGTCCGGCGCCTGTTCGAACTGGAAGTCTCGGAAATTGCCGACGGCACCGTGGAGATCAAGGGCATTGCCCGCGAAGCCGGATTCCGCAGCAAGATTGCCGTCATCTCGCACGACGAGAAAGTCGATCCGGTGGGGGCCTGCGTCGGCATGAAAGGCATCCGTGTAAAGAATATCGTGCGCGAATTGTCCGGCGAAAAAATAGATATCGTGCGATGGAACGAAGACATCAAGACCTTTGTCACCAATTCCCTGGCGCCCGCCAAACTTTCCAAGGTCGAGCTGGACGAAGACCTGCATGCCGTCACGGTGACGGTCGATCCGGATCAGCTCTCGCTGGCCATCGGGAAGAAGGGGCAGAACGCGCGCCTGACGGCCAAATTATCCGGCTGGAAGATCGATATCCAGAAGGACGAAGACGCCATGGGCTTTGAAGAGAAGGTGGCGCTGGCCGTGGAACGCCTTGCCGCCATCGAAGGCATCACCGCCGAGCAAGCCGAAAAACTGGTTCAATCCGGTTTCCTGTCTACGGAACAGATTCTGGCGGCGGAAACCAACGACCTCGAAGCGGTGGAAGATTTTGACGCGGACACCGCCGCTGCCATTCGCGCGGCGGTTGAGAAACATTACGAACAACAACACGGCGATGTGGATGCATGAGAGTTCATGAACTAGCAAAGAAACTGGGCACGACAAACAAGGACCTGCTTGAACGACTGAGGGAGGTCGGCGCGGAAGTCCGTACGGCGTCGAACTCAGTGACTCCGGAGCAGGAAGAGAAAGTGCGCCTGCTCTACGAAGAGGAAGCGCGCGCGGCGGCCAATCCGCCCGCAGCGCCCCCCCCGCCCGTCGCGGAACCGGAAACACCGGCTGCACCCGAGCCAACGCCCGTCGAGGAGCCGCCTCCGGAAGAACCGCCGCCGGCCGAACCGGAACCGGAAACACCGGCCGAACCGATTATCGTCAAGAATTTCGTGATCGTTAAAGATCTTGCCGAATACCTTTCCATCAAGCCCAACCAATTGATCGCCCAGTTGATGGCCAGAAACATCTTTGCGTCGATCAACGAGAAATTGGATTTCAAGATCGCCAAGGACATTGCGGACAAGTACGGCGTGGTGCTGGAACAGGAAAAGAAGGCGTCCGAGAAGAAGGCCGCGCCGCCTCCTCCGCCGCCCGAAGAACAAGTGCGCGCGCAGGACGACGCGAAGGAAGACCTGTTGCCCCGCCCCCCGGTGGTTACGTTTCTCGGCCATGTGGATCACGGCAAGACCAGCCTGCTCGACAAGATACGGCACGCCCACGTGGTGGCCTCGGAACACGGCGGCATCACCCAACATATCGGCGCCTATACCGTGGCGTACAACGACAACAAGATCACGTTCATCGACACGCCGGGCCATGCCGCCTTCACGGCGATGCGCGCCCGCGGCGCGAACCTGACGGATATTGCGGTGATCATCATCGCCGCGGACGACGGCATCATGCCCCAAACACGCGAAGCCATTCAACACGCGCGCGCTGCGAACGTCTCCATCATGGTCGCCGTCAACAAGAGCGACTTGCCCGCCGCCAATGTGGAGCGTGTCAAACAGCAACTGCAACAGGAGGGCCTCGCCCCTGAAGATTGGGGCGGACAGACGATTGTATGCCCGGTCAGCGCGCATACCGGCGATGGCATCGATCACCTGCTGGAAATGATTTTACTGCAAGCCGAGGTGATGGAATTGAAGGCGAGCGGCAAGGGCCCCGCGCAGGGCTTTGTCGTGGAAGCGCGGCTCGAACCCGGCATGGGCCCGACCGCCAACGTGCTCGTGAAGCGAGGCACCCTGACGGTCGGCGACGCCATCGTCTGCGGACCATATTGGGGACGCATTAAGGCGTTGATCAGCGACACCGGCACCAAGGTACGCACCGCCGGACCGTCCATGGCCGTGAAATGCCTCGGCCTGAATAACGTACCGGATGCCGGCGCCGAATTCGTCGCCGTCGCCAACGATCGCGAGGCCCGGAAGATTGCCGAGGAACGCGTGGACGCCAAGCGCACGGAGAAACTCGGCACCACCCGACGCCCCACCACGCTCGACGACCTGCTGCGCCAAACCGACGCCACGGAAAAGAAGGAACTCAACCTCGTCGTCAAAGCGGATGTCCAAGGATCGCTCGAAGCGATCCTTCATTCGCTATCGGAAATCAAGAGCGAAAAGGTCGAACTGAATTTCGTACTCACCGGCGTCGGCAACATCACGGAGAACGATGTCGTGCTCGCCAGCGCGTCCAATGCCATTGTGCTCGGATTCAACGTGGCCAGCGAAGGCGGCGCGAACAAGGCCGCCAAACGGGAAGAGGTGGAAATCCGTCTCTACAGCATCATTTATGAAATGGTCGACGACATCCGACAGGCCATGACCGGCCTGCTCAAACCTGTCGCCAAGGAAACGGTCATCGGTCACGCCGCCGTCCGCCAGATCTTCGATATCGGCAAAACAGGCCGCATTGCGGGCTGCATGCTCTCGGACGGACGCGTCACCGCCCGGTCGCGCGCACGCCTGAAAAGGGATGGCGCCGTGGTCTACGAAGGGACCATCTCTTCGCTCAAACGCTTTCAGAACGACGCCTCCGAAGTCCGCGAAGGCCAGGAATGCGGCATCCGATTGGATAGCCACGCCGATTACCAGGCGGGCGACGAAATTGAATTCTACGAGGTCAAACAGATCGCGCAGGAACTCTAGAACAAAGTATTCAGTGTTCAGTTTTCAGTGTTCAGTAAGCCGTACGCTGAACACTGAATGCTGAATACCGAACACTGATTACTGACACATGGCCACCAAACGCATAACCCGGGTCAACGAACTCCTTAAACGCGAAATTGCGGCCTACCTGTACCGGCTGATCAACGAGGGCGGGTTCGACATGTCCGCCGTGACGGTCACACAGGTCAACACCGCCCCCAACCTGCGCAACGCGCGCGTCTACATCTCGATCCGGAATCATGTCCTCGAGCGGGAAGCCATGCTCGACACGATCCGCGGGCATCGCCACGCGATGCAACAGCACATCAACGAGACCATGCGCCTCAAATACACCCCGCACCTGACATTTGAATTGGACACGTCGATCGAAAAAGGGGATCGCGTCCTCAACCTGATGGCCAAACTGGAAGAAGAATATGGCGAATCACCCGTCGAAGAAGCCGATCCGGAATCCGATCCGGAGAAATCCTGACGGCCCGCGCCGCGCCGCGCACCGAACCGATCCGTTCGACGGGATCCTGCTGGTCGATAAACCCGCTGGGATGACGTCCCACGATGTCGTGGCGCGGTTACGATATCATTTCCGCCTGCGCAAAGTCGGGCACGGCGGTACGCTGGATCCGATGGCCACCGGATTGCTCATCATCCTGCTCGGACGCGGCACCAAACTGTCCCAACGCATTATGGGCACGGACAAGGAATACGAAGGGACCATGCGCTTGGGCGCGAGAACCGACACCCAGGACGCGGACGGAACGGTGCTGCAAGAAAGGGATTTTGCGCACGTCACCCGGGACCAGCTGCAGGCCGAATTCGAAAAGCGGCGCGGCGATCAGATGCAAACGCCACCGATGGTTTCCGCCATCAAGAGAAACGGCGTCCCGCTGTATAAGCTGGCCCGCAAAGGACAGGAAGTCGAACGGGAAGCGCGCCTGATACACGTGTACCGGTTCGACCTGCTCGACTTCTCTCCGCCCGATGCGCGATTCATTCTCAAATGCACCAAGGGCACCTACGTGCGCACCTTATGCGACGACATCGGCGAGGCCCTCGGATGCGGCGCGCATCTGGCCGGATTACGGCGCACCGCCATCGGGAACCTGCACGTCGACCATGCGCAATCACTCGACCGCCTGCTGGAAGGTTCCGTGGAAGAGCTGGGCGAACGCGTCGTACCCGTGTTTGCGTTTGCGCCGGAATGAGGAGGTATTCAGTGTTCAGTATTCTGTGTTCAGTGTTCAGTAAGAAGTAAGAAGTAAGAAGTAAGAAGTAAGAAGTGAGAAGTACGTGAAGACAGTTGGGACATGGGAAGCCTTGAAGGAGCGCGATGCGCGGATGCCGCTGTGCCTCGTCATCGGCGCGTTTGACGGCATTCATATCGGGCACCAGATGCTGATCCGCGAATCCATTGCGCGCGCACGCGCGGAGCATGGCGAAGCGTGGCTCTTGACCTTCCATCCGCATCCGTCGCGCGTGCTGCGCCCCGATCAAGCCCCTCCCCTGTTGACGTCCACCGCGCATAAGCTGCGCATTCTGGAATCGCTCGGCCTCGACGGGTGCATCGTACACCCGTTCAGCCTCGCACTTTCCCAGCTGGCGCCTGAACCCTTTCTGGCGGAACTCTGCTCCGCGTTGCCGGGCTTGCACACCGTCGTTGTCGGCACCAACTGGCGCTTCGGACACCGGGCGAAAGGCGACGTGGAACTGCTCAAACAGCTTGCGGCATCGCACGGGATTACCGCGCACGTGCCGCCCCCCGTGCTGTCCGCGGAGGAACCCGTCTCCAGCACACGCATCCGGCACGCCGTGGAATCGGGGCGATTGGATGAAGTCAAAGCCATGCTCGACCGACCGTTCAGCATGCTTGGCACCGTCACGACCGGCAAACAGTATGGCCGCAAACTGGGATTCCCGACCGCCAACATTCGCCTGCAGGACGAAGCGCGACCGCCCACGGGCGTGTATGCGGTGTACGGCGTGTTCAATGGAGAGCGGCACAACGGCGCGGCCTACCTGGGCATTCGGCCCACCGCCCACGGCGAACACACGCACCACCTGCTCGAAGTCCACCTCTTCGATGTCGCCGTCGATCTGTACGGGAAGGAAATCGAAGTCTTCTTCGTCGAATACATCCGTGGCGATCAACGTTTTGACAGCCACGACGCGCTCAAAGCCCAAATCGCGCGCGACGTACAACAAGCGCGGGCGCTGTTCGCGTAGACGGACCACCCGCCATACCAAACGGGCCTACGCACGAAGGATGGCTTCGATCTCCGTCGTGACCTCTTCGGCCCATGGGATATCCGCCGCCGGCGCCACCCCTTCGATCTGATCAGGACGACGCGCGCCGACAATCGCGGCGGTGACTTCCGGACGGCGCAATATCCAGGCCACGGCCAATTGCGCCAGCGTGATGCCGAGCCGTTCGGCAATCGGTTTCAACTGTTCAAGACGTGCAAGAATCTCCGTCAATGCGGGTTCCTTAAACATCGGATCGAGGGCCTTCCGATGATCGCGATCGTCCATCGCTTCCACATACGCCCGGGTGATCTTTCCCGTCAGTAATCCCTTCTGCAAAGGGCTGTAGACGATCACGCCCACGTTGTTCGCCGCGCACCAGGGAAGGATCTCTGCTTCCACGTCCCGTTCCAACATGCTGTACGGCGGTTGCAGGGAGGCGATGGGATGAATGGCCTGCGCGCGCTTCATCTGCGGCACGGAAAAATTGGAGAGCCCGCCGTACCGAACCTTGCCTTCACGGATCAGATCGGCCACAGCGCCCCACCCTTCTTCAATGTCGTCCTCCGGCTTGGGCCAGTGGATCTGATACAGATCGATGACCTCCACGCCGAGCCGTTTCAGACTGGCCTCGCATTCCGCGCGTACACTCTCCGCCCGAAGACAGGAGTGCGTCTTCCGGTTTTCATCCCACACCAAGCTGCACTTGGTGGCTATGAACGGTTTGACCGATCGTTCCTTCAGCGCACGGCCCACGACCTTTTCGGCATGGCCTAATCCATAGACTGCGGCCGTGTCCACCCAGTTGATGCCCGCATCCAGCGCCGCATGAATCGCGCGGACGGATTCGTCGTCGTCCTGTGCGCCCCATCCGAACGCCCAATCGCCGCCGCCATGGGCCCATGTGCCCAGCCCGATGGAGGTGAGTTGTTCTCCGGTGTATCCCAATGAGCGCGCTTGCATCCACGATCCTCCCCTGTCTACCACTTGACAATGAGACCGGCGTTGGCGCCAAACCCGTCGAGCTTGTTGTCGCCGGTGGTGTCAAGTCCGTCAATCCGATCGATTTTCAGCCACGTGTATTTGGCTTCTCCGAAGACGGCGATGCGCGGACTCAAATCCATTTCGATGCCGGCAAGCACAAACCAGCCGAACTCATCATCCACGCTCGGGCTCACCGCGCCGCCCGGCCCTTCCCATTCCAAATCCATCAGGTAATACCCCGCGCCGCCGCCCACGTAGGGATAGACCGGCCCCATATAATCCAAGTGGAACACCAGCGCGGCCTCGATGGGAATGACTTCGAGCGTGGATTTGCCCTCGGCGCTGCGCTCTTCAAACTCGAAGTAGCTGCCGCGAATGCTGAAGAACACATCGGGACCGAGCCCAAACTTCAATTTTGCGCCATACCCGATTTCGCTGCCCGCATCCTTCGTGTCCCAGTACGAACCGAACACGCCCACACCGTCGGCCCACGCCACCTGAGCGGTTACCCCCAACACAACGGCCGTCGTCATCCACTTTTTGAGTCTCATCTTCATCCCCCCTATGTTCATGGTTTCAAGCAGTGTGCTAAACATCCTGTACGCATGCGCGCTGCCGGGTCAAGGGAGATACGGAAACTTTTTCCCGGACATGATCCCGTACCCGGGGTCAATACGTTCTCCAACCGAACTCCGCATGTATGAACCTGTTTCGAAAGAACCAGTCAGCTTGGAGGGGCGAGTACTACGAGCCCGTGATATCGCGTTGAATAGAAACGGAGGCGGTTAGGTTCCCATTCACGTTCCCGGCGTCGCATAGCTCCGCCCTCCAGAAAGAGGGTAACCACCACTTTTCCAATGCGATGCAGAGAACGGAATGCCCCGCAAATTGATTGGGGGATTGACCTTCGGCCTTCATGGGGACATGATGTTCGCCTTTCACTCACGTTACGGATCGAAGCATGAACATTCGCAAGATTTTAACTAAAGAAGTGATTTCCTTGGACCTGCAGGGAACGAACAAAGAGCAGGTGATCGAGGAGATGCTGGACATTCTCACGGCGGCGGGGAAAGTGACCAACCGGAAGGCCGCGCAGAAGGCGATTTGGGACCGCGAAAAGAAGATGTCCACGGGCATGCAAAACGGGATCGCCATTCCGCACGGGAAAAGCGATTGCGTAGAGAGTCTCGTGGTGGCCGTGGGCGTCCACAAGGCCGGCGTGGACTTCGAATCGCTCGATCAGCAACCGGCCCAATTCCTGATCATGACCGTCTCCCCCGCCAACCGCACCGGTCCCCACATCCAATTTCTCGCGGAAGTCAGCCGCCAATTGAACGATCCCTCCACGCGTGAACGGATTCTTCGCGCCGCCTCCAAGGACGAGGTGATCGACATTCTGGCGGGATGAAGAGTAATACGTAAGAAGTAGGAAGTAAGAAGTTAGAAGTGAAGATGCCCGCCTTCCTGCTTCTTACTTCTCACTTCTCACTTCTTACTTCTTACTTCTCACTTCTTACTTCTTACTTCCTACTCCTAAACCTGCGGCACCTTTTCCAGCGCGCTGTCGGGGCCGTACAGGATGAGCGTGTCTCCTTCCGCAATCCGGTAATCGTGGCCCGGTGAGACCGGAACGATTTCATGCGCGCCGCCGCTTTCCCGGCGGCGCTTTACCAGCATGACCCGCACGTTGTATTTTGAGGGCAACCGAATGTCCGCCAAGGTTTGCCCCCACAAGTTGGGCGGAGGCTCCCATTCCACCATCGAGATCCCCTCCACGATCTTCACTTTCTCCATGCGGTCCGACAACGTCATGCGCGTCGCCAGCCCCTCGGTGGTGTCCCGCTTCATGATCTCGCTGTTGTAGAGGGCGATGACCTCCTTATAGCGCAACACGCCAATCAGGCGGCGCGACGCTTCGTCTTCGACCACCGGCAATTCGGTCATGCCCGATTGCTCAAATTTCAACAGCGCCCCGCTGAGCGTTTCTTCCGAAAGACACACCGGCGTCTCTTCATGCGCCAAGTCCATCGCCAACAGCACCTGCGCTAAACCCTCGCGCCGCGTCAATACGCGGCTGAGTTCTCCGAGCAGAATGACGCCCATCAGCGAGCCGTCTTCTCGCACCACATAGAACTGGGTGCGCACGCCTTCCATCACCTGCTCAATGATGTGCTGCACGGGCGTGTCCGGAGCAATCGCCTCAAAATCTTCGTGTAATGCGTTGCGGACCCGAAACGTCTTGAGTACGTCGAGCGACTGGCCTCGGAAAATGTCGATGCCCTGCCGGATGAGTTTCACCGTGTAGATGGATTCGCGATGAAAGCGCGTGGAGATCAGGATGCTCATGATGCAGACCAGCATCAGCGGCAAAATAATCTGATAACTGTCCGTGATCTCAAAAATCATAATAATGGCGGTGATGGGCGCATGGATCGTCCCCGCCACCAATCCGCCCATCCCCACCAACGCGTAGCCGCCCGGCGCGCCGGCCGATTCGCCCATGAGCAAGCCCACGAGATGCCCCACCGCGCCGCCCGCCGCCGCACCGATGAAGAGCGAGGGCGCAAACACGCCGCCGCTGCCGCCCGACCCCAACGTAAACGCGGTGGCGGCGAGTTTGGCGAACACGAGCAAGAGGAGAAGCCACCACACAAGTTGATCGCGCAAGATCATATTGATGATCAGTTCGCCGTCGCCGTACACGTGCGGAATCAGAAATCCAATGGCGCCGAGCATCAACCCGCCGAGGGCCGGCTTGACCCAATTGGGAACGCGCTTCACGCCCTCAAAGGCATCTTCCGTCCAGTATAACCCGCGAATCATGACCACCGAAAGGAGCCCGCACAACAACCCCAACACCAGATACGGTCCCAGCTCCAGCATGCTTACCAACTCATAGTCCGGCACCATGAAAACGGCTTCGCCGCCGAGATAATGGCGCGAGATGACCGTGGCGATGACCGCGGAGATCACAATGGGACTGAACTGCGCCACTCCAAACTGGCCCAGGATTACTTCCACCGCAAAGAGCGACCCCGCAATCGGCGCATTGAAGGTCGCGGCCAACCCCGCCGCCGCGCCGCAGGCGACAAACGTCCGCAACCGTTTTCGCGATACGCGAAAAATCTGTCCGACCTTCGAGCCGATCGCGGCGCCAATCTGAATGATGGGCCCTTCGGGTCCGGCCGAACCGCCCGACCCGATCGTCACGGACGACGACAGCGCTTTGGCGACCGCCACGCGTCCGCGAATCACGCCGTCCTTGAGCGCCACGGCGGCCATGACTTCCGGAACGCCGTGACCCTTGGCTTCTCGAACAAGAAAATAAACAATCGGCCCCACAATCAAACCGCCTAACGCGGGCATAAGGATCACGCGCCAGGAAGGCAGACGCCTGAGGATGTCCGGGGTGACGTGCGCATCGCCCCAGAACAACAGATGCATGATTTCCAGTAGGTACCGGAACCCGACGGCGCCGAACCCGCAGAGCACGCCGATCACGATCGCCACGGCCATCATGAAGAACTGCTCGCGCATCTTGACGCGCTCGAGCCAATCGGCGCCGATGCGCCGCCACCAAAGGGTCAGACGCTGAAACCGGTTACGTTCGAGAAGTGGTGTCGGCTGTTGCATGGTCTCTATGTGTAGCCTCGATGCATCCCCATGTCATGAAGAAACCGGCAGATCCATCCATTCCCCCCAGAACATCAGTTCGGAGGAGACGGGCAGCCGCTTCTTGAGGTCTAGGGCCATGTCGAACGACGCCGGGAACCCCTCGTAGACATGTTCCAACTCGGCACAATGCACATAGAAGAGCACGGCCGGGTCAAGCCGGTCGAGCGCGACCTGCACGGCTTCGTGCAGCGGAGCGACTTGGCGGGCGTCCCCTTCCTCGTACAGAGCGTTCGGGGCGCGCCACGGGAGAAAATACGCCCGCACACGTACCGCGTCCGTCTTTTCCAGCTTCTTCGTGTAATCCGCATCGCCGCCGAACACGACGGCGGTATCGTTGGGCCACCTCACCTCATACACCGCCACCGGCAGGTCGTCCTCCGATTCGCGCCAGACGTGAATGCCCGTGCGGGCGTGAACGCGCAAGTCGCCCATTTCCCACTGCTGATTATGCACAACCGACCTGAGGGAAGGCGATCCGTTCCATGTTCGCGCAAGCCGTTCAGGCATGTAGACAGGGGTGCCCGCTTTCAGGCAAGCGCGAACCAGATCGATATCATAATGATCCTGATGCCGGTGCGTCACAAACAAGGCGTCCAGATATTCCGCCAACTGTCCGGTCTGGTCAAAGCGGTCTTCCCATCCGTACAAACGTCGCATCGGGACGATATCGAAACCGAGGACCTGCGTACCGGTGTCCAGGACAATGCCACTGCTGTACCATTGATGCACCCGCAACGTATCCGGTGCGGGGCGGCTATCCTTCAGACGGCCAAGAGCGGCGTGCAACCGTTCCTCAAAGAGTTGCCAAAGGGGATTCGGAAGGACTTTTGTCAGGTCGAAAGGCTGTCCCGAACGAATGTTCGCTTCGAGATAGCGACCGAGGTCTAGAAACGCCTGTTCCCGATCCGGGTTGATCTCAAACGACGGCGGGTAATGATCCAGTTGATCGAGAGTGCGTACGAGGGGCTGCAAGTTCAAGGTGCGTCCTCCGCCGTCAATTCCATGTTGTCAATCAACCGTGTACTCCCGAATCGTACAGCCAGGAGCGCAAGGGCCGGTCCTTGCACGGTGGTCACCGGCGTGAAAGTGGCCGTGTCCACAATCTCGATGTAATCCATTTCGGCTTCCGACGCGGCGAGCACCATATCCATCATGACTTTTCGCAAGCGATATGCGTTCCGCTCGCCTTCACGGTATAGCCGCAGCGCCTCCTTCAACGCGCGGTGCAACGTAGCGGCCTGTTCGCGGGCCGTGCCGGCAAGGTACGCATTCCGGGAACTCAACGCCAACCCGTCGGGTTCACGCACGGTGGGACCGGCCACAATCGCAATGGGGAAATTGAGTTCCCGCGCCATCTTCCGGATCAGATACAGTTGTTGCGCATCCTTGCGCCCGAACACGGCGAGGTCCGGTTGCACGGCAAGAAAAAGTTTGGCAACCACGGTCAGCACCCCGCGGAAATGGCCGGGCCGACTCTCGCCTTCCAGCACCCGCGACACCGCGTCCTCTTCCACGTACACGCTGTGCCCCGGTGTATACATCTCTTCGGCGGACGGACAGAATAGCGCGTCCACCTGTTCCGCTTCCAACAGCTGCTGGTCCCGCGCGTAATCGCGCGGATACCGGTCATAGTCTTCGTTCGGCCCGAACTGTTTGGGGTTCACGAACAGGCTGACCACCACGCGATCCGCTTGTTCGTGGGCCAGTCGGATCAGCGAAAGATGGCCTTCATGCAGAAAGCCCATCGTCGGCACCAGCGCGATCCGCTTGCCGTCGCGCTGGACGGAACGCGCCCACTGTTGCATGGCTTGAATCGATTCTATCTTTTGCATAGGACCCGGGGGAACTGCTCCATCATTCATCGAAGGGCGGCGGGGTTCACGCGCGCCGCGAACACGAGATGGGCGACACGGTAACGGTTGAAGCAGCCATGCTCAATCACAAAGTGCCGAACGCCCAGCCGTCCATTGAAGGGGAATGATTGCTCTGCATTCAGAGGTGCACGGCAATCCCTGCACTCCACAGCCCTCCAAAGAGCGCACGGCCGTCTGTTTTAACGCGCGACTAGGATTCCCCGCTGACCGAACACGACCATTCGCCGGATTCGTCGCACGACAGGTGAAATTGTACCGGGCGACAGCACACCTCACAATCCGAGACAAACACCTGATCATTTCCGCCTGTCACGTCAATCTCGACGGAGATCGGTTGCGCGCAGAACGGGCATGTTGCTGTGATGAACTCTTCCATACGGATAACGTACACCCTGTTTCCCAATACGCACGTTTAATCCCATTGCCCGGCCAACCATATCGGCGTATCCTGTACGTGCCATGAATGCGGATGCAATGGCCATATCTCTCGGCATCGGGTTGAGCGCGGCCTGCGGGTTCCGCGTCTTTCTGCCTTGGCTCATACTCAACATCGCCGCACGGATGGCGGACATTCCGGTAAGCGCCGAGTTGGCATGGATGACGTCGGACACGGCATTCGCCATCGTGACTGTGGCGGCCCTGTGCGAGGTGGCCGCGTATTATGTTCCGTGGGTGGACAACGCGCTCGACATGATCGCGTCGCCGTTGGCGGTGATAGCCGGCGTGCTCATATCCGCCGCGGTGCTGGCCGATATGGATCCGGCCGTGAAGTGGACCCTGGCCGTGATCGCGGGCGGGGGCATCGCGGGCACGGTTCAACTGACCAGTGTCGCTTTGCGTACGGGCACTTCGCTGGCCACGGGCGGACTTGGCAATCCCGTCGTATCGACCGCGGAAACGGCCGGGTCCACGTTCATGTCCCTTCTTGCGCTGACGCTGCCGGTCGTGGCGGTGGTGGTCGTCATCCTATTGTTGGCGGCGGCCATAAAACGGATGCGCCGCAGGCGCCGGAGCGCCGCCGCATGAAACTCCCGCGCTGTCCGCACCGTTGGGACGTGTCGCCTGTCGAAAGCCGGTCCCTGATCAGGGCCATACCACACTTTGCAGAGTGAGGCAGGGGGGATAGCAAAGGACGCCGGAAGACCCGGGACATCGCAGGCATATCGCTGTACTCGACTTTCTTGGGAGTTTCCATACAGTAGGGCGTTCATGAAACAGTTTCCCAAAGAATGGGCGGACCTGAATGTCGCGCTCTCGCACGATTGGCTGACCGGGATGCGCGGCGGTGAACGCGTCCTGGAATTGCTGTGCGAAGGATTTCCGGACGCGCCGATTCATACGTTGATCCATGATCCCGCCGGGGTCTCCGACACCATCAACCGCCATCCCATTCATGCGTCCGCCTTGCAGCGCGTGCCGGGCATCACGCGTCGGTACCGCTACTTCCTGCCCTTCTATCCCTGGGCCGTGTCACGGTTCAACCCGGCCCCGGCCGATCTGCTGATCAGCACCAGTCATTGCATCGCCAAGGGACTGCCCCGTCCACCCGGCGCGCGCCATCTCTGTTACTGTTTCACGCCCATGCGTTATGCTTGGACGTTTTACGACGAGTATTTCGGGTCAAACCCGGTCAAGAAGGTCGTGTTGAAACCCATATTGCGTGCATTGCGCCATTGGGATCACAACAACTCGTGCCGCGTGGACCGGTTTGTGGCCATCAGCCATCATGTACAGAAGCGGATCCAAACCTTTTATGGACGCGAATCCGATGTCGTCTATCCGCCCGTGGACACGGAACGGTGCACACCCGGTCAGCCGGGCCACGAAGGATACGACCTCATCGTTTCGGCCTTGGTGCCCTATAAGCGCATCGATTTGGCGGTCGAGGCCTATAATCGTTCCGGGTATCCGCTGGTCATCGTCGGTACCGGCACCGAATATGAGAAGTTGCGCGCCGTCGCAGGCGCACACATCCAATTCCCCGGCTGGAAAACGGACCAGGACATTCTGGCCCTGTACCAACGGTGCCGCATGCTGATATTCCCCGGGGAAGAAGATTTCGGCATCGTGCCGGTGGAGGCGCAGGCCTGCGGCAAGCCGGTCATCGCCTACGACAAGGGCGGCGCCACGGAAACCGTCATTGACCGCGAAACCGGCATGCACTTTTCGGAACAAACGCCTGAATCCCTGCAAGCAGCGATCGACGCCGGCGCCGCTCATCACTGGGACCCTGTACATATACGCAAGAACGCGGAACGGTTCAGCACACAGAACTTCCTGGACGGCATGGCCAAGAGTATCCATAAGTGCCTGCACGACAATTAATAACGATACACTCCGCCCGCTTTACTTGCGGTCCGGCGGCGCCGCTGCAAAAACAGTGCAATATACAGGTTGACTTTGTGGCCTCCATTATCTAGTGTCTGGCTCCTTGATTTCTCCATCGAGGACCCTAGATTAATCATCATTAATCCATTGGAAGTATTATGGAAGCGTATGCAGTAATAGAAACGGGCGGCAAACAATACCGCGTGGGCGAAGGCCAGCTCTTGGAGGTGGAACGCCTCGAAGGGGACGCCGGCGCAAAGATCCAGATCGACCGCGTCTTGGCGCAGTCGGACGGAACCACTCTGACGGTCGGTACGCCGACAGTCGCCGGTGCCGCCGTGACGGCCGAAGTCGTCGAGCACCTGCGCGGGCCCAAAGTTATTTCATTCAAGAAAAAGCGCCGCAAGGGGTACAAGAAGAAAATCGGGCATCGCCAGGAGTTGACCCGGATCAAGATTGTACAATTGGGCGCGAAAACGAAATCAACCAAGAAGAAGGCGGCGGCTGAGGAGCCGGCGGAGGTGACCAATGGCGCATAAAAAGGGACAGGGAACCAGCAAGAACGGGCGCGACAGCCAAGGACAACGCCGGGGCGTGAAACGCTTTGGCGGTGAATCCGTCACGGCCGGCAGCATCATTGTGCGCCAACTGGGCACGAAATTCGTTCCGGGCGCCAACGTCGGCATGGGCCGCGATCACACCCTTTTCGCATTGAAACACGGCTTGGTCGAATTCGATAAGGGCGGGAAACGTGTCAACATCCGCGAACTGACGACAGCGTGACCGTTCGCTGCACGAAATCAACAAAGGCGAGCCCGTCGGCTCGCCTTTCTTTTTTGATGATGCCATCCTCGACACACGCCCACGAATGAACCGCTTATCTTGCTCGTGATAGAGTTATACTAATGCCTAATTCTTTCTGACACATTATCCAACCCACCCCGCCGGTCACCATGCGCTTCGATTAGGTGATCGGCACCCCTCCGAGGAGGGGATATGAAGGGAGCTCCCCTCCTCGGGAGTGGGTGGGTTAAGAGTTTAGCCGCATACATTGTAGCGTTTGGTATCAGACGGCCATGAAAACAATTACTTTTAAAGACCGCGTGCGACTCTATGTCTCCGCCGGAAACGGCGGGGACGGGTGCGTGGCCTTTCGACGCGAAAAGTACGTGCCGCGCGGCGGCCCCTCCGGCGGGGACGGCGGACACGGCGGTTCCGTCTATATCAAGGCCTCCGCCAATGCCGATTCGCTGCTCGACCTCTATTACAAACCCCACCAACGCGCGGAACACGGGGGTAAGGGGCAGAACAAGGATCGCCACGGTAAGAGCGGCGAAGACCTTATCCTCAAGGTGCCGTGCGGTACCGTGGCGCTCAACCACGAAACCGGCGACCGGATCGGCGAAGTCATCGAAGACGACGACACGCTTCTGCTCGCTCAAGGCGGACGCGGCGGCCTAGGCAACATCCATTTTGCGACCTCCTCCCACCAAGCGCCACGCGAATCAACTCCCGGCACGCCCGGCGAAGTCAAGACCATCACCTTGGAATTGAAGCTCGTGGCGGATATCGGATTGGTCGGCTATCCGAACGCGGGGAAATCCACCCTGCTCAGCCGCCTGACCAACGCCCATCCCAAAGTGGCGGCCTACCCGTTCACCACGCTGAACCCGGTGATTGGGACCCTGGTGGACGAGGAGTATCGATCGCTTCGAATCGCCGATATACCGGGCCTCATTGACGGGGCGCATACCGGCGCCGGCTTGGGCCATGACTTTCTCCGGCATATCGAGCGAACCCGCTTTCTCGCCTTTGTTATCGACATGGCCGGCGTGGACGGACGCCATCCCGCCGACGATTACGCGGGGCTCCTGCACGAACTTTCGGCATACAACGAGGATCTGGCGAACCGGTCCCGCCTGGTGATCGCCAACAAGATGGATTTGCCGGAAGCAGCCACCTACTTGCCCGAATTCATCGAGAAGACGGGCATTTCCCCCCTGCTGATCAGTGCCGGAGAAAATGAAGGCATCGGCCAGATCCGGGACCGCCTCCATGCGTTGATGAACGCCTAATTGGCTTTACATGGACAAGACTTCGGAGTAGTGGTGGCGAGTATGGGGGTCGTCGCCGGTCGTGAAAGAAGCCGATAAGAACGCTAAATCACCGAAATCACGCAACGGACGTGGCGCGTTTGCGCTTCCCACCTTCTCGCCTTGGAAGTTTGCCCTCACTGTCGCGATAACGTATCTGGGCGTGGGCATCGCATACATCATTGCGTCGGGCTATCTGGCGGCGGAATTCGCGGAATCCATCCGCCATCTGAAACACATTGAATTCATCAAAGGGATCGGCTTCATTGTCTTCACGGCCTTGCTCCTGTTGCTGCTGTTGTATGTCCTGCTCCGGCGTATCGCATACAAGGAACGCGTATGCGCCCATCAGCGCGAAGCCTTGATCCTCTCCGAGAACCGGGCGTTGGCCGGCATGTTCGCATCCTCCGTGGCCCACGACATCAACAATGTCCTTATGGTTCTGGATTATGCCGTCGAACAATTGGCACGAGAAAGAAGCGACCATCCCGACCATGCCCAGCGCATCAAGCAACTGCAAGAAACCA
>SKXR01000290.1 GCA_007128275.1 Kiritimatiellia bacterium
CCCATAACCCAGATCCCGTCCCCCATCCCGCCGACCAATTCGAACCCTTTCATATCCAGGGCCACATCACTCGAATCGATGACAATCCCATCCGGACCGGGTGCCGCCAGATCGCGGGTAAAATAATAGGACCCCGGAGACCCGATCGTGAACGGCAAACTCTCGATCGGCGTGCGCGGCTCGATCTGCTCCAGCGTCTTCATCATCGGCGCGGGCGCGCCGGGCGGAGCCAGCGGGCCCTGGGCCCATGCGGAAGAAGTGAGAAGTAAGACGTGGGAAGTAAGAAATACGGAGAGCATTCTCTTCATGACTCGTTCCTCCTGCATGTGTTCCCTCGGTTCTTTTTCAGTCATATCATGGCGCCAACGGCACGACGGCGCGCGTCCGATAAAAGCGCGGCATGTCGTTGGTCTGGACGACATCCTGCGACAGCGTCGGACCGGCACCGGGTTCAATCAGGCCGAACCCGGTATCCACCCAGGGCGCGTTGTTTGTTACGCTCTGCGCTTCTTCCAGTCGATATAGCCGCGTCGGCTGCACGGTCCATGTGACGGCGTTGGTGCTGTTCTCCCGCTCGATGTCGGTAATGGCAAGGAACGAGGTGTCGTCCATCGGATCGGTATCGGCCCAGTACTCGAAGATGTCGGGGTAACCGTCGCCGTCGGCGTCGTCGGGATACGGTCCGAGCGTGGTGAGATCCCCTGCGATCATCATTTCCCACGCGTCGGGAATGCCGTCGCCGTCGCTGTCGGGACCCGGATCGAGGAAATCGGTCTGCACAAACGCCTGGCTGTTGCTTAAACTGATCCAGCCGACGTTCGCGCCGTAGGCATACCCGCTCAGATTGCCGGTGAGCAGGTTGACGCGCGGATCGCCGGTGTCCTCGAAATTGATCCAGCCGATGTTCGCGCCGTAGGCCATGCCGCGGAGATTGCCCACGCCGTCGTGGTTCACGCCCCAATCACCGGCAGCGGCGTTGGAGTACTGCCATCCGTTGGTCGGGGTCCCACTTCCGAGGCTGATCCACCCCACGTTCGCGCCCCAGATATGCCCCCAACTATAGAACTGCCCGATCACCGCGCCGTTGGCCACATCGCCACGCGCATTCAGCCAACCGATGTTCGCGCCGTAGGCTTGGTAGTTGACGGCATTGATGGAAGTGGAGGCGGAAGCGGAAGACAAGCCGAGTACAAAGACAAACGCCACGGCATGACCAGATCGATGTTTCATGGGCAGACCTCCTTGAACGCACATGCTACACTTCCGTCATAGAAGATATAGGCATCCATAATGAATTCAGAGCCGCCTGTAAAGCAAAATACGAACCGAATTTTGCCGCGCGAGGGCTCACCCACCAGCGCACCGGGATGGCGGCGTGGCGTTAGGTTTTCTGTTGCGTCGCAGGCAAAAACGTCGGGGGCTGGCCGGTCGAGGCCAGCACGGATTGCCAGAGCGGTCCCATGGGATCCACATGTTTCTTCCGGCCCGTGGCCATGGGCAACGGCACATAGGCCATGCGGTTGTTGATCAAGGACACCATGCACGCGGTCTTGCCCGCCATGGCGGCGTGCACGGCGTCGCGCGCAAGCTGATCGCACAGAATGCCGTCCTCGCTGTTGGCGGGAATGCCGCGCACGAGATAGCTGGGGTTGATGTATTTGACCTCCACGGGCTTGCCGATGGATTGGAAATAGGCCCCGATACGATCACGTAACAAATGACCGATATCGCCGTAACGGCGATTCCCCGAAGCGTCTTCGTCGCGTTTCTGCTCTTCAAAGTGCCTCTGCCCGGCCCCCTCGGCGACGGCAATCAAGGCGTGATCACGGGCATCCATCCGCTTCTCGAGGACCGCGAGGAATCCGTGCGGTCCGTCCAAATCGAAAAGCAATTCGGGAATAAGCGTGTAATTCACTTTCTGACTGGCAATCGTCGCGCCGCAAGCGATGAATCCCGCGTCGCGGCCCATCAACTTGACCAACCCGATTCCGCGATCCACGGCCTTGGCCTCGACGTGCGCGACCTCCAACACGTCGCGCGCCGCGTCCACCGCGGTGTCGAATCCGAACGTGCGATCACAATAATACACATCGTTGTCGATCGTCTTTGGAATACCCACCACGGCAATCGCCAATCCGCGCCGCGCGATTTCTTCCGCCATTTCCGTGGCCGCGCGCAACGTGCCGTCGCCGCCGATGCAGTAGAGCTGGTTGATGCCCGTCTCGACCATGTAATCAAGCATCACGTTCGTGTCCTGTCGCCCGCGCGACGAGCCGAGGATCGTCCCCCCTTCCGTGTGGATGTCGTCCACCATGTCCGGCGTCAATTCGATGGGCTTCAAGCCGGACTCGGGATTCAAACCCAGATACCCTTTCTGAATGCCCCAAATGTGCGGAACCTCATAATGGAAATGCAGTTCGGCCACAATGGAACGGATGACGCTGTTCAAACCGGGGGCCAACCCGCCGCAGGTCACGATCGCGGCGCGGCATACGGAGGGATCAAAGAATATTTTCTCGCGCGGTCCCGCCTTCTCGAACAACAACTCCGCTTCCGGTTTGGCCCCTTGGCGCACCTCCACCGTATGCCGGATCCATTCATCGTCCCCGACGAACTGTCGACGGTTGGCCATGGGAGTCGCCATCGTGGACGCACCCAATGTGTCGATCTTTGTAAATTTCATGCTAATCCTTGTTGAGCTTCAAATGCTTGAATCGCGCCGGTTGATCGTCCGGACCGGGATTATTGAGGCGGGTTTGCCACTCGGCGCAGGCCTTGTCGACCATGCGGACAGCGCGACGCACTTCCGCCGTCGTCACGTTGAGCGGCGGCAGAAAACGGATCACGGTGTCGGCGGTGGCCAGCGCAATCAATGCGTGCTTCTGCAGAATGGTTTCGAGTTCCTTCGCCGGCTCATTCAAGACCAGACCGACCATCAAACCTGCTCCGCGCACTTCGCGAATGAACGAATACTTGGCGGCCACCTTTTTCAATCCTTCCATGAAGACGTCACCCATTTTCGTGGCGTTTTTGAGCAGGCCTTCGTCCTCGATGATCTCCAACACCGCCAACCCGGCGGCGGAAGCCAACGGCGTGCCGCCGAAGGTCGTGGCATGCGTGCCGGGTTGAAAGACATCGGCCAACTTCGGCGACGCAACAATGGCGCCGATCGGGAAACCGCCACCCAAACCTTTCGCCAGCGAGATGGCGTCCGGCTCCACGTCGTACCGCTGAAACCCGAACCAGTTACCGGTACGCCCCATGCCGCACTGCACTTCATCAAAGAACAGCAGCAGATTCTTCCGCTTGCACAACGCCGCCAACCCCTTGATGAAATCCGGCCGCGCCGGACGCACACCGCCTTCCCCCTGCACCGCCTCGACGAGGACGGCCACAGTCTTGTCGGTCACCGCGCTGCGCACGGATTCGAGATCGTTGTAATCGGCCAGGGCAAACCCTTCCGGCAACGGATCAAAGCCTTTCTTCACCTTCGCCTGCCCTGTTGCGGTCAACGTGGCCAGGGTCCGCCCGTGAAAGGAATTGCGCATGGTGATGATTTCGTAACGACCCTCATCGTGTCCCCAAAGGCGCGCCAGCTTGATTAACGCCTCGTTGGCTTCCGCCCCGGAATTACAAAAAAAGCATTTCCCGTTCAAAGACCGCTTCGAAAGGGCCTGCGCCAGGCGCGGCTGCATTTCGTTGTAGAAGAGATTGGAAACATGCATCAACCGACCGGCCTGCCGCTTGATGGCGCGTACCAGGCGCGGATGACAGTGTCCGACATTGGTCACGGCAATGCCGGCGAGGAAATCGAGGTACGCGTTTCCGTCCGCGTCCCATACCTTTGCGCCGCGCCCCTTGACCAGGGCCAACCCGGGCGCATACGTCGGCATGACGTATTTCACGTGCAGCGATATAATTTCTTCGCTCTTGCTCATTTCGACGGTCAATAACTCCCGGCGTCCCGTAGCTCCGCCCTCCAGAACCCTCTATACACCACACACCTCTTCGTTCCCGATGGAGGGTCGAGCTATGCGAGACCGGACCCGGCGTCGCGTAGCTCCGCCCTCCAGAACCCTCTATATACCACGCACCTATTCGTTCCCGATGGAGGGTCGAGCTATGCGAGACCACGCGCGCGCCCCCTCTAATGCACGATTTCCGTCCCCACCCCCTTATCCGTGAACAGTTCGAGCAAGAGCGAGTGCGGCATGCCGGCATCGATGATATGCGTCTTCCGCACGCCGGCCTTGAGCGCATTCACCGCCCCCGTAATTTTCGGCAGCATCCCGCCGTCGATCACGCCGCGTTTGATCAACGCATTGACTTCGGCGACTTTCACCGTAGAGATCCGCGAATCCAAATCACTGGGATTGGCCAGCAGGCCGGGCACATCCGAAAGAAACACCAGTTTTCGGGCCTTCAACGCCTCCGCGATGGCCGCGGCCGCATCGTCCGCGTTTACGTTATAGATCTTCCGGTCCGCTCCGCGGCCCAGCGGCGTAATCACCGGCGTAATCGCCGCCTGCAGGAAGGCTTCCACCGGCGTCACGTCCACGCTGGTCACATCGCCGACATAGCCCCAGTCGAGCTCTTTCCCGGTCTTCTTGTCCTTCTCCACGTGCTTCGTCACCCGGATGATATCGTCACCGTGCATCCCGCGCGATTTACAGCCGTAAGATTGCAACGTCTCCACCAACGCCGGATTCACTTCGTGGTTCAACACAAACTCCACCACGCCCATGGCGTCTTCGTCGGTGACCCGCAACCCCTTGACGAAGGACGGACGGAGCCCTTTCTCTTTCATGCGCTGCGAGATGGATTTTCCGCCGCCATGCACAATGACCGGCCGCAAACCCACGCATTCCATGAAGGCAATATCCTTGAGGATACTGTTCACCCCGTCTTCGTCTTCCATGATGCTGCCGCCGAATTTGACGACCACGGTTTCCCCGCGGAACCGCTGGATGTACGGCAGCGCTTCAATCAACACCGACGCTTTTTCGATTACATTCTGCATGAGTGGTTATTGGGTATGGGTCATGGGCGGTCAGGTTACATTGATGTGCACATATTCTTCCGTGATTTCGCAGGTATACACCACCGCGCGGCCTGCGCCAAGATTCAGATTCACCCGAATCGTAAACGCTTGTTGCTCAATCACCGACTTCAAGGTCGCCAGCGGCGTTTCCGTGGCCAGCCCGTTCCGGGTCGCCTGATGCGCATCGTACCAGATATCCACCTTGTCCTCGTCCACGCGCGCCTTCGAATAACCGATGGCGTCCATGACCCGGCCCCAATTCGGGTAGACCCCGGCCCACGAGGTCTTGACCAAAAAGGAATTGGCGATCGCACGGGCGGCCTTGTCCGCCTCTTCATCATTGTCCGCGCCGTCGACCAAAATCGTGACCCGCTTATTCGCTCCTTCGCCGTCTTCGACAATTTTCAGCGCCAGCTGAAGCGACACCTCGTTCAGCGCGGCGACAAAATCCGCCCACGCCGGATGCTGGGCATCCAGCGCCGACGTGTGGCCCGCCTGCCCGTTCGCGAACAGGAGGACCGTATCGTTGGTGCTTTGATCGCCGTCCACGGTGATCCGGTTGAAACTCTGGTTCACGGCTTCCGCCAAGGCTTTTTGCAACGCGTCGGCATCCACAACGGCGTCCGTCATTAGAAACGCCAGCATCGTGGCCATGTTCGGCTCGATCATGCCCGCGCCCTTGGCGATGCCGCTTACGATCACCGGTTTCCCGTCGACCTTGATCTTCACGGTCCAGTGCTTGACCCGGATGTCCGTGGTCATAATGGCTTGGGCCGCGGCCCGTCCTCCATCGCGCGACAGGCGCTTGACCGTTTCCCGTATACCGGGCTCCACGATGTCCATGGGTAACCGGGCGCCGATATGGCCCGTGGAGCAGACAAACACGGTCTCTTCCGAAACCTCAAGGCTTTCCGCCGTGACCTGCGCCATACGCCGGGCGTCGGCCAGTCCGGCTGCGCCGGTACAGGCGTTCGCATTCCCGCTGTTCACAATCACCGCGCGGGCCTCGCGAGACGGCAACCGTGCACGGCACCATTTCACGGGCGCGGCATTGACCTGATTGGTGGTGAACACGCCGGCCACGACGGCGGGCGTGTCGGAGACCAGCAACGCCATATCCCGCGCCTCACGTTTCTTGATGCCCGCATGGATGCCCGCCGCCCGGAAACCGGACGGGAGCAGAATTTCGTCTGTACCCAGCAATTCAGATTTCATATGACGACTCAATGAGCGGTTTAGTGTGTCGCGTGTCGGGGGTCGTGGCGCCAACCTCTTCACCCAACACGCGACACCCGACACGCGACACCCGACACCCTATACGACAACGACCCCGAACGTTATGCACATTCGGGGTCGCAATCAAACTGAAACGGAAATTAACGTTTGGAGAACTGGAACCGTTTACGCGCCCCCGGCTGGCCGGGTTTCTTCCGTTCCTTTTCGCGCGCATCGCGTGTGAGGCATCCAGCCGACTTGAGAGCGGCTTTCAGCTCCGGATCAGCCTGGATCAAGGCCCGGGAAATGCCGTGCCGAATCGCGCCGGCCTGCCCCATGGAGCCGCCGCCCTGCACGTTCACCAGCACGTCGTACCGCTTGATCGTATCGGTGATCTGGAAAGGCTGTTGCACGTAGCCCTGCACCGAGTCGGTCGGGAAATACTCTTTCACGTCTTTACCGTTGACCATCATTTTGCCTACGCCCAGCGCCAGCCGGACTCTAGCCACGGAGGTTTTCCGCCGGCCGGTGGCCTTGTATTCCGCTATTTTCTGTACCGCCATCTTATTCCTTTACTGACAACAACTGCTCAGAGGTTGATCGACTCGGGTTTCTGCGACGCATGGTCGTGTTCCACACCGGGGAACACCCGCAAGCGCTTCAACATCTGGCGGCTCTGCTTGTTCTTGGGAAGCATTCCCGATACCGCCTGGGTCACCATGCGCGTCGGGTTCTTGGCCCGGATATGCCGGGCGGGAAACTCGCGCAACCCGCTGGAGTAACCGGTGTAATGCTTGTAAATCTTCTGCTCTTCCTTGTTGCCGCTCAACTTCACCTTGGCGGCGTTGATGACAACCACGAAATCGCCCTGATCAATGTGAGGCGCAAAGGTCACCTTGTTCTTGCCGCGCAGCAGATTGGCCAATTTCACGGCCAGCCGGCCGAGCGGCTTGTCCGCGGCATCCACCAGGACCCAGTTGCGTTCAATGTCTTTTTCTTTAACCAGTGTGGTCTTCATTATGCAGCTCTTCTTTTATAATCGGAATCGGGTAAGGGCGCGAAACATAGCCAAGCAGGTCGCCTGCTGTCAATACCGCAATCGGAAAAATATACCCATTCGCTCTTTGCTTCCCGGGCGAAACACCCGCTCCGCACGTCCTGCCAGCCCTTCATGGCGGCCTATCTCCTCATCATGGCGTACAGCACGTAGGACACGGAAAACAACACAAACATCACCACCAGAAGGAGATACCCTATCTGCGCCATCCCCGGTCCGGAGCCCGGGTCGCCTCGCCCCCCCCACATGATCATCAGGACCGCCGTGATCCCGCACACGTACCCGACACCGCGAACCAGATTGTAGGCTTTTCTCATCGGATCACCGCACCTCTACCGAATCACCATACGTGTCTGGACGCCGGGTTGTAAAGCTTACAACCCTAGGATATACGTCAGCAGGCTGCCCATATACCCCGTCAACCCGGCCACCAACACACCGGAGGCGAGATGATATTTCATGGTGCGGATGTTGCGCCGCTCGATGAGCGCCACCAGGGAATCATCCACCGTCTCCGCCCGACGCTGTGTGCCCCAACGCAATTGGAGCGGGCCCATCACGAGAATCAACGCGGCCAACAAGACGAACGAGAGCCCGAATGCCAGGAACGAGCGCGCCGCCGCGCCGGACTGCGCGATCTGCGGACCGGAAAAACCGGTGATGGTCAGGCAAATGGCAATGAGGCCCAACAACATCTGGGCGCGATTCTGCAACACTTCAAAGTGACCAATCAACACGGAGAACAGCTGAGAGGATCCCTCGCCGTGGATTTCCTTCAGGTACTGCAACTCTTCCTTGGGATTAAGCCTGCGTAATTTTATCATTGTTCCATCCACTTTTTGCTAGCGGCTCCCATCATAATGCGATAGCTTCGTAAATTGCAATTTACTTAAAACAGCATAGCACACGGTCGGGACCGATCCCTCCCCCGGACGGTACCGACCCCTACACAACGGAGGCGGTTCATGTCCGATAGATTTCAACCCATCAGCATGGAACAATTGACCGAGTGGGTCTTCACCGAGCTGGAAACCAAAGACGCCCTGTTCGGGATTCCCCGCAAACTCTTCCATCGGCCCAAGCCGGAGGACCGTATCCACATCACGCAATACGGCGAAAAGCTCGAAACCCCCTTCGGCGTAGCCGCCGGCCCGCACTCGCAAATGGCGCAGAACATCATCGTCGCTTGGCTCGCAGGCGCCCGGTTCATCGAACTGAAGACCGTGCAAACGCTCGACGAACTGGAGGTGTCCAAGCCGTGCATCGACATCGAAGACGAAGGCTATAACGTCGAATGGTCGCAGGAACTGAAGGTCCATGAATCGTTCGACGAATACCTGCGCGCCTGGGTCCTCATTCATGCGTTGCACCGCAAGCTCGGCTTTCCTGGCGACCGCCCTGGCATGATTTTCAACATGAGCGTCGGCTATGACCTGAAAGGCATCCTCAAACCCAATGTACAATGGTACCTCGACATCATGCGCGATGCGTCGGACTACCTGCAACCGTACATTGATCTGGTCGCCAACCATTGCCCCGAAGTCAAGGACGTGCGCATCCCGTCCGAACTATCGAACACCATCACGCTGTCCACCATGCACGGGTGTCCTCCGGACGAGATCGAAAAGATTTCCGCATACCTGATGACCGAACGCAAGCTGCACACGAGCGTCAAGTGCAACCCCACCCTGCTCGGCCCGGAACGCGTGCGGGAAATCCTGAACGAAGATCTCGGCTACGAAGATGTCATGGTCCCGAACGCCGCGTTCGAGCACGACCTGAAATACCCGGACGCCATCAGCATGCTGCAAAACCTGCGGGTCATCGCGAAGAAGGAGAATCTCGAATTCGGCGTGAAGCTGTCCAACACGCTTGAGGTCGAAAATTTCCGCACCGTCTTTGATCCCAAAGAAAAGATGATGTATCTCTCGGGCCGCCCGCTACACGCGATCACCACCAATCTGGCCAGCGTATTGTCCGAAGAATTCAAGGGCGACCTGAAGATCTCCTACTCCGCCGGCGCCGACGCGTTCAACGCGGCCAACCTGCTGCGGTGCGGAATGCACACCATCACCGTCTGCTCGGACATCCTCAAGTCCGGCGGATATCTGCGCATGCTGCAATACATCGAGAACGTGAACGCGGCCATGGACGAGGTCGGCGCGAAGGACATCCCCGATTTTGTCTGCCGCACGGCCATCCGTAACGATGCGTTTGTCAGCGACTTCGCACGCATCCTTCAGGATTCCGTACGCACGCACCTGGGCTTGATCCTCAAGATGGGCAGTTGCCGTGAATTGGCCAAAAAACTCGGCCACAAACCCAGCGACTACAAGGAATACCGCGTATGGGACTATGTACGGTCTTGGGCGGCCCAAGTCCACATCGACGAGGCCGTGATCAAACACCTCGCGGACGAAGTCGTCAAAGTGTGCGCCCGGATCAACCTGCGCTACTACGCCGACTACACCTTCACGAACCGGCTGCTGGCGAAGAAGACGTTCATGACCTCCAAGAGCAAGACCACGCGCAAACTCGATCTCTTCGACTGCATCGAAGCGCCGTGCGTCGATGAATGCCCGATCGACCAAAAAGTGCCGCAATACATGGCGGCCGTGCGCGAGGGGCGCTTCGACGACGCGGTCGAAATCACACGCGAAGACAATCCCGTACCGACCATTCTGGGACGGGTATGCGATCATTTGTGTGAAAACACCTGCATCCGCACCCACTACGACGAACCGCTGGCCATCCGCGAAATGAAACGGTTCATCATGGACAAGGAAGTCACCCCGCGCTATCGCCGGAAAGAAGCGGATCGCGGCGTGAAAGTCGCCATCATCGGCGGCGGTCCCACCGGCCTCGCCGCGGCGTATCAACTCGCCCAGGGCGGCTACCAGGTCACCATCTTTGAAGCGTACCCGTATGCGGGCGGCATGGTGGCCGGTACCATCCCGTCCTATCGGCTTCCGAAATACTCCATCGATCAGGACATGCACATCATCGAGCATCTCGGCATCGAAATCCGCTACAACCAGAAAGCGGGCACGGATTTCAAACTGTCCGACCTCAGCAAAGAAGGATTCAAATATACCGTCGTCGCCGTCGGCGCCCAGAAAGCCAAACGGCTCGGCTGCGACGGCGAAGAGTGTGACGGCGTCATGGACGCGCTGTACTATCTCCGCCGCGTGCGCGAAAAGAAATCCGTCGAGCTCGGCGAACGCATCGGGGTCATCGGCGCCGGCGACACCGCCATGGACGCCGCGCGTTCCGCGTGGCGCCTGACTGAAAACGCAAAGATCTCCGTCATCTATCGCCGAACCATCGACCAGATGCCGGCCGACCGAGAAGAAGTGCGCGGCCTGCTCGAAGAGGGCATCAAAGTCTATGAGCTCGCCCTGCCAAGCAAGGTCTTGTCGAAAGACGGCAAACTGACGGCCCTCGTCTGCAAGCGCATGAAACTCGGCGAACGCGGACCTGACGGACGTAAGATCCCGGAGGAAGTGCCCTTCTCTGATTTCGAAATCCCGCTCGACACCATGATCCTGGCGATCAGCCAGAACGCCATTTTCGACTTCTTCGAGGATCAAATCCCCGAATTGACCAAGAAGGGCTATATCAAGGTCGACCCGGTCACCTTCGAGACATCGGTGGAGGGCATCTATTCCGGCGGCGACTCCGCGCAGGAAGGCCCCTCGTCCATCGTGAAAGGCTGTGGCGACGGCAAACGCATCGCCGCGGCCATCCGGCGCAAGGAAGAGAAGACCACGGACGAACGGTATCAGTGGCCGGAATTCGACAAGGTCGACTTCATTCGGCGCCGCGCGCGGCGCGAGTTCCGCCATCACATTCCGCATCGACCGCTGAGCGACCGAAAGAACTTCGAGGAAGTCGTGTTGACCATGTCGAAGGAAGACGCGCAGGCCGAAGCCTCGCGCTGTCTTGACTGCCAGAATATGTGCAGCATCTGCGTCGGCGTCTGCCCGAACCTCGCCATCATGACCTACGAGATGGTGCCATTCGAAGAACGCCTGCCGGATTTGACCGTGCAAGACGGCAAGATCGAGCTGGGCCACGGCGCCACGTTCCGCGTCGATCAGCCGTATCAAATCGCGATCCTCACCGACTTCTGCAACGAGTGCGGCAACTGCGTCACATTCTGCCCGACGGCGGGCGAACCGTACAAAGACAAGCCGCGCCTGTATCTGAACCGGAAGGAATTCGAGGCCGAATCGGACAACGCCTTCATGATCTTCCGTGACAAGAAGGTCTGGCGCATGGACGCGCGGTTCAATGGGGCCACCCATCAAATCCATCTGGACGGCGACGCGCTGCAGTACACCTCGCCGACCTTCACGGCCCGGATTAAGACAAAAGGGTTCAAGGTCGAAGACGCCCAGTTGACGAACGGCAGCGCGAACGGCGACAAGCTTTCGCTCAAGGAATGCGCCATCATGTACATCTTTCTCGAAGGCATGAAGACATCGATGCCGCATATCCCCGTTGCCGTAGAGGACGAAACCGGCATCATCGGGCGCGTCAAAGCACCGGCATTAACGGAGTAGGCGATGGCGGCGAATAGGCGGTCGCGCTTGTCGTTCCGCATGTCCTGCCGTATGTTTCTCTCATGTGGGATTCCATCTTCGTGCTGATTCGCGTCGTCGCGCTGGTTTACGTCGGCCTGCTTCTGGTGTTGGCCGGATGCCAACGAGGTATGATCTATTATCCCACCCGTGCCGGAGAATCCGATGCGATGGCCATGGCCGCGACCGACGGATTGGAGCCATGGCGTAACGGCGACGGCGAAATCATCGGCTGGCGCTCATCCCGGCCGACGGACGATGCGGATGCGCTGCTCCTTTTTCACGGCAACGCCGGGTTTGCCGCCCATCGCGGGTATCTGGTGCGAGGCTTTGAACCGGATTTTGCCGTGTACCTGTTTGAATATCCCGGCTACGGCGCGCGCAGCGGGAAGCCGTCCGAGAAAACCTTCTACGCCGCAGGGGAGGAGGCGCTGGATCAACTGATGGAAGAACGTTCCGGCCGCGTCTTTCTGGGCGGCGAATCGCTGGGTAGCGGGGTGGCCACACATCTGGCGGGCGCGCATTCGGATCGCGTGTCCGGTCTCTTCCTTATCACACCATTCAGCAGCCTGGTGGACGTCGCGCGCAGCCACTACCCCATCTTCCCGGTGCGCTGGCTGATGCGCGACCGCTACGAAAGTGCAAAACATCTGGAAACCTACGGCGGTCCCATCGCCGTCCTGCTTGCCGGACGCGACGAGGTTGTACCTGCCCGGTTCGGCCAGAAACTCTACGACGGGTACGACGGTCCAAAACAAATATGGATCCAGGAAGATCGCTCGCACAACACGCTCGATTACAGCCCGACCCGCGTTTGGTGGAGCGAGGTGGCCGAGTTCCTCCAAACCACCGCACCGTAACCCTGCTGCGCCCGACCTGTACCCCTAGTCGTTGCGGAAAAATGTCACACGTGTGACATTTTTCCGCACAGCATGATGACGCTGAAACGGGGCGCCCTATCTCGACGCCCCCGATTGATGGCGAGAAAACAACTTCAGCGTCGCCGATGCCTTCCCGGGTCGCCCGCCCAACTTCAGCCTTCCGACTTCGGGACCTGCTCGCATTCGGAAAGGGTTTCGATCAGCTTCTCGAGCTTGTCGCTCTTCTCCAACAGACTCTTCTTCCGCTCTTCCTGCTGCTCGATCACGTGTTTAGGCGCCTTGTTGACAAAATCCATGTTGCCCAATTTGCGGGTCACTTTCTGCAGGTCCGCGGCGACTTTGTCCTGTTGTTTCGTGAGCTTCTTGACCTCTTCGCCCACGTCGATCAATCCGGACACCGGCATGTACACGGCGCCGAGCTGGCTGATGGCGCTGGGCATGGCGCGCGGCGGTGTGAAGTGCCGATCAAGCGTAATCTTTTTGGCACAAAGCAACGAGGCGATGGATAGCTCATCGCTGGCCAGCCGCTTTTCATAGCGCTCATTCGAAGGCCGGATCATCAAGTCGACTTCCTGGCGGGGCGGCAACCCATAATCAGCACGCAGTTGGCGGGCCACACGGATCAGATCATGCTTCGCGTCCACATAGGAAACAACCGAGGCATTCACGCCCCACTCGTCCATTTCTTCGATATCCCGGGCTTTCGGCCAAGGCGCGATCATGACACTTTCGCTGAGGCGGGTATACCCCATGCCGTGCCACAACTCCTCGGTGATAAAGGGCATGAGCGGATGCAAGAGGCGTAACGCGTTGGAATACACATAGTGCATGACCTTCAATACCTGGTCGCGCTGCGCCTGGTCATCGCCATACAGAATCGGCTTGGAATATTCCACATACCAATCGCAGTACTGATGCCACAGGAAGTCATAGATGCTTCGCGCGTAGTCGTTGAAGCGGAAGCGTTCGAGATTCTCCGTGCACGACGCCATGGTCTCGTGCAGCTTGGCCAGCACATGCTGGTCATCGGCGCTCAGCAAGGCCGGATCAAATTGCGGTTCGGCGAAATCGTCCGACGCCGTCGCACCGTGCATTTGCATGAAACGCGCGGCATTCCATAGTTTTGTGCCGAAGTTCCGGCCGATCTCGAATTTTTCGTCGGACAACTGAACATCCGTACCCGTCGCGGAAAGCATCATCAAGCTGAAACGCAACGCGTCGGCGTTGTATTTGTCGACAATGGTCAACGGATCAATGGAATTGCCGAGGCTCTTGCTCATCTTTCGGCCGACATCGTCGCGGACCGTGCCGTGAATATAGACATGCGTGAACGGGATATCGTCCATGCATTCCAGGCCGGCCATCACCATGCGGGCCACCCAAAAGAAAATAATCTCCGAAGCCGTGGATAACGTGTTGGTCGGATAATAGAAATCGAGATCGTCGCTCTGTTCGGGCCAACCGAACACGCTGAACGGCCACAGCCACGAGGAGAACCAGGTGTCGAGCACATCTTCGTCCTGGCGGATCGTCGCGCCGCCGCATTGCGGGCACGTGACCGGGACGTCGCGCGCGGCCCATTCGTGTTCGCAGTCGTTGCAGTAAAAAACGGGGATCCGATGGCCCCACCAAATCTGCCGCGAGATGCACCAATCGCGGATATTCTCCATCCATTCCGCGTACACTTTTGTCCAGCGTTCCGGTACGAATTGGACCTTGTCTTCCTTGACGACTTCCAGTGCCGGGCGCGCGAGCGGTTTCATTTTCACGAACCATTGCGGCGAGAGGCGCGGCTCCACGACGGCATGACACCGGTAACAATGGCCCACGGCGTGCGGATGCGGATCGACGCGTTCGAGCAAACCTTCCCGCTTGAGCTGTTCCAAGATCTGTTCGCGACATTGGAACCGATCCATACCCTGATAGGGGCCGGCCTCGGCGTTCATGTACCCGTCAATATCCATCACGTTGATGGTCGGCAAACCATGGCGTTGGCCCAATTCAAAATCGTTGGGATCGTGGGCGGGCGTGACTTTGACCACGCCGGTACCGAATTCCGGATCGACGAAATCATCTTCCACCACGGTCAGTTCGCGCTTCAGCACGGGCAACAACACCTTCTTCCCGACCAGCTCGCGGTACCGGTCGTCGCGCGGATTGATGGCCACGGCCACATCGCCCAGCAGCGTTTCCGGCCGGGTCGTGGCGACCAACACATAGTCCTTCTTGCGTCCGCCCTTGATCGGATAGCGAATGTAATACAGCTTGCCGTCCACAGACCGGTGTTCGCTCTCCTCATCGGAAAGCGCCGTTTGGCAACGCGGACACCAGTTGATGATGTAATTGCCGCGGTAAATCAGCCCCTTGTCATACAGGCGAACGAACACTTCCGTGACGGCACGGCTGAGCCCTTCGTCCATCGTGAACCGTTCGCGTTCCCAATCGCAGGACGCGCCGATGCGCATCAATTGGCCCTTGATGGTGTTTCCGTACTCCTCGCGCCATTTCCAAACGCGTTCAACAAACGCTTCACGGCCGAGATCGTCGCGGGTCTTCCCTTCCTTGAGTAAGTCGCGTTCCACGACATTTTGCGTGGCGATCCCCGCGTGGTCCGTGCCCGGCACCCACACGGTGTTGTATCCTTGCATGCGTCGCCAACGGACCAGCACGTCCTGGATCGTGTTGTTCAACGCGTGCCCCATATGCAGGATGCCCGTGACGTTGGGCGGCGGGATCACCACACAATAGGGCGTACCGCCTTTGGACGCGTCGTTATGGAAATAGCCGCGTTCCATCCACCACGCGTACCACTTCTCCTCGACGGACTTCGCATCGTAGGTCTTGCTGAGTTCAGTCATGGGTTCCCGTTCCATACACGATGACCGGTTCAATTGCTCTCATGCGTCCCCTGCTTTTTCCTGCTGTTCGTCCAGGAACATCTTGTACTCCACGCTGTCGACCAGCGCTTCCCAGGACGCCTCGATGATATTTTCGGAGACGCCGACCGTGCTCCAGCTTTCCTTGCCGTCGCTGGATTCGATCAACACGCGCGTCTTGGCGGCGGTATGCTCTTCCGGATCGAGGATACGCACCCGGTAATCCGTGAGGTAGACATCGGCGATCTGCGGATAAAACCGGATCAGCGCCCTGCGCAAAGCGCCGTCGAGCGCGTTGACGGGGCCGTCGCCTTCCGCCACGGTATGCTCCACCTCGCCGTCCACCGTGAGCTTCACGGTCGCCTCGCTGCGGCATGGACTGGCGTGATCGTTCTTCTCGACGATGACGCGGAATCCTTCCAGCCCGAAGAACGGACGATGCGCCTTCAACACTTTCTGGATCAACAGTTTGAACGACGCCTCGGCGGCCTCGAATTCATAGCCTTCCTTCTCCAGCCGTTCCAGCTCGCGCAGAATCTCTTTCACTTCCGGCGACGACTTATCCATGCTCAGATTCATTTCGACGGCCTTGAGAAACACGTTGCTCGCGCCCGACAATTCCGAGATGAGGATGCGGCGCTTGTTGCCCACCTGTTCCGGCTCGATATGCTCGAAACTCTGCGGGTTCTTTCGTATGCCGTCCACGTGCATGCCCGCCTTGTGCGCGAATGCGCTGTCGCCGATAAACGCCGCTTTCTGCCACGGGCGCTGGTTGGCGAGCTCGTTGATGAATTGCGAGACGTCACGCAGTTGCTTGAGCGATTCCTTCCCGTCGCGCAGGGCGGCGCACCCCATCTTCAGCATCAGGTTGGGGATGATGGACACCAGGTTGGCGTTGCCGCACCGTTCACCGAATCCGTTGATGGTTCCCTGCACATGCACGGCGCCGGCGCGCACGGCTTCGAGCGAATTGGCCACGCCCAACTCGGAATCGTTGTGGGTATGAATGCCGAGCGGCGTCTCAAACTTCGTCCCCAGATCCAGAATGACGGCATGAACCTCGTGCGGCAATGTGCCGCCGTTGGTGTCGCACGGCACGAGCATATCCGCGCCGGCTTCGGCGGCGGCGCGCAAGGTGGCCACGGCGTATTCCGGGTCGTCCTTGTATCCGTCAAAGAAATGTTCCGCGTCGTAGATGACTTCCTTGCCGCGTTCCTTGAAATACCGGACGGTGTCGGCGATCATCGCGAGGTTTTCTTCCGGCGTCGTGCGCAGCACGTCGCGCACGTGCAGCTTCCAACTCTTGCCGAAGAACGTCACCACGGGCGTGTCGGCCTCCATGAGCGCGAGCACCCCGGGATCTTCGCCGACCGCAATATGGGCGCGCCGCGTACTTCCAAAGGCCGCGATCTTGGCGTGGGACAAGTTCCTTTTTTTGATGTCGCGGAAGAACGCCATGTCTCTCGGGTTCGACGCGGCGTACCCGCCTTCGATATAGTCCACGCCGAACGCGTCCAGCCGCTCGGCCACACGCAACTTGCCGGTGGCGGAGAACGAAATGCCTTCCCCCTGAGTCCCGTCGCGGAGGGTTGTGTCGTATATGGCTATTTTCTTCATGGTCTGCCCGTTCGGTCTTTTGGGCGGAGCGGGTCGGCCGGAGCCTCGCCTTCCATCCCTCGTTCCTTTCCCGCTACGAGGCGGGCTTACTGTTCTTATCCAACTCAAAGGCTTGGTGCAGCACCTGCATGGCCTCGTCGGCGTAGGCGCTGCGGATCACGACCGAGATCTTGATTTCGGACGTCGAAATCATTTCGACGTTGATCTTGTGTTCGGACAACGCCTCAAACATCTGGTACGCGATACCGGAATGACTGCGCATCCCGACACCGACAATACTGATCTTCGCGATGTCCACGTCGTAGATCGCGCCCGCGGCCCCGACCGCTTCGAGCAGGCCGTCCACCGCGCTGCGCGTCCGGTTGATTTCGTCCCGCGGCACCGTAAAGGTCATATCCGTATGGCCTTGTTCGCTGACGTTCTGAACGATCATGTCCACGTTCACATTGGCCGCGGCCAGCTCCTTGAAGAGCGTCGCCGCCACGCCGGGCCGGTCCGGCACCCGTTGAATGGTCACCTTTGCCTGATTCTTATCCGCCGCCACGCCTCGTACCACTATATGTTCCATATCTTCCACCTCTTCCTTTACAATCGTACCCGGCGTGCGATCAAAGCTGGTCAACACTTCCAGTTCCACGCCGTACTTCTTGGCAAACTCGACGGAACGGGACTGCAGGACCTTAGCACCCAGGCTGGCCAATTCCAACATTTCATCATAGGCGATGGAGTCCAGTTTCCTCGCCTGCTTTACAATACGCGGATCTGCCGTATACACGCCGTCCACGTCCGTGAAGATCTGACACCGATCGGCCTTCAACGCCGCCGCCAACGCCACGGCCGTAGTATCCGACCCGCCGCGCCCGAGCGTGGCGATGTCCGCCGACGGCGCCAGCCCCTGAAACCCGCATACAATGACAATGCGCCCCTTTTCCAGGTTCGCCATGATGCGTTCCGGATTGATCGACATGATCTTCGCCTTGGTGTGCGAGGAATCCGTCGCAATACCCGCCTGCGGACCGGTCATCGATACCGCTTCCGCGCCCATGGCGTGCAGGGCCATGGCCAGTATGGCCACGGAAATCTGTTCGCCGGTGGAAAGCAGCATGTCCATTTCCCGCGCGTCCGGTTGCGGATTGACCTGTTTCGACAGGTTAATGAGGTTATCCGTGGTCTTGCCCATCGCGCTGAGCACCACCACCACGGAATGCCCTTCCTGGGCCGTGTCATAGACCCGTTGCGCCACCCGTTGCATGCATTCCGCGTCGGCCACGGAACTGCCTCCAAATTTCTGTACATAGATTGCCATACTCCCGCCTACTCCTTCCTCAATACATCCATCAACTCATCAACCCGGATCCGGCCCAGCGCCCCTGCCGCACAGGCCTGCTCATCCCAATGCCCCACCCCGTCGGGCTCAATGCCTTCGCCGGACACGACGAACGGAACCGGATCCGGAATCGCACGCCCGTTTTTCGTCCATACCGCGCCGTCCGTCGATAACAATATCCGGAACGGCCGGTGCGCTTCGAGCAACGACAAGATCGGGCCCAGCACAGTATGGTCCAACAATTCCAATGCCCAAACCTTGTCCACCGCCGTCCCGTAGCGGCCGCCGCCATGCGGCGCCTCTATATAGACGGTCAGATGATCATGCTCACGCA
>SKXR01000235.1 GCA_007128275.1 Kiritimatiellia bacterium
AAGATTCAGGTTCTTGTGCTCGCAAGGGCGTGGAGGTTCGAATCCTCTCGGGTGCACCAGGCTTCGTTCGCAGCGCAGCGGAGAACGAAGCCTGCCGCGGCGTAGTCGCCGTTTTCGGCGACGGAGCCGGGCTTCCTGACCAGATCCGCTCCGAACTTCCGGCTTCGTAATGAGAAGAGCCTTCTATTACGTATATATTCTGGAAAGTCTTGCCGACACCTCGCATCACTACACCGGGTTCACGGAGCACCTTGATGATCGTCTTCGCGATCACAACGCGGGCCGGGATCCGCATACCCGCAAGTATCGCCCGTGGCGGATCAAGACGGCCATAGCATTTACTGATCGCCGGCGCGCCCTCGATTTCGAGCGCTATTTGAAATCCCATGTGGGCAGGGCATTTGCGGTAAAACATCTGTGAGGTGCCTCGTTCGCAGCGAAGCCGCCTTCGCGTTGCTTCGGCGTGACAAGACGCCATGGCGCGCCTAATGATCTCCCTTGACGGGCTGTGTCCCTTTCTGCATGTTTGTCGCATATCGTTTTGACGTTACTTCATACACATACCTACAAGGAGTTCATCATGCACAGGCTATTGATCACACTTATCGCGGTTCTATTGGGGGCGTTCTTCGTATCGCACGCCGATGCCCAGCGGACACAAACCCGGTCGGGCGCCGCGCAGATGGATTTGGGCGATTACAAGGGCATTCGCCATGCCATCGGCGTTGTTGACTTTACCAATGACGCCGGATGGCGTGGTCGTTGGGAACTGGGCCGAAATCTCTCCATCATGCTGGAATCGGCTTTGGGCGATACCGATCGCTTTGTGCTGGTGGATCGTCAACATCTGGGCGATGTCATGCTGGAACAGGATCTCGCCGCCAGTGGCCGGATGGCGCAAGCCCGGGGTGTGGCACAGACCGGCCAATTGCGGCCCGCGCGATATATCGCTGCCGGGTCAGTCACCGAAGTGGAAGAATCCGCGTCCGGGCGGGATGGCGGCATCGGGATCGGCGGCGTGCGCGTCGGCGGCGGTCGCCAACAAGCGCAAGTCACGGTCATCGTCAAACTCATCGATTCGACCACGGGCGAGATCGTGGCGCAGGAACGCGTGGTGGGTCGCGCGGGCCGAACCGCGTTGCGCGTCGGCTTGCGCCATAGCGGCATGAGCGGCGAGTTGGGTGGCTTTGAGAAGACGCCGCTCGGTGAAGCCGCGCAGGACTGCATCAATCAAGCGGCCGAATTCATTGCGAAACAGATGGAGGAATTCCCGTTTGAAGGCAACGTGATTCGCGTGGCCAATAACGGGCAGGTACTCATCAATCGCGGTGCGGAATTCGGCGTGCAGCAGGGCCAGGAAATGGTGTTGCGCACGGAAGGCGAACAGATCATCGACCCGATGACCGGCGCGGTACTTGGCGTGGAGGAAGGCCAGACCTTGGGCCGCCTCCGTGTGGTGCGCGTGGAGGAGAAGTTTGCTTACTGTGATGTCGTCGAGGGCGAAGACAATCCCGCGGTGGGCTCGGTCGTATACCTGAAATAGAAGGTATGGGGCCGGACCATTGGTGAGGGTTGGTGCGGGAACAGGGCCCGGTCACCATGGGATGACGTGGAACAGGATCCCGAAGAAGTGCAGCGCGCTCCCTACGAGGACGAAGCCGTGCCAGATCGCGTGGCTGTGCGGTAGCGTTCGCCATCCGTAAAAGACCAAGCCGATGGTGTAGAACAATCCGCCGGCCAGGAGCCACGAGACCCCGCGCCAGGTCAGTGCCTCGAACAAGGGTTTAACCCCGACAAGAATGGTCCACCCCATCAAGAGGTAGACGATGATGGACGGCCTGCGGAAGCGAGCACGGAATAGAGATTGCAGGACAATCCCGATCATGGCCAGTCCCCAGACGGCGCCTAGAATGCTCCATCCCCATGGGCCGTGCAGCGAGACCAGGGTGAAAGGCGTATAGGTGCCTGCGATCAGGAGGTAGATAGCCGATCGATCGATGAACTCGAATACGCGTTGTACGCGCGGGGAGCGAACACTGTGGTACAGGGTCGAGGCGGCATACAAAAAGATGAGCGTGGTCCCATAAATGGCACAGGACACCACGTGCCATGCCGTTCCCCTGGAGGCCGCCAACGCGATCAACACGGCCACCCCCGCCGTGCTCAAGCACAATCCCGCCCCGTGCACAATCGCATTGGCGCGCTCCTCGTTCAATGTGAAATCCCGCGCGCGCTGATACTTCATCGGCTCAATCCTGTTCGGCCACGATACGGAAGATAGGCGCTCCGTTCAAGGGCTCGTCGCCCGTCCACGTATTCGTGCCGGCTGCGCGGTGACTGGTTCCGATGGTCTCCCACGATCCCGTCGCCGGGTTGGTGGTGGCTTGGATGACATAGGGCGAGGGCGGGCCGTGCAGGCCGCCCCACCATTTGATACGAGGCACTCGTCCTTCGTCGGTGTCTATCGCCAGAATCCGGAACACGGAGTCAATATCCGTGGGATCGAGACCGGCAGGATACTGCATCCAATTGGGTGTCCCATTGGCCGCGGAATCCACGAAATCCAAGGCATCCCAGCTTTGCCCGTTCGCGGGCAGGATACCAAAGCCTTGATACCACGCGGTGGGCACCCCCATGGCGGTGCGTTCCGGAATCCAAACAACCTGATCCACCCAGCCTCGATCGGCGCCGGCGCTAACAGTGAAATCTTTGTGATAGATCCAACGCAACGCATGGTCGCCCTCAGGCAGATCCAAGATTCTTTCCTGCCAGTCCACCTCGCCTGAAATACGGCCCGGTTGCAACGCCCCGTTGATTCGGAATTCAAGGAAGTCATAGAATTGCTCCGATGACACCTTCCAATAGAATCTCAAGGTGCCGGGTCCGGTCACCGTGGTTTCGATCCAGGACTCCTGATTATGCGTGATGTCGCCGCTGGCCGCCGCGTCAACTCCGTCAAAAGTTTGTTCATTTTGGGGGAACCAAGGCGCGTTGCCGCCCGTTGTCCAGATCAGTTCGCAGGCGTCCACGGCTTCGCATAAAGTCATGCCGGTCATCAAGGTCGCGTTTCGATAGAGGATTTCGCCGGTCACCACATTGGAGAAGAGAATGGAACCGCGATACAGGCCCGCGGGCAACAGGTTCGCGTCCGCGTGCAGGTGGACGGTGACCTCTTCCGACGAAGACGGCCCAACGCTGATCGAGCTCTGGCCGACCGTCCACCAGTGGGACGTGGAAGTAACATGCCAAGTATGAGTTGCGCCCGTTTCATTCATGATCGTATAGGTGGTCGTGGCGGGTGTGAACGGGCCGCCGAGCGGGCCGTCGGCCAACCATTCGGTTGTGGGAGACACGCGTGGCGTACCAAAGACGGACACATAATGCCATTGCGTCTGCGCTCGTTGACTCGTCGCATTAGAGAAGACCACGGTTTGATATGCCCATGAATCGAAGGCGTAGGCCTGTTCGTTCAGTGCGATCTCGACCTGTGCCGTCGCGCCCGCCGCCAGCGTGCCGTGGGTGGCCGAAATCGATAACCATGTAGCCGGTGTTGATATCGTCCAATGAAGGGACTCCGCGGCCGCGTTGGATAGCGCATAGGTTCGTGTGAAGGGCATGAAGGGGCCGCCCGGCGGACCTTCATAGAACGCGGAACTTATGGGATCAACGATCAAGTAATCCATGACGTTGAGCTGGGCAAAGCGCTGTATGGAAACTCCTGCGGAGACATCCATAAAATGGACCGATTGCCAGTGAAACCCGCCGGGATAGTCGTTGGCCGCCGCGGTGACCGTGGCGGTAACCGTTGTCCCTTCACCGGGTTGAAGAACGCCTTCGACGGGGTCTAAGGCGAGCCAGGGGTGATTCGTGGGCGCCGTCCAGTGAATGGCCGAGACGCCATTGTTCGTTAAGGTATAGACTCGCGACGAAGGGGAGAAGGGGCCGCCCGGCAATCCTGCTGCCGTGAAAGTAGCGGAAGGCAAAATATCGAGGCGACTGAGGCTCACCTGATCCACCCATGCGGCGTCGGCGCCCAGCGGTGTTTCCGAAGATCGGACGTATTCCCACCTCAAGGTGTGAACGCCGGACGGGATCGTGTGAGAGAATTCCAGCCAACCGAATTCGCCCGAGCGTGAAGCGTGCTGTGAACCGTTACGCCTAAACCGCACGAAATCCCAACCGGACCGGGACGAAATTCGCCACTGAAAGCTCAGCGTGGCCGGTCCGGTCACGATGGTCTCCATCCACGACATCATGCCCGGCCCCGGCAGGGGACCGCTTTGCGCCGCGTCTTCGCCGTCGAAGGTGACGGCGGTCTGATAGAACCAAGGGGCATCGCCGCCGGTGGTCCAAATCAGGTCGCAGTTATCGACGGCTACGCAAAGATCACCATAGACCAGCACGGTCACGGTCCGTTCAAACACCCTGCCGGAGACGGCATTTGAAAAGTGAATCGTCTCATGGTAGCTGCCCGCCTCCAGATGGTCGGCCTCCGCGGTGAGCGCCAGAATCACGTTCGTGCTCTGTCCGCTCAGTAGGACTCCGTCCGTGGGTTCCATCATCAGCCAGGAGGCGCTGTGCGTAATGCTCCATTCCGCAGCGTCCGGATTCCCATTATTCAGCGTATAGGTAATCGTTTCGGGCTCGAACGGGCCGCCTTCCGGTCCGCCGAAAGCGGTGGGCCCAATGGGCGAAGCCGTGAAATAGTCCGCGACAAATCGGTCTACCCATCCCGCATTCTCGCCTACAGGTGAAGTGCCCGTGATCGCGTATTCCCAGCGCAGGGTGTGCACGCCTTCCCCTAACGCGTACATAAAAGTGTGCCAATCCGCCTCGCCGGAAATTTGGCCCACGTTCTCGCCATTGACGTGAAAGCGCAGGACATGGAAATTGGTTCGAGAGGACACGCGCCAATCGAATTCAATGTGCGCGGGACCGGTCACGATCGTTTCCATCCAGGATTGTTGATGGGCCAGCACCGGCCCGCTTTGCGCCGCATCGATCCCGCCTGCGGTCACCTCCGTCTGGTAAAACCAAGGCACGTGTCCGCCCGTGGTCCATGTCAACTCGCAGTGATCCACCGCTTCGCAGAGTCGGCCCCGCACCTCGAGGGTGACCGGGCGGACATGGGCGAGACTTGACACGGTGTTGTACAGAAGAACTTCCTCCTCATAGAGTCCGATCGGAAGATCGTTGGCATTCGCGTTGATGCTTACCGTGACGTCCACGGATTCATGACCGGTCAGGGTCCAGCTCGATGGCGTTACCGTGATCCAATTCGGCGTCGGCAACGCGTTCCAGGTGATGGTCTCCGGCGTCTTGTTGCTCAACACGTAGGTCACCGACGATGGATCAAACGGGCCTTGCGTGAATCCTGATGCATGGAGGCCGTTGTCTGGGAACAAGACCAGATGATCGAGCACGGTGAGGTTGACTTCGCGGATGGTGACGACTTCCGTGACGCTGTTCGAGAAGATGACCGAGCCGATGTGCACGCCGGGGAGCAGGAGATTCGCGTGTTCGTTAATCATAATCTCGACGTCCTGCGATGACAGCGAGGGCAGGGCGAAGCTGTCCGCCGAGACGGTCAACCAATCCACGTCGGTGGTGACCGTCCAGAAAACCTCGAAGGCGTTTGTATTGGAGACGGTATAGAGCGTGTATTCGGGATTAAAAGGGCCGCCCGGATCACCGATGCTTTCAAAGGGACGCCCCGGCATGACCGGACTGAAATCCTCCATGTCGATGTCGACGAATATGGCGAAGTGGTCCGAGGTGTAGCTGACATCCCAGCGCGGCGG
>SKXR01000021.1 GCA_007128275.1 Kiritimatiellia bacterium
ACACCCGCCGCGATCGGAACACCCAAGGCGTTGTAGAAGAAGGCGAAGAAGAGGTTCTGTTTGATATTGCGCATCATGAAGTGACTCAAGCGTACGGCGCGCACGATACCCTGCACATCGCTTTTCAACAGCGTGATCCCCGCGCTCTCCATCGCCACATCCGCGCCGGAGCCCATCGCCAGCCCGACGTGCGCCGCCGCGAGCGCCGGGGCGTCGTTGATCCCGTCGCCCGCCATGGCTACATGCCGTCCTTCCTCCTGCAACCGCTTCACGAGGTCATGTTTGGCTTCCGGTTTCATGCCGGCTTCCACGGTGTCGATGCCGAGTTGCTCGGCCACATGCCGTGCGGTACGTTCGTGGTCGCCCGTCGCCATCACCACGCGCAGGCCCAACGCGTGCAACTCGCGGACGGCCTCTTTAGCCGTGTCGCGGATCGGGTCGGTGATGTGCAGAACGCCGGCCACGTCACCGTCCACGGTCAGCAGTACCAAGGTTTCCCCGCGTTCGCGCGCTTGTTGCATACTTTCCACAACCGCGTCCGAACACGTGATGTGTCGTTCCTGAAGAAACTCGAGATTGCCGATGAGGATTTCCCGACCGTCCAGTTGCGCTTCGATTCCGCCGCCCGTAACGGCATGGAAGGACGAAGGCTTGTCCAACGTGATGTTCCGCTCGCGCGCGGCGGTGACCACGGCGTGCGCCAATGGATGTTCACTTTGCTGTTCGGCCGAGGCGGCCCATCGCAGGACCTGTTCCTCATCGTAGTCCGCCAACGGCTCCACCTCGGTGAGCGACGGCTTGCCCGCGGTCAGCGTCCCGGTCTTATCGAGGACCACCGTGTCCACGTGGGACAAGCGTTCGATGGCTTCCGCGTTCTTGATCAGGACGCCTGCTTTTGCCCCGCGCCCGACACCGACCATGATGGACATGGGCGTGGCCAGCCCCAACGCGCAGGGACAGGCAATAATCAGTACGGAGACGGCGCTGACGATGGCATAGGCGAGGCGCGGGTCAGGGCCAACAAAGAACCACGCGATGAATGCGATCACGGCGACCGCGACCACAATGGGGACAAAGACGGCTGCGACGCGATCCACCAGACGCTGGACCGGCGCGCGGCTGCGTTGCGCCTGTGCGACCATGTCGATGATGCGCGAAAGCGTCGTCGCTTTGCCCACGCGCTCGGCGCGCATGACGAAACTGCCGCTCTTATTGAGCGTGCCGCCCGTGACGGGGTCGTCCACGCCTTTTTCCACGGGAATCGGTTCCCCGGTCAGCATGGACTCGTCCACGGCGCTATTTCCTTCTGTAACGGTGCCGTCCACGGGAATCTTCTCTCCGGGGCGGACGCGGAGCAGGGCGCCTTCCTGAACATCCTCCAACGATACTTCCTTCTCTTCCCCGTCTACGATGACGCGCGCAATGTCCGGCGTGAGCGCCATCAATTCGCGGATGGCGGTCCCGGTCCGTTCGCGCGCCCGCAGCTCCATAACCTGGCCCATGAGAACAAGCGCGGTGATCACGGCGGCGGCCTCGAAGTAGATCGGCGGATGCGCATGATCCACCAGATGCGCGGGGAGGAGGGCCGGGAAGAGCATGGCAAAGAGGCTGAAGAAATAGGCGGCGCCGACGCCCAGCGCGATCAGTGAAAACATGTTGAGATTCCATGTCCGGAACGATTGCGCGCCGCGCGTCATCAGCGGCCAGCCGGCCCACCAGACCACGGGCGTGCAAAGCGCGAGCTGGATCCACGCATTGACCGGCATGGGAATCCAAGCGCCAATGGGCAGGCCGGGGATCATATCGCCCATGGCGATGATGAAGAGCGGTATGGTGAGAATCATCGCGCCCCAAAACCGCCTTTGCATATCGAGCAACTCGGCGTTCTCCCCACCAAGACCGGGCTGCGCCGCTTCCAGAGCCATGCCGCATTTGGGGCAGGTCCCCGGTTCGTCGCTTTCCACGCCCGGACACATCGGGCAGAAGTAGGCCTTGGTGACTTCCTTGGGCGCTTCGACCTCTTCGCCCTTGAACTTCTTCAGACAATATTCACTGCAGAAATAGAACGTCTTCCCGTCCTTTTCGCACGTCAGGTCGGTGGACTCGTCCACTTCCATTTTGCATATCGGGTCAATGGCCATCGTGAAGAGAGTGTACTGAAAGGACGCTTCTTGAACAACAACAGAACACGTGCTTAAACATATCGCCCAGGGTCATTCCGTTCTCTGTATCGCATTGAAGAAGTGGAGGGTACCCTCTTTCTGGAGGGCGGAGCTATGCGACGCCGGGAACGTGAAGGGAATCCTAAACGCCTCCAATTCTATTCAACGCGACATCACGGGCTCGTATAACTCGCCTCTCCAAGCTGTCTGAGGTTTTCGAAACGGGTTCATACATGCGGAATTAGGTCGGAGAACGGGGGGTGGGTTGTTTGCACCCACAACGCCCGCCCCAATCCAAGGCACTGCCGGGACCCCAATACACGGTTGAGACTTGAAATTACTGCCCGCCCGGACTATCGTTCCCCCAGTGAAAGCACTATACACAGTCGTGGCGATATTGTTCCTTGCGGCGCAGGTGCAGATCGCGCAGGCCGAGGCCTGTCCGGCCATGACAGGCGGTGAGCTCCGTTCCTGTTGTTGTGATCAACCGTCGGTGCCCGAACCGATGTCGGGATGCTGCAGCACGGAAACAGGCCCTGCCGAACAACCCGCCGCCCATTCAAGTTGTTCCTGCGCGTGGGCGCCGGCCGCGCCCGACAGCGAGCCGGTCGTTGCCGTGTCGCCGACTTCCCCGCGTGCAAAACTGCCCACGCTTCATCAGCCGGACGTCGCGTCGGCGATCCTGACGCGGGATGCCGGAAAGGACGTTACCCGGTACGTCCAGCCGCCCGGCCAAACCAGATGCGGTGATGCGTTATCCTCGACGCATTCGGCGATGTTCATTCTCCATTGCGCGATTCTGCGCTGATCCCATCCCTTCCCTCGAAATGAACGGCTTGACCCAATGGGCCGGGCTGTTTGTGCAATGTGCCGTGAATGGGGATGGAAGATGTTTTCCGCCGAACAAGACAATTCAGCAATAGATACGCAGGAGGCCGACCTCGACATGGTCATCCGGTTCCAATCCGGTGACGAGCAGGCCTTTGATGAGTTGATGGCTCGCTATAAACTTCCTGTTGTGAACTTCGTGTACCGTATCCTGAATGATGCGGGCGAAGCCGACGATGTCGCTCAGGAAGTGTTCGTGCGCGTTTATCGACATGGCCGTCGCTTCAAAGCCGACGGAAAATCGCGTTTCTCCACGTGGCTCTTCCAGATCGCCCGCAACCAGTCATTGGATGTCCTTCGTCGCCGCAAACGTCGCCCCGTGGAGACGCGTGATATGCGCGACGGCGGAGACCATTCGCCGATGTACGCCGGACCGTCCGCGGACGGTGAACTGTCGAACAAGGAGATCGGTGAGGCGGTGGCCCGGGCCGTGGCCGATTTGCCGGAGAAACAGCGCACGGTGGTGATTTGTGCGGAGTATCACGGCATGTCCCACGCGGAAATCGCCGGTGTGATGGACTGCACGGTCAAGTCTGTCGAATCCCGCCTCGCCCGCGGCCGGCAGGCGCTGCGGCAGAAGCTATCTTTCCTGAATGGCTGAGATGCCCTCGGCGTCAATGAGCGCGAGGAAGTAGATTTCACAGGGCAAGACGCACGCGCAGGCGATAGAAGCGCATGTCGCCCCCGTCTCCTTCCGGGAGGATGTGCATGATCGTCTCGCCCGTGCCGGGCACATCCTCAAAGCCGTCCACCGTTTGCCACACGTCGTCGGAGTCCAAGCCGTCCCGATACTCGATGGTATAGAGCCGTCCGGTAGCGGATAGGAAGCTGATGCTCGCGTCGGGCTCAATGATCGCGCGGAACGTGCTGTCCGCGCTGAGCGGGTCGGTGCCGGCAATATATTCTTCCCAATTGGTCATGCCGTTCCCGTCCGGATCGTCCTCGGCGCGACAATCGCCGTCGTCGCGCGGTTCGGGATGACCGAAATATTGCATACGCCACCATGTCGGGATGCCGTCAGGCGGTGGTATGGCCGCGAGATAGATGTCCGTGTAGATCGGCAAGTGATCCGAGGCGGTCCAACTGGTCCCGGAAGGCAGGGGATCGCCGGATTTCGGCAATCCGCTACTGTCGTCCGTGCCGGAGAAATAGATCTCGCCTCCCGGCGCTCCCATCGATCCGCTAAACAACGCGTCGCTTAGAAAGATGTGCGAGAGGCGGCTGCTGGAAAAGCATCGGTTGTCGGTGGTGCCGGTGCGATACGCTTCCAGCAGGGTCATGCCGCCTCCTGCGTCACGGTATCGGTCGTCGGGGAACAAGCTATACGGAACGGGGAATGCGATATCGGCGCCCAGTTGATAGGAACCAGGCAGACCCGAGGGCAAGGCATTGAATTGCTCGGGCTGGCCGCTCGTGGCCCATTCATTCAGATCGCCCATAAAGAGGAACGCATCGTGCAACGGGTTTGCGGCTCGATACGCGTCGATGTCCTGCACAATGCGAATCGCCTCGACCGCGCGCCGGAATCGGCTGGCATTGTCGCCCATGGCCTTGTGATGCATGTTCCACAGGACGAGCGGCGTGGCGGCGCCGGGCACTTCGACGACGGCCCGGAACGGCGCGCGCACCAGTTCCTTGGCGCCTGAAGGCGATTGCACGTTGTGGGTGGATACGATCGGGTACCGGCTGAAATAGCCCTGCCGCATGCTGTCGAATTCGCCCGCGGCGCCGATGGCCACGTATGGATAGTCCAGTTCATCGGCCAGCTCGTACCAATGGTCGAAGTGGCTCACCATCATTTCCTGGAATCCGATGATGTCCGGATCGATGCGCCGGAGCACGGCCTTAACGGCTTCGTACTGACCACTGCCCGGCGATTCGAGGCCGGGCTCGCCAAGGCCGTGTTCGACGTTGAAGGTGGCGACGCGGACCCGTATCGCGTCCTGTGTCCCGCCACCTGGCGGCGCCGCGGCCGTGTCACCCCCGGTCAGCACGTCGTCGATGTGCAGAAGACCGCCACCGGAGCTGGAGCGGGAACCGTTATCCCATCCGAGGATACGAATCTCAGCCGTTGTGAGATCGGCGAAACCCGAAACCGGAAAATGGACGGCAAACGTGCTGTTGGCGGGCGCGTTCGTTTCGTGCAAGAGCGCGCCGTTGATTGAGACGCCGATTGCGGACGGTCCCTGCGCTGTCGATCGGGCCAGGAAACGAATATTGGTGACGGTGAACGAGGCGCCGGGTACGGCGGTCAATGTGGCGCTGAAATGTTTTGCAGCATCGGGATGGGCGGCCGCCCATCCGCCGCTGCCTTGGGCGTAGGGCACACCCGACCCGGTCCAGGTGTCCTCCTGCGCGTAACCGAATTCAAGCGCACCGGACGAGAGGCCGAACGTGGAAGCGAATAATGATGGGGAGGTGACCGCCGCCGCCGTGGACTCGCCCGTGAAGGTATGGAGCGCAAGCGTCTCGGCCCGAGTCGTTATGGCGGCCGGCAGCCAGCCGGCGATGAGGAAGAAAAGGATGACTCGCTTGCAGGATCGTCTGTCAGCCGCTGTGTTCCGCATGGAATGCTCTCCCCAAAAAGATGAATACGCCGGTTTTTTTTGCCTGTAATACGCGCGTTAGAGGATACCCCCTCGAATTATCGAGGGGTTGCGTTGGCGGCGCCGTAGAACGGGGAAAGAGATTCGAGTGCCGCAAGGGGCGTGATCGCGTGGAAGCAGA
>SKXR01000190.1 GCA_007128275.1 Kiritimatiellia bacterium
CTTTGAGGAGGCGCGACATTGTCGGGACGATCTGGCCAATATTCTTTGCGTTCCTGTGGAAAGGCGGGAGGGATAAGCCCGAGCGGCTTGACCCCGGGGAGTCCGGCTATCCGCAAGCGGACACCCTACTTCGTTATCGGTTGGTAAGGCCGTGGCTTGCGGCGCGTTGGGGATCGATCAACGCCCCCTAACGACGGCGACTACAAAATCACGCGAAGTGCTTTAGTTTGCGCCGAATAATGCCTGGAACTTGCTGAGCGAAACGAAGGCCTCTCGCAATCCCGGTTCTTTGCGGAAGAGTACGTGTGCCCGGCAAATTGATCCGTCGGATGTCTTCCAGCAGCGAGGACCGATCCAGCCATTCGGCTTGAACAAAAAACGAGTAGTGCAGCACGATCTGCGAACAATCGAGGATGTTGGTTTGGGCGTTATCCCTGATCCAAGAGGTCCAGCCGGGTTCGTCGGTTTCCGGAATGCCGCCCATCCGTTTCCAGTTAGCTTTTCAACGAACAGAATGGCGTAATCCGCCCGGAAAGAAGGGGATTTTATATGCAGCATATTGAGTATCTTATCATCGGCGGGGGGCCGACTGGTTTGGGCGCGGCGACACGGCTTCAAGAAAAGGATCTGGACTGGACATTGTTGGAGGCCGAGTCGCACTTCGGCGGGTTGGCCCATTCGTTTGTCGATGACCAAGGGTTCACTTGGGATTGCGGCGGGCACGTCCAATTCTCCCACTACGATACGTTCGACCGGTATATGGATATGGCGCTCGGTCCCGACGGCTGGAACACCCACCAGCGGGAAAGTTGGGTATGGATTAAGAAACGTTTTGTACCCTATCCGTTCCAGAACAACCTGCATCGCTTGGATGCCGAAGATCGATGGGCCTGTGTCGAGGGACTCCTCGAAGCCTGGCAGCGTTCTGTTTCCGTAGGCGGCGACGGTGCCATCGAAAACTTTGAGGACTGGATGCTGGCCACGTTCGGGCCGGGCATTACCGAACTCTTCATGTACCCCTATAATTTCAAGGTATGGGCGTATCCCCCGCCGATGATGGACCATCATTGGATCGGTGAGCGCGTATCGGTGCCGGGACTGGGCGGCGTGTTGAAGTCCATTTGCACCGGGCAAGACGAAATATCCTGGGGCCCCAACAAGGTGTTCCGCTTCCCGAAGCAAGGGGGCACGGGCGCGGTATGGGAATCCATCGGAAAGAGTCTTCCCAACGGCAAGATCCGACTCAATTGCGCGGTGACGGAAATCGATGCGAAGAAGAGACGGGTCACGACCGGGACGGGCGAGGCCTTCACCTACAAGCATTTGATAAGCACCATCCCGCTGAATCATCTTGTTCGATTGGCGCCCGGTGTGGTGAATCCCGTCGGGGCGGATGCGTTGCGCTACTCGGCAACCAACGTGGTCGGTGTGGGGCTGGACGGGCCCACGCCCGACCACCTCCGCACCAAGTGTTGGATGTATTTCCCGGATGCCAACAGCCCGTATTACCGAGTGACGGTTTTCACCAATTACAGCCCGCAGAATGCGGCTAAACCCGGCAGGCAGTGGTCGTTAATGACGGAAACCTCGGAAAGCCCCATGAAGCCGGTCCGACAGGACAGCCTCGCCGAAGAAACGCTGTTGGCTTTGGAGGAGGACGGCTTGATCCCGGACCGGACGAAGATCTGTTCCGTCGTCCACAAACGCCTCGACCAAGGATATCCGACGCCGTTCTTGGGAAGGGACGCCGTCGTGGATCCCATGTTGCGGGCTTTTGAGGCGGAGGGGATCTATAGTCGGGGTCGATTCGGGGCGTGGAAATACGAGGTGGCGAACCAAGATCATTCGTTCGCTCAGGGGTACGAATGCGTAGAGCGCTTGGCGGCGGAGGGGGGCGAGGAATATGAGCCGACGTTATTCACGCCCGATGTGGTCAACGCTCGCCGCAATGCCTGAGTCGATCGCCGGCGCGGCGAAACGGACTCAAGCGGGTTTTCGGTGCAAACGCTCCCGCAGCACCTCCGGAACCTGGCTAATCGTTCGGCCCAAGCGCGCCAAGGGAATCCGTGGGTGGCGCGAACCGGGCACATTTCCCGCACGAATGTCCTCCAACAAGGATGTTCGATCCAACCAGCGTTGTTGCACAAAGAAAGCGTAATGATGAACCAGGGCGTCGGCCACGAGTACGATGATCTTCCCGTTGGCTGGAATCCATTGGCCCCATCCATTTTCGTCTTCTTCCGGTACGCCGCCGATCTCCTGCCAATGCCGATAGTCGTAACAGATACAATTGATGCTGAACGGATAGGAAAAGGTGAGAAAGGGCGGCGGTTTAGCCGCGCTCTTGGTTTTTGGTTCTTGGTTCTGGGTTTGTGGTCTCGAATCGCCGGTCTCAAGACTCCGGTCTGTGGTCTCAAGTCTCTTTCTGATCTCCTCGTTGGCTTGTTCGAGATGGAGAAAACGACGGATCATGAACTCCGCGCAGTGAGGGATAAGCCAGACCGGCCCCATGCGGTCGGTAACGATCGGCTTGTTGAAGCGTCGAACAAACTCCTCGCCTAGCTCGGGGAAGGTGGTCAATAGATGGTAGGCGCCCCGCTGATTGTTGGTGACCACCGGGGTGATCAGTGAAAGTTGAGGATCCTCTTTGAAACGCTCGTGGGCTTCAATCAGCTTTAGATCCCAGTCCGCGGATACAAAGGTGTCTTCATCAATCTTGAAGTAGAGGCTGTCGGGATAGCGTTGCACGCAGGCATTCTGCATATCCGAGATCGGTTTCCCGCGCCCGCGTTCCCCCCAGATAAAATCCCATGCGATATTCGGAAAGCGTTCAGGAAGGCTCTCTACATACCGTTTGTGGCGGCCGGTAACGCCGCTGCAAAGCATGCACACACGATCAAACCGGGCGCCCGATCCCCCTTCCGCGAGCATGTCGACACATAATCGCAGGCAATCCAGGCGGTGGCTGGTCAAAATCATCAATATTTTCTTCATGCCCTGATTGTCTCAAAAGCGGATAAACAAGACAACATCCTTTGGCCGCTCTGCTTCGCGACCTTCGCGCTCTTGGCGGTTAAGAAAGAAGAAGTTAACCGCAAAGTGCGCAACGGTCGCAAAGGCTGGCAATAACAATGAAGTGTTATCAACACAAACGCGTTCTTGTTACCGGCAATACCGGTTTCAAAGGGGCGTGGCTGACCGCTTGGCTGCATCAGCTCGGCGCCGAGGTGTATGGCTTGGCGTTGCCGCCGGAAAACGATCAATGGCTGTTTGCTCAGGGCGGATGGGACGCATGGTGCGATCATCGGGAGATCGATGTCCGGGATGCGCCTGAAGTCAGGAGGCGGGTGGAGGAGGTGCAGCCCGACGCGATCTTCCATTTGGCGGCTCAGCCGCTCGTGCGCGAATCCTATAAGACGCCGGTGGAGACGGTGGCCACGAACATCATGGGCACGGCGCATGTGCTGGACGCGCTTCGACAGCTAAAGAAACCCTGTGCGGCGGTGATGGTCACGAGCGACAAGTGTTACGAGAACTTCGAGAAGGATCACCGGTATCGCGAAGATGAACCGATGGGCGGGCACGACGTGTATAGCGCGTCGAAAGGGTGTGCCGAATTGGTCATCGCGTCCTGGCGCCGCTCGTTCTTCCCGCCGGAAGGCGGCGTGGCTGTAGCCAGTGCGCGGGCGGGCAATGTCATCGGGCCGGGCGACTGGGCGGCGGACCGTATTGTGCCGGACGCCATGCGCGCGTTTGCGGCCGGGCAACCGCTTGTCGTGCGTAATCCCGGAGCGGTGCGGCCGTGGCAACATGTGTTGGAGCCGCTGTCCGGGTATCTGTGGCTGGGCGCGCGGCTGATGTCCGCGGAATCGACGCTATATCGCGAGGGATGGAATTTCGGGCCGGAAGACGAATCGGCGCGTACCGTGGCCGATCTGGCGGACGTGATGGTGCGCGAGTGGGAAGGCGCGCGTTGGGAATCGCCCCCGCGCGAGGGGGAACCGCATGAAGCCACGCTGTTGCAGTTGGATATCTCGAAGGCGAAAGAGCGGTTGAATTGGAAGCCGGTATGGAGCTTTGATGAGGCGGTGACGCACACCGTGCGAGGCTACCGCGAGTTGCTGGTGGCGCGAGGCGATGCGAAGCAAACGCGCGCGTTCATGACCCAGGAGATTCAGGCCTATACCGATGCGGCACAAGAGGCGGGGTTGGTCTGGGCGAGTGCGTGAGAGAAAAAGATCAGGACAACCACGGATGACACAGATTTCACAGATAACCGATAAGCGCAACATATCGGTTGGAGCGTGACAGGGCGCCATTATAAGTGACATTATTTAGATATGCAGGACCAAGAGCACAAAATACCACATCCCTCGCCAGAAGGACGCCAACACGTCATTCGCGAAACCACCGAGCAGTGGGATGATTTGCCTCCGGGGGCGAAGGTGGTGGGCCGTCGGCGTACCTGCAGAGACACGAAGCCCGGCTATGGCATACAACAATTGGCCAATGAACTGAGTAGTGGCCGGCTGCAGTGGCCCAAAGGGGTTTTTCGGTTCAAGACGCATGAGGAGGCAGATGCATGGTGGACGGAGCGGGTGACGATCAAGAAGCCGTAAGAGCCCCGACTAGGGATGATTTGGTCCGGATCTGTCGAGATCTGAACCAGAGAGGGGCAAAGTATATTGTGTTGGGCGGCATGGCGCTCATTGAAATGGGACTGGATCGGGGAACCATGGATATCGATTTTCTGGTGGACAAGGATCCCGAGAATATAGCCCGCATGTGCGCAGCCATCAGCCTCTTGCCTGACGGGGCGGCAAAAGAGGTCCGTAACTCGGACGTCGCCGAGTACAACGTGGTTCGGATCCATGATGATATCACGGTCGACCTTATGGGGTCAGCCTGTGGAATCACTTACCTTGAGGCCTTGGACGAGGTGGATTGGCGGGAAATCGATGGAGTCCGTATCCCGTTCGCATCCATCGAGCTGCTTTGGAAAACGAAACAGACTTATCGCGAGAAGGACATGTTGGACAGAGCATTTCTGCGAACCGTGGCTGCGGAAATGCAGGATAAGAAGCGCAAATCCACTTAAGCACACCTTCCCCTCTCCAATCACCAATTAACCAATTAACCCACAACCATTCCCCATGAATCCATCCGATATCCCTGTAGTCATCCTCGCCGGAGGGCGCGGTACGCGCCTGATGGAAGAAACGACCGTCGTGCCCAAACCCATGGTCACGGTCGGCGGCAAACCGATCCTGTGGCATATCATGAAGAGCTATGCCCAGTATGGCTTCCGCCACTTCATCGTTTGTCTCGGGTACAAGGGGTATGTGATCAAGGAATACTTTCTCGACCTGCTGAAGCACACCTCCAGCCTGAAGATCAATGCGGCGACCGGCGCCACGGAGTACCTCGCCGAAGCGATTGCGGATTGGGAAATCGCCCTCATTGAGACGGGCGAACACAGCCTGACCGGCACGCGTTTGCGGGCGGTGAAGGAGCACATCGACGCACCCCATTTCTGCCTCACCTATGGCGACGGATTGGCGGACATTCCTTTGGACAAGGAATTGGCATTTCATTTCGAGCACGGGAAAATCGGAACCGTAGCCGCCGTGCACCCCCCGTCCCGTTTTGGGACTCTGGAATTGGACGATCAGGGGCATGTGCGCTCCTTCCAGGAGAAGGAGCCGTTGCATCACGACTATATCAATGGCGGATTTTTCATATTCAAGCGGGAATTTCTCGACCGGTTGCCGGA
>SKXR01000056.1 GCA_007128275.1 Kiritimatiellia bacterium
GCGCCCCCGAGAACCTGTTCCCCTCCGGGGAAACAATCAAAAAGCACCTCGCCAAAGACGATCATCTGCGGTTTATCCGTCATTGTGCATCCTCGCTTTCTTCAAGCACGTCGCGGAAGGCAGGAACAAAATGCCAAACGCCTTCCAAGACGCCCGCGCAATAATTTCCGTTCATGTTCAAGACTCCGCCGCGAGCGATGTAGAACGCCTCCGGATCATCGCTCCGTTGCGCGAGTACCCGCGCGCGTTCCTTCACCTCGTCCGACGCATTGGCCACCAGCACGGACGGCAACACACTTTCCATAACCGGCAAGTCGTTGCCGCTGTCCCCCGCAAACACAACCTCGTCCGGGGAATAACGCAATTCCCGCTGCAAGAATTCGACGGCGTGCCGCTTGGTGGCGTCGCGGGGCAACACATCCAGCAGCCCAACGTCCTCCGATTCGTCCACGCTCCAGATCAAGCCGGCCTCCACCCCTTCGCGAGCAAGGCGCTCTTGCATCCGGGCCATGAGGTCCTCCGGATGCGCGGACGCCGAAAGATAAAAGCTTACCTTGTGCGTGTTTTGTTTATCCGGTTCCTGCAAAGTCAAATGGGGCAGATCGCCAAGCAGCGCGACGATATCCGCATGCGTCTTCCCGTTCCACGCGCGGCTGATCTCCTCCGCCCACGCGTCCCACGCCTCCCACGTGCCGTCCGTCACCCGATAGATCACCGTACCCACATCGGTAATGGCGAAATCGGGTTCGGGCAAGGCGTACTCGCGGATCGCGTCCCGCACCAAGGCGCGGTGGCGTCCCGTTACATACGCCAACGTCACGTCCGGCCGACGGCAAAACGCGGCAAACCGTTTGCGCGCTTCGGGATGTTCCGGTTGCGGTCCGTTGGGGATCACCGTCCGGTCCATATCCGTGCATAGCAGAAGCCGATGCTCAGTCATCCGCCTCATCCGTTCCCTTGGGATCCCTGCACGCACCGAAAAAGTCGTAATACTCGAACGCTTCCAAGATGCCGGCGGCCAACGGCTTCTCCGCCAGATAGATTCGGTCGACATCCACGAGGTTTGACAACTCCTCGTGATGCCGATTGGCCACCACCACGGCCAGGGTATCGCCCCGGATCATGTCTTCATCGGCGCCGGACCCGCCGGCGACCAGCACGCGTTCCAGCGGAATCTGCCAGCGATCCGCCACATACCGCAACGCCAACCCCTTCGAAGCGCGCGCCGGGATGATATCGAGGTACTGGCCGAAAGACATCAGCACATGGGGGGACAGCCCTTCCTTATGCAACAAGCGCAGGATCTCGTCCACATCGGCGATGGCGGGGTCGATGTAGTAGCTCACCTTGAAACGACTTTGCTCCATCTTCGGCTGAAGTTCCAATCCGGGAAATTCCGCCAACACCTGTTTGATCTTGTGCGGGGACCACTGGTAATCGATATACTTCCCCCACGCCTCGTCGGCGGTGAGTTCGGGGGCGAAATAGATTTCCGTGCCGCCGCTCGTGATCAGAATATCCGGTTCCGGGATCTGCTGGTCTTTCATCAGTTTCAAGGCCGAATCCAAGCGGCGGCCCGTGGCGATGATGAAGGCCGTACTCTTCCGGTGCTGGCGCAACAGGTCGATCAGTTGCCTCAGCGCGTCGTCGTCGCCAATCAGGTTCTGATCCAATCCGCTGACAAACGCCCGTTCGCTATACAGGGCGGTACGGCGCTCGACCGGTTCGCGTTCCAACAATTCGGATCGCTTGACCACCGGGCGCACCAATTCGAGATAATGCTCGGCGTGCGCATCCCATGCATAATGCTCCCGCACCCCTTTCAACCCTTGATCCACGCAGGATTGCCAAAGCGGTTCATCGTGCAACAGGATGAGCAGCGATTCGGACATCGCCCGGGTATCCAACGGATCAATGAGAAATCCATTATGACAGTTCCGCATGATATCCCGCGGCCCGCCATCTTCGGTGGACACGATCGGCAGACCGGAAGCCGCCGCTTCGATCAGGGTTAATCCGAAGGGCTCCGTCAGGGCCGGATTGACGAATACGCCTTTAGACGCCGCCGCGATCCGGTAAAAGATGGGCACGTCCTCCCGCTGATGGTGCTTGGGCATCGCCACCTTCCCGTACAACTCGTATCGGTCGATGCACCGCAACATTTCATAGAAGACCTCTTGGGCGCCCTCGTCCAGATCATCGATATCGTCCCGGTTCCCGGCGATCAGCACCAAATTGGCCCGTTCCTGAAGGCGCTTGGATTCGCCATACGCCTCGATAAGTTTCGGGATGTTCTTTCGCTTGTCCGGACGGGAAAGCGCCAGAATCATGGGTTTTTCGGGTTCGCGCAAATGGCGGGTCAGGATTTCGAATTGCGGCGACTCCATCTCGTCGCCGCGCGGCGTCATAAACGTTTTCAAGTTGGTGCCGGGCGCCACCACACGCATCTGTTTCGGCTGATAATAGTCGTACAGCTCGTATTGTTCTTCGATCTCCTGATGGGTGCTGGTGATCACGCGTTCGGCCGTGGCCAACGCCAGTTCTTCGGCTTCGATGCGGCGCGACATGTTGTACCGTTTCTCGATGTCCTCATGAGAAAGGCCGCCGGCCAACAAGCGCTGGCGTTTCACCCGGCCCAGCGAATGTCCGGTATGGATCAACGGGACGCCGGTCAATTGCGAAAGACGCGTCCCGACCCATCCGGCATCCGCGTAATGGCTATGAATGACGTCGGGCCACTCCCCTTCCTCCCGATAGAAGTTGTGCAGCTTATCGGCGAACGTATCGAGATGGTCCCACAACTGCTCCTTGACGATGTAGGCATCCGGGCCGGCGGTGATGCGCACAATGCGCATCCTATCCGAGAGCTGTTCAATCGGCCGGGCGTAATCGTCCGACACCGAAGCATCCACCACGCGCCGAGTGACCAGATCCACGCGCCGCACGCCGGCCTGACGGGCCAACGCCTGCGCCAACTCCAGCACATACAGGACTTGCCCCCCCGTGTCCGCGTCGCGCCCCAGCTCCAGGTTTTCCCCGCGGATCAGGCCGTGCACGCTGATCAAGGAAATATACAGTTGCTCGGTGGGCTCATTCATAGCGGATCATCCTTTCGATAGCGTATCATGCGGCTACGATAGCACGAAAAGTCGAATCGGTTCAATGCTGGACATGCATATAAGGCCTACGTATCGTCATCATTGATGCGTGCAGTGAAAAGCTATATCAAGACGCTGTATTGGATTGCGGCGGTGCTGGCCGTCTTGGCCGGACTCGTTGCCGCCGTGCTCTTGAACCGGGTCCATCGACACGATCAATTGATCGTGCGGATCGGACGCGAGTATCAGGTGGATCCGCGCCTGATCTCGGCGGTCATATGGAAGGAAAGTCGCTTTGACGCCGCCGCCGTCGGGGGCGTCGGAGAGATCGGGTTGATGCAGGTAACGGAAACGGTCGGCCGCGAATGGGCCGCCGAATACGGGCTGGCCGAATTCAGTGGACACGACCTCTTCACGCCGGAGATCAACATCCGCGCGGGCACGTGGTATCTGGCCCGCGCCATTAAACAGTGGTCGGATCGATCCGATCCCCTGCCGTACGCCCTCGCCCAATACAATGCGGGTCGTTCCAACGCCTTGCGCTGGGCGCGCGACGATGAACGCGATGCGCATCGTTTTGTGGAACAAATCACCTTCCCGACAACGCGGGAATACATCACGGACATATTGACCCGTTATCGGGGGAGAATCTAGCCCCTTGAAATACACGCGGCTCGGCGGGAGCCTCGCCCTCCATTCCTCTGCAGCTATTGAACTTTCCGCTGGAGGGCGAGGCTCCCGCCGAGCCGGAAAATGGTTGGAGACAGGAATAGTCACAGGAGAGACATCATGGATGTAGTACAACGCAACGACGTGCAACCGTTCACCACGAAGGACGGTTCGGAAATCCGGGAATTGCTGGCTTACCGCAACTCCTGCATCCAGAACCAGAGTCTGGCGGAGGCGATTCTTCCGCCGGGCGCCGCAACACAGGAACATTACCATCCGATAACGGAAGAGATCTATTACCTTCTCGAAGGCACCGGCCTCATGCGGATCGAGGATGAGGAGCGCGAGGTGAAGCCGGGCGACGCCATCGCCATACCCCCGGGCCAACGGCACACGATTCTGAACAACGGCGACATCCCCCTGCGCTTCCTCTGCTGCTGCGCGCCGGCGTATGAACACGAAGACACGGTGCTCGTCGAACCGGCTTGAGGGCACCGTCCTGAATTAGAGCAGTTTTAGTAATGCTGTAGCCGCGCGGATAACAGCGTGGATGCGGCACCCAGTGGTTAGTCTGTCCACCGTCTTACGACGGCGGCTACGGTTTTGTCTAATACCATTGTCTAATTCTTTTCGGTATATTGTCCTACCCACCCCGGCCTTCGGCCACCCCTCCCAGTAGGGGAAGATGGTTAAATATCCCCTCCTCGGAGGGGTGGCCCCGCGCCTTGGCGGGGCCGGGGTGGGTTGGATAATGTGTCAGAAAGAATTAAGCATTGCCATCATTCCGGGGGCGACACCGGCTGATCCGTCAAGTGACTGTGCCAATCCTTGTTCACGATCAAGCGCGCACCTTTCTGGTAACTCACATAGGACCAGGCCCATTGATAGAGCACAAAGAAACGATTCTTGAAGCCGATCAGATAATAGACGTGCACCACCAGCCACATCAACCAAGCCATGAAACCGGTGATGCGCCACTGGCGTAGCTGAGCCACGGCCTTCTTCCGTCCGATGGTCGCCATCTGTCCCTTGTCACGATACGTAAACGCCTGGCGCGCCTCGCCCTTGATCTCCCGCAGGATCATGCGCGCGGCATGCACCCCTTCCTGCATCGCCACGGGCGCCAAACCGGGCAAAGCACCGTGATCGGAGCGGACGTGCGCCTGATCGCCCAGCACAAACACCTCCCGCGCCGCTTTCAGGCTAAGATCCCCCTCGACGATGACCCGGCCCTGCTTGTCCAGCGGCACGCCGAGTGTCGGGTTCAGGCTGGACGGTTTCACCCCCGCCGCCCACAGCACGGTGGCGGCGTTCACAAACTCTTCTCCGACATGCACCCCGCGCGAGGTGATTCCCGTGACCATTTTTTCCAGCCACACGGTCACCCCGAGATTCTCCAAATCGCGCCGGGCGCGCTTGGATAGTTCCGGCGCAAATCCGGGCAGGACGCGATCGGCGCCCTCAATAAGAATCACGCGCGTCGTGGTGGGATCGATGCGCTGAAAGTCTTTTTCCAACGTGTGGCGGCTGATCTCGCCCAGCGCCCCGGCCAGCTCCACACCGGTGGGTCCGCCGCCGACGATCACGAAGGTCAATAATTGGCGTCGCTTCTCCTGGTTTGGTTCCCGCTCGGCCAATTCGTAGGCCGTCAACACACGACGCCGGATCTCCGTCGCCTGCGCGAGTGTCTTAAGTCCGGGAGCGTTCTCTTCCCATTCGTCGTGACCGAAATAGCTGTGCTTCGCGCCACACGCCAGAATCAGGTAATCATACGAAACAGGCCCAAAATCCGTTTCGACCTCTTTCTTCTTCAGGTCCACACCGGCGACATCGCCCAACAGCACTTCGATATTGCCGTAGTGCGCCAGCAACGAGCGAACCGGATACGCGATCTCGGCGGGACTCAAGCCCGCCATGGCCACCTGATAGAGCAACGGCTGAAACAAGTGATGATTGGTTCGATCAATCATCACCACTTCGACGTCTTTCTTCCCGCCCAAA
>SKXR01000229.1 GCA_007128275.1 Kiritimatiellia bacterium
ACAACTCGGCCCCGAACGGGTGTACCTTTCGACAGAGCAAGCCTATGAAAAGCTCGCGTCCCCAAGCCCATGAGAGAGAAAAGAAGACAAAAAGAAGACAGAGACATAGAAATAATGACAAATACGCGCGTAATCTTCACGTGATGAACAAATAGCGCTGAAATGCAGTCTCATGCGCACAACGCTTGATCGCCCGGTTCAGGGAAGGGGCGGGGTCATGGAGGGGAGAGGGTGGATTGCACGCGCAGGAAGCCGGCATCGGCGTCGGGATGGTCGATCCGGTACGTGCGGATTTCCATCCCGGGATCGTGATGAATCGGCTCGGACTCGATCAGCGTGAGGTCGGTGTCCGTCCAATTGGAGGGGTGAAGCTGTGTAGCAAATTCCGCAACGGGCATGAGGTCGCCGGATTGGAAACGAATGCGAGCGCGGATACCGGGTTGGATATCATCCTCTTCTTTCAGCCAGACAAGTTCCACCGACGCGTCAGCACCAAAGGCGTAGCGCTGCATGTTGCTGACGCCATCGTCCAGCGGGGCGGCCGAAGGCCCGCTGATGGATTCGTCCGCAATCTGGTCCGGGGTGAACATCGTGCGCCGCCAGTGATCGTACGAATCGAAGCCGCCGCCGTCGGTGATCTGGAACCGGAGCATGTCGCTGCCGTTCGTGATCACCGTGCCACCGGTCAAGGCCTCGAATCCGAAATAGAGATCATACGTTCCCGGATGCGAAAAGGCCCAGTTCCGGTGTAAATGGTCGCCGGCCTCGATCAGGATGGAACCGGCCGGGAAGCCGGTCAGCGTGTTCATGGGCACGTTGGCCGAGCTCGTATACAGCGAAAACACGCCGTCTTCGGGGCCGGTCATATTGATCAGGGTCAGCCGGTATTGATCCGCGTCGAGCGCGGACAGGGACGGATCCTCCGTACTCAATCCCAGATACGGCACGGTGTTCGGTACGCCGCCGGATGGGAGAATATAGATGGGTTCACCCGCCTCCACGCCCAGAAACGCCCACTCGGATGCGGCGGGACGAGTGAGGGGGGGGGTGTTTTCGTCGAACACCCCCAAGGCTCGCAATCCGGCGGCGGGGTAATCCGGCGCCGTGATTTGACCGTCAATCGTGGCAAAGTCGTTTTTCCAATAGCCGACCAACTCGCCGTCCACCAAGCGCACCCCGAGGTCCATATGTCCTTCGGTATAAGGCAGATACTGAGATAGCAACTGCGCCTGCGACGAAACTGTCCCGACACTAATGAATAGAAATAGAAACAAGCGTACCAGACGTCCTTCGCCGATTTTCCAATCGTTGGAAGAAAAAACGGGCGATTTTCCAATCGTTGGAACTTTTTTTGTGATCTTTTCCAATCCTTGGAACATTGTTTCGTTTCCTTGCTATCCCGTAGCCGCGCCCGTGAGGGCGTGGAACGGTGTGGCTATGACTTTATCAACGGGCTGTTAGGCGGTGGGCGGAGGCCGCTCCGGCTCGCGGCCAGAAGCCAGCACCACGTCCTAACGGACGCGGCTACGTTTATCGGACAGCGCTTCCTCAGCCCATCCGCTGCAGGCGCTGCTTCCGTAACAATCCCCCAACACCGAGGCCCAGCATCACGAGGGCCAGGGTGGACGGTTCCGGGATCACATTGAAGTTGATCGTGGCTTGATGACCGGAGTCGCCGTACGCGCCGCCTACGCCCTGCACGTCCAGCACCACGGCATACTCGCCGTATTCGGAGAATCCCCAGTTACGGTGTTGATGGGTCCAGATGTTGTTGAACGTTCCGGTCAATTCGTCGTCCGCCGAGTTGAACAGCGCGACGGGCGAGCCGAAGCCGTCATCGGCCAACAAGGATACGTGGGCCGATGTATCTTGCAGGGGGGTGCCGTTGAAGGTCGACAAACCCATGTTGACGGTGAACGTAAAATTGTCAAACTGGTTGGAGGCGGCGTTCAGGCCAATATCCATGGCAACCTGATCTTCGCGCAAGCGGATACGAATACCAAGATCGGGCGTGGGAACCGCATTTGTGAAATGCCCGTTTGCGTCGGCATAGAAGAAATCCGTGCCGTTCACATTCAGCGTTTCGGTGACACTCAAATTGACGGTCAAGGTGTCAAAGAGATGGTCCCCGTTGTCGCCGGGATTCGCAGCGACCTCATTTCCCAGAATGCCCGTCCAGGTGGCCGGATCAGACGTGGCGTTGAATGAGGTAGTCAGTCCGTCGGCTACCGTGGTGGTCTTGACCCTGAACACGGTATTCCAAGCGTCTGCCACGCTATTATACAGGAAGAAGATATCTCCCGAACCTCCATTGAGCACGATACTTTGGGCTTCAGTCGGTTTCCCTTGGAGCAACACCGTCACAATCAACGCGCTGCATGTGTACCTCATTAACTTTCGCATGGACCATCCTCCTTTGTTTTCTGCTTTATATCCGCGACGCAACGTTATACGATTCTTATTCGATACTGAATTATCAATAGCATTAGTGCGGGTGCGTGTCAATCGGTGAATTTCGAAAAAGAAAGTTTTTTTGGGGGGTGTCTGAGCCGTGGGGTGGTAGGCGGCATTTTTCTGCTGGCTTTTGTCGGCGGCGCGACGGCGTTGGCCCACCAAGTGCTGTGGACGCGGCGCATGATCGACCTGTTGGGGGCGAGCGCGGGGTCCGCCGCACGGGTGTTCGGCTGCTTCTTTTTGGGCTTGGCCTTGGGATCGTTGGCGGGCGCGGTGTTGGCGGGACGGGTGCGCCGTCCGTGGCGCTGGTTGGGCGCGGCGGAACTGGGGATCGCGTGCTTGTCTGTCCCTATGCTGTTGTTGCCGTGGTGGGCGGACGGGCTTTGGCCGTGGCTGGGCCCCGACCGACTGACCGGCGCGGCGGGTAGCGGCCTGAAAACGGTTTTATCGGTCCTGCTGGTGCTTCCGCCGGCGGCGGTGATGGGGCTGTTCCTGCCGCTGGCGGTCCGGGACTGGCCCACGCGCCGGCCCCGTCGCGCGGATCCCGGCTTGTGGTTGTACGCCGTGAACACGTCAGGCGCCGTGCTGGGGATCTTTGCGGTATCCGCCTGGCTGCTGCCCAGCCTTTCGATGCTGCGCGTGATGACGCTGGTCCTTGTCTGCAATGTACTGGCCGCCATCGGTTGTCTGATGGTGGATTTCCTTTTCGGACCGTCCGACCGCCCTCCCGCGCAAGATGTATCGCTGAAGGCAACCATGCCTGCACGCCGATTCATGATCATGGCGGCCTTGTCGGGTTTGTTCGTGATGGCGGCGGAAGTGATTGCGCTGCTGATGACGCAGTTACTCGCACCCTTGTCTTTCTTTGCCCCTTCGGCGGTCTTGGGCAGTTTTATTGCGGTGCTGGCGTTGGCCGCCTTTATCGTGGCGGGGCGATCACGTAGCACCGCCTTTGGTGAGGGGGGGATGATCCCCGTCTTGATTGGCGCGGGCGTGTTGATGGCTTTGAGCCCATTGTTCTTTCATGCGTTGGCGCCGGTGTTTCCGTTGGCCTCCGGCAGTCCGTCATTGAGTTTCTTTCTGTTGCGATTGTGTCTATTTTCATTGCTCGTGTTTGGCCCCGCCGTATTGGTCGCCGGTTTATGGTTCCCCATGATTGCTGCGGGATCCGAGCAGCGGCTTACGCCCTATAGTCCTTTGCGTTGGGGCTGGTTACTGGCTGCAAACGGGTTGGGCGGCTTGGCGGGGGCCGAAGGTGCGTATGCCATTCTGCTTCCGGTGTTTGGCCCGTATGGCGGTCTGGCTGTCATCGGCTTTGCGTACCTGATGGTGGCCTGGATCTGTCTGCCGCGGATTGCGCCGCGGGCGCGGGTATGGGCGTTACGTGGGGCGATGGCGATAACGCTGGGCGTGCTGCTCTATGCCTCACCCCGTTTGCATACCGTGCATCCGTCGCTGGCACCCGGCATTATAGCGGAGCAACACGGCCGCGAAGGGAGCTTGGTCATTCTGGACGACCCGGACATGGGCCGCGCCCTGCTTTTGCAAAACCAGTATGTGCTGGGGGCTTCCGCTGCGCGCGCGGAAGCCGAACGACAAGCGCACATTCCCTTGTTGCTGCATCCCGCGCCGGCACGCGTGGCGTTCATCGGATTGGCCACCGGCATCACCGCCGGCGGCGCGTTGGCGCATCCGGCGGTGGAGCACATCGAAGCGGTGGAGATATCCGCGGCGGTGACGCGCGCGGCGCGCGATTGGTTCGGTGACTATAATCGCGGCGTGATGGACGATCCGCGCGCCCGTATCGTGGTGGAAGACGGTCGCACGTGGCTGGCTGCGTATGAGGCCGCCTTCGACGTGATTGTGTCGGACTTGTTTTTGCCGTGGGGCCCGGGCGAAGGCCGCCTCTATACCGTGGAACATTTTACCGCCGCGCGGCGCGCGTTGCGGGCGGACGGTTTGTTTTGTTTGTGGCTGCCCATGTACCAACTGGACAACGATCAATTCATGGTGATCCTGAACACCTTCCTGCAGGTCTTTCCTGAAACGGAGATCTTCATGCGCGAACCTTGTGCCACGGCGCCGGCGCTGGGGTTGGTGGGGTGGCGTTCGGGCAAACTGGATTGGACACAGGTTGCACGGCGAGTCCGGGCCGCCGAGCTGGGCGATCCCCATGTTGACGAAATGGACCGTCTCCGCGTACTGGCGGTCGGAACGGTTCGAATCGGTTCGGTGAGCGGCCCGGTAAACACGCTGGACAACCTGTGGCTTGAACTGAACGCCGGCCGGATGCGCGTGCTACAAGGAGAGGCGTCCCCCTACCTGCAGGGCGCGCGCTGGAACCCTTGGATTGGGGCATTCCGGGACGCGCTGCTTCAATAGGTGTTGGCGGAGAGCGCGATGGGGTTTACGGAGCTTGTCCCGGTTCGCCGATATTATGCCCGCTGTCCAGTATTGCCTGGATTTCCGACGCTTCGAAGATCCGTACGCTGCCGTCCACATAGAGGTAGGGCGCGCTGCCGAGTGTCCGGGATGCGTGGCGCGATCCAATGCGATGGCGGTCCGCTTCCACATCCGACAGAAGACGATCGAACGAACCCCAGGTGCGCGCGTGGGTATGGTCGTTGGCCGGTCCCGTGCCCCGGTCATCGGATATGACCACGGCCAAAATGGTGGCTGTGGGTGCGGGGATCCGGCTCAATCGCCCGTAGCCTCCCGGCAACGGCGTGCCAAACGGATCCGTCAGCGGATCCACCACGATGTCGTTCAGGATATAGCTGGTTGAGCGACGTCTGCGTCGTTCGCGGGCATACGGGTCGGCGGGCGAGATGCGGATGTCGTCCACCTCTCCGAGATAAGGCGCGAGCGTGAAGATCCAAGATTCCGATGCTTCAGCCGAGTGTCGGGTGCGAGGGAACACGCCGTCGTGATCTGCGATATACTGCATGGTGGCGATCCCGATATGGCGCATGTTGGTCGCGCATTTCGCCCGGTTGGCCGCCACGCGAACACGCTGCACCCCGGGCACGGTCAATGCAGCCAGCAACGCAATGATCGCGATCACGGCCAGTAACTCGATCAGCGTAAACCCTTTTGATAATCGCGTAGCGGACATTGGATCACCCGGAGGCGGACTCCTCACGCGCCACAAGCCACGCTGGAAAGGGGTCGGGCCACGTGGCCCACACGGTATCGCCCGCGCGCATTTCTCCGGTGGTCAGCAAGCATGCGTTGAGGTCCGTTTCGATGCCGGCGCGATCCATGTGCACGCCGATAAAGACGATTTCCTGGCGGCGATCGCCGCACCCTTCGT
>SKXR01000144.1 GCA_007128275.1 Kiritimatiellia bacterium
GAACAGAACCGGCGCGCCGACTGGATCACGGGTACGATTGATGCGTCGTTCCGGTGGCAGGGCTTCTCCGTGGCCACGGACGGCTATCTGCGTTCAGTGGATCCCGATGCGCCCGGCGTCGATTCCTATGACGGCTGGGCGTGGATGGTCACGGCCGGGTACGCCTTCATTCCGGAGAAGTGGGAGATCGTGGGCCGATACTCCGAATTGCGGCTGGACAGCGATGACTCGGATACCGAGGAGACGGAGTGGGGGCTGGGTCTGACGTACTATCATCGGGGCCACGACCTGAAGAGCCGGATCAACTACTTCAATCATCAGACGGCGCGGGGCACCTCCGAGGTGATCTTGTACGAATGGCACCTTCAGTTCTGACGAAGGAAGCAAGGAGGATCAGGAAATGACGCTACGACGCCATCTATTGGCGGCGACGGCCCCGTACATCGGGTTTGTCGCCCTGATGTTTCTTCTGATCTGGGTGCCGAACACATTTGAGCCGGTCATCCGCAACGACCCGGCGAGGAACATCGACATCCCGAAAGACCTGCTTCATGAGATGCGGGTCAAGGTCGCCTACAACGACGAGGAGGTGTTCTTCCGGTTTGAACTGCCGACGGAGGAACCGGCCTGGTATCACGATTACTGGATCTACGAGGGCGAAGGGAAGTGGCGCCGGCAGGGAAGGTCGCCTGTCGGTCGGGAGCCCGAGCTTATGTATGAAGACCGCATCTCGTTCTTCTTGGACGACGGCCACGTGCCGGAGTTCGGTAAATGGGGCGGGTTTGTCACGGTTTCCGGCCGCGAAATGCGTTTCTTTTCGGAAGAGGCCTCTCAGCGCGAGGTGCGCGAGCATCCGCATCTGGGCCCGCGGGGCGTCAGCGACGTTCGCAAATGGCTGCCGGAGACACGGGAAGATCCACACGACTGGCGCACGATTAAGTCAGAGCAGGAACTGGCGGAGCTTCGGAGGGACGGCTACTTTCTCGACCTTTGGCACTGGCGCGCGCATCGCAGCAATCCCATTGGATGGTCCGACGATCAGTACATTCAGGATTATCGCTGGAGTGATGAGGGGCGCGGGCCCTATACGACCAACTGGGATGAGGAAGAGCAGCGGCCCACATACATGTTCGATCAGGAGAAGACCGGCCAGCACGCCATGAGATTGGAGAAGGTCCGGGAACAGGCCTACGGGCAGCAGGACTATATGCGTTATGCCCTGATTCTGGGCAACGAGGAAATTGAGGGGAACGCCGCGATCTTCGATCCGAATCACGACTGGCAGGTGGGCGATGTGATTCCGCGTCGTCTGCTGCGCGTGCCCGCCGGATCTCGCGGGGCGATCCGGGCCAACGGGATCTTCAGGGACGGGGCCTGGCTGGTGGATCTCTGGCGCGCGCTGGACACCGGATCGCCTCTCGATGACAAAGCGGTTCATCATCGCGGGACCTATCAGATCGCCTTTGCCGCGCATATTCTGGCCACGGGAAGCCGATGGCATTATGTGTCCTTTCCCATGACGTTGGGGTTGGAACGCGATGCCGACATTCGGGCGGTGCGTTTCGACGAAGCAGCGCCCCCATGGCATCGGATGGAGTGGACGGACATCAAGCTCTTTTATCCGGGCCAGATCGACTGGTCGCATCTGATCAGTGAGGCCCATGCGGGCGCCCCGTACATCGCCAAGGGCATTCCCTTGCGGGACGGGCACGATGAATGGACCCTCGCCCAATACGCCGTACAGTCCCAATTCCGCAAGGAAATCCGTCGGCAATGGGCGCAGACGTTGTTTGCGTTGGTCGGGGCCGTTTTTCTTTTTGGCGTCGCCGTGCGGATTGCCGAACCCCGACATGCCTATCCCGCTTCAGACGAGGAGGAATCCCAATGAGACCAGCCTATCACTCCATCATGGTTCACTTGGCTACCGGACCCTTGGTGCTCGCCTTTCTGGCGGCCACGTTCCGGTTCTGGTTCCGGCCTCGCAAGGGAGCGGTCCTGAAGCTTTGGAACGCGTGCGATGACATCGTGCTGTACGCGGCGATTTTTGGACTGCTTACGATGATCGCCTCTTTTGCGACAGGTATTCTACTGCGTCCGCTGGAGGCTTTTCTCAACAGCCCCATATCCAAGAACAAGATCCTGATCGCGTCGATGTCCATCGTGTTCTGGAGCACATGGCTGGTGATGCGCTTCCGCGCGGGTCCGGGCTTGTGGGAGATGCGCTCTTTCATCGGGCACTACGCTTATCTGGCGATCTTCGCGGGCACCATGTTTCTCATGGCGGGCAACAGCATCGGCGGCGATTTGGCGGGCAGTCCCAGCGGCTACGAGTATTTCGCAATGTCCATCGGTCTACGGACCCGTCACGCGTTGTATTTTCCCTCGTGGCTGAACACCGCGCTTTGGATTTCCGGTGTGCTGGCGGTCGTCTTTGCGCTCCAGTGGCGCGTTCGGAAGCGCTCGGAAAGCGTATAACCGGGCGCCATGCATCCCGTTCTCATGGAGGGAGCAGCTATGGAGAAAGACCTGTACCGCAACACGTTGGAATCCTAACGGTAATGACTCCGTCCGCGCTTATGTCGTTTTGCGGACTTGCGTTCGCCAGTGGCTGTCCGACTCCCGGGCTGGCGGACTTACTTCGTATCCTTCCTGTCGCAGGCTGACCGGGACGTTGGTGGCGGGTTCGCCGTCGTCCAGCAACAGGTGCAGGATGGAATCGGGTGGCATGGTTTCGAGATAGAGCCGGGCCCGGATGAAATTCACCGGACATCCGACCCCGCGCAAATCCAACACCTCCGGTTCGCCCGCATCGGATGGCGTCCGTTCGCGTACGGCGGGCTTCGCCTCGGGCACTTGAAAGCGGAGGTTGGGATCCATCTTCGTAAACAGAAAATCCACCCGTTCGACCAGACGCCGGATATCGTCCCGCACATCCATTAATCCGCGCAAGGCCATGGCCTCCTGTATCAATGACGCCATCAGTTCATGGACGTCTTCTTTTCGCCCGGCCCGGGGGACGGGTTTGCTTGCCAGGTACGTCCGTGCGGCGTCGATGACGTACCACGCATCGGCTAAGACCAGTCCGGATTGGATGAACTGCGTTTGAAATTCCCGCAACACGGTCTCCGAATCCTGTGTCTCTATGCCGCGCGTGATGAGCAGCGCCCGCGCCGCGGCGAGCGTGGCGTCATAGAGTCGTTCCGGATTGCTTTCGGATTCGTTCAGCGCCCTTTGCGCGGCTTCGATATCATCCGCCACGATTTCAAAGACGCCCGCACCGCATTCGCCCGGCCCGCGTCCCGCGAGCGAGAAGTCGTCGTCTTCGCCCAGGTCGCGGTAGAAGGACGGGTCGACGTCGTAGGCGGGGACGGCCGTGAACGGTTCGAGCAGCACGGTGAAATGCGTTTGTCCCCTGCGATCATAGTAATCCGCGAACGGTTCGTCGGGATGCCGGTTCTTCGTGTAATCCCGAAACAGCGCGCGCATGAAATCAGGCAGCGCCCGTGCCGGCACGACGCCGACGGACGAGCCGAGTCGCGTACGGCCTTCGCCGCGCCGCGCGCCGAGCAGGACTTCGTAGGAGGGGACAAGACGGCCCTGGACGCGATCCGCCACGCCGGACAGGCCGACGGTCCCGATCGGATGCTGGCCGCACGCGTTGGGACATCCGCTGATGCGCACGTCCAGGTGTTTCGCGATCTCCCCATCCAATCCGTCTTCTTCGGCGAGCGCCGCGTCGCAGTGTTCCGCCGCATTACGCGACAAGCAGAGCCCGAGCCGGCACGTGGCCGCGCCCGCACAAGCCAGGAACGTATGGATCGGCCGGGGCGCAACGAGATCGCTGCTTAGACGCGACAAGGCGTCACGCACGGCGGACAGATCGGATTCCTTTACGAACCGAAGTTCGAGCCGTTGACTCGACATCGCGCGCAGGGCCGACTGTTCGCTGAACTGTTCGGCGATGTGCGCGAGCGTCCGCAGATCCTCCCAGCGGATGAGGCCGAGCGGCGGGAAAACCGGCACGGTAACGTACCCGGCTTGGCGCTGCGGGAATACGCGCATGCCATCCTTCACCACCATGAGCGACTCCGGCGGCTGCGGCGGCGTGATCGGCGCCGGTATGCGTTCCGGGGTGGGGCAGGGCGGCACGACGTCGGCCGCGACTTCCTCTCGCTCGCGTTCGTACATTTCGCGAAAGGCTTCGATGCCCATGCGCTCGACGGCAAACCGCAGGCGCGCCTTCTTCCGGTTGCGACTGTCGCCGACGCGGGAGAACAGGCGGCGCAGGGCTTCCGCGGCATGCGTAGCCTCCTCCGCGGGGATCCAGTCGGACAGACGATTCGCGACTCTGGATTCGGCGCCCATCCCGCCGCCGGCATACAAGATGAAACCGGGTTTTCCGTCTTTCATCTTTGCGAGGAACCCCACGTCGTTGACTTCCGCCAGGGCACAATCCACGCCGCACCCGCTGAAGGCGATCTTGAACTTGCGCGGGAGATTGTAGCTGCCGGGCAGGGAAATCAGGTGCTCGGTCACGCTTAACGCGGGGGGCGTGACATCGAAGACTTCGAACGGGCACACGCCCGCATAGGCGCAGGTGGACACGTTGCGCACGGTATTGCCGCCGCCGCCTTTGCAGGTGAGTCCGGCTTCGAACAGTTCGCGCATGACCCCGGGTGTTTGCTCGATGGACAGATCGTGCAATTGAATGTCTTGGCGGGTGGTGACGTGCAGGGGCGCGCCTCCGTGACGCCGGCAGATATCGGCCAGAGCCGCCGCTTGCGGGGCGGGCAACACGCCGCCGGGCAGGCGCACGCGCATCATGTAGGTTCCGTCGTGGCGCTGCTCGTAAATGCCGCGCGGCACGCGTTTGGCCTTGAACAGGTCCGGCGCCAATTCGCCGTCCATGAAGCGCCGCACGTCGTCACCAAATTCGGCGATATCGTCGGCTAACGTGTCCGGCAAGGAGTATGTGTACGTGGTCATGATCCCTGGTGCGTGGTGAATAGGCGCCATTCTACACGTCCGCAGGAAGACGAACAAACAAAACCGGTAATAAGGCGTTGTCGACGAAGCTTGCAACAAAGAGCCCATTTCGCAGGAATCTCGTGGGCCGCAAGAAGGCGCAAAAGTCGCAAAAGCGATGGGTCTCCGTAAGGCGAATCTTCGCTCGACAATTTTTTCGTGATAGCTTATAAGCTATTACCATCCCGGTTACTGCCGTGAGTGATAGCTTATAAGCTATTAGCCCGAGTCCGCGCGGAAAGAATTTCCAATGATTGGAAAACAGGGCTGCTTGGCCTTCCAACGATTGGAAAACCGGGAAAAACAAACGATGGCCGCGCCGGATACGATTAAGAAGCTGGTGGAGACTTTTGCGCTGCACAGAAGTCGGAAACGTCCAACATTCAACGTTGAACGTTCAATGTTCTCTGTCCCCGGTTGTACCCACTTAACCGCCACGCTTACCCGGATACCCTTACCCGGCTTACTTGATCGACCTTCGGAGCCGACGTTTAAGCGGGTCGATTAAGTGTATCCGATGAAGTGTGGCGAGTAAGAACAGCTCGTTTGCTGTCCCCGCAACCGAAGAGTGTTTCACCACAGAGGGCACGGAGGTCACGGAGGGAAGATGAGGTGGAAATCTATTCGCTCCGTCCTCCGCCGGAGGACTCCGGTCGGGATGACCGGCAAGGCGTTCCATGATCCGCCCCCTTCGCGTTCTTCGCCAACTTTGTGTAAGA
>SKXR01000071.1 GCA_007128275.1 Kiritimatiellia bacterium
ATGGCGGCGAAATGTCGTTACGAGGAGCAATTGCAGGAGGCTTCCCGGTTGGTGGCCGAGGCGGTGGGGCATGCGCATTGGCGCTTGGTGTATCAAAGCCGCAGTGGCCCCCCGCATCAGCCGTGGCTGGAACCGGACGTGTGCGACGTGATCCGTGAGTTGGCTGAACAGGACACGAAGCATCTCGTGATTTCGCCGATTGGATTCACGTCCGATCACATGGAGGTGCTGTTCGATCTGGACACGGAAGCGAAAGAACTCTGCGAAGAACTGGGCGTTCATATGGTGCGCGCCCCGGCGGCGGGCCATCATCCGCTCTTCGTGGAGATGGTCCACGATCTCATTGCCGAACGCATCGAGGAGCGACGGGCTCGCCCGGCTTTAGGCGCCCACGGCCCGTCCCACGACGTGTGCCCTGAGCAATGCTGCATGCCGGGGTAACGGCTGTCTCACCATTACCCATCAACCATCAACCATTCTTCCTCATTCCCTAATCTGGCCTTCGCCGAGGATGACGTACTTGTACGTGGTCAATTCTTCCAAACCCATCGGACCGCGGGCGTGCAGTTTGTCCGTGCTGATACCGATTTCCGCGCCCATGCCGAATTCGGCGCCGTCTGTGAACCGCGTGGATGCGTTGATGTAGACGGTCGCGGAATCCACTTTCTGTCTGAAGGCTTTTTGGGCGGTTTCGGAGGCGGTCACGATGGCATCCGAATGATGGGATCCGTAGTGGTTGATATGGTCAATGGCGTGCGCGGTGTCGGGCACCACGCGGATCGCCAGAATCAGATCGAGATATTCCGCATGCCAATCCTCTTCGGTGGCCGGGACCGCATCCGGAAGGATTGCCCGGGCCGCTTCATCGCCGCGCACTTCGACATTCGCTTTCTTCATGCGTTCCCCCAGGCGCGGCAGGAATTCCGGCGCGATCTTCTCGTGCACCAAGAGCGTTTCCATGGCGTTGCAGACGCCGGGGCGCTGGCACTTGGCGTTTTCAGCAATGTTGAGCGCCATGTCCAAATCCGCAGCCTCGTCCACATAGGTGTGACAGACGCCTTTGTAATGCTTGATGACCGGTACGCGTGCCATTTCGGTGACGGCATTGATTAGCCCTTCGCCCCCGCGCGGGATGGCCAGATCGACGCGCCCAACCATTTGCACCAATTCGCGCACGGCGTCCCGATCGGTGGTTTCGACCAACTGAATGGAGTGGGGCGGCAACCCCTTGCGTTCCCCGCCCGACTGGAGGACGTCCGCGATGATCCTATTGGAATACACGGCTTCCCGGCCGCCGCGCAAAATAACGGCGTTGGACGTCTTGAAACACAGTCCTGTCGCATCCGCCGTTACGTTCGGACGGGATTCGTAGATGATGGCGATGACCCCGATGGGAACGCGCATCTTGAGGATCTCCAGCCCGTTGGGCCGCATCCAGCGGGCGATCTTCGTGCCGACAGGATCCTTGAGGACGGCAACATCGCGCAATCCCTTGATCATCGCGTCGATGCGCGCGTCGGTCAGCTCGAGGCGGTCCAACAGGGCGTCTGTTAGACCGGCTTCCCGGCCGGCCTGCATGTCTTTGACGTTCTCCGCTTGAATATCCGTGCGCCGGTCATCGAGCTCGTTGGCCATAGCCTCAAGAATCGCGTTCTTCTTTCGCGAGGTCAGGCCGGCCAATGCGCGCGACGCGACTACGGCGCGGTCGCCCATGACCAGCATTTCATCATGCAAACTCATTGATTGTACTCCATCCTGTTTCGTCGGGGCGCGTGGCTGCGCCGAGTTACGCTTCGGGTTTGGCGAAGACCAGCATGTGATCCCTGTGAATGACCTCATCATAATCTTTCGCGCCGAGCAAGGACGCAATTTCGCTGGTCTTGTGCCCCATGATCTTGCGGATATCCTCGCTGGCGTATACCGTCAACCCCCGGGCGATTACGGCCCCGTCCGGCATGCGCACATTGACCACCGCCCCTATGGGAAAAGTCCCGTCCACATCACGAATCCCGGCGGGCAATAAACTGCGTCCTTTTGTCTCAATGGCCTTCCGGGCGCCTTCATCCACGATGACGGCGCCCTGCGCTTTGTGGAAAAAGGCGATCCAGCGTTTGCGGCTGCGCGCGTCGCTGCGTTCGATCCCGGCGCCAATCAGGGTCCCCTCATTGTCCCCGCGCATGACCTTGGTGATGACGTCCGCCTTGCGTCCGTTGGCAATGACCGCGAGTCCGCCCATATTGACAAAATCATGTGCGGATTCCAACTTGGTGCGCATCCCGCCCACGGAGAAGACACTGCCTTTTCCGACGGCCAGAGCGAGCATGTTTTCCGATATGCTTTCCAAATAGGGGACCCGCCGGGTTTTGCGCGTCGAGATCGGTCGACGGAATCCGTCGACCGTTGAAAGGAGAATTAACAAGTCCGCGTCGACCAGCATGGCGGTGAGTGCCGCGAGGTGATCGTTGTCGCCGAACTTGATCTCGTCCACCGCTACGACGTCGTTCTCGTTAACGATCGGGATGATGCCGTGGCGGAGGAGGTTCATAATGGTGTTGCGTGCGTTCAGATGGCGCACCCGATCCCGCAAGTCGTCATGGGTCAGCAGGACCTGTCCAATCCGGCATTGTTCCCGGGCGAACAGCGCGCTGTAGCGGCTCATCAGGCGTGTTTGTCCCACGGCGGCCGCCATCTGCAGATCCGGCAAATTATCCGGGCGGACACGTCTGCCCAGGGCGTGCAGGCCCGCGCCGATGGCGCCGGATGTGACGACGGCCACCTCCTTGCCGGCAAGGCGAAGGGCGGCAATTTCCTTTACCAAGGCGCGCATGCGCCGGATATCCGGCCTCCCGTTCCGCTGAATAAGCACCCGGCTGCCGATCTTGATCACGAGCCGCCGAACATCCTTCAGGGACCCGCGTATGGATAGTTCTGTTTTCATGGCTTTACACTGTGCCGCAATCTAGCTATCACATTGGTACGTTTCTGTCGAGAAGGGGGTGAGCTTGCGTTGAGTCCGGACACCCGATTGTCTCGATTGCCGGTTAACGGAGAAGGGTGGACCCATATGAAGTCAGATGCTCCCAGCGAAGTTATTCAGTCCATAGTGGATGGAGTCTGGTATTCGCCCTATGATGTCCTTGGTCTGCATGGGGCCGCGGACAGCGCATGCGTGCGGACGTTCCAGCCATACGCGGCCAAGGTCGAGGTGCTCGATAAGGCCTCGGAGAAAGTCTGGGCGGCGCGCAAGATCCATGAGCACGGGGTCTTCGAGGCGGCGGTCGAGGCCGGCCAGGAATTCGCGTACCGCCTGCGCATCACCGGTTTTGACGGACACATCTGGGAAACCGAGGATCCGTACCGGTTCCCCCTGCAGATAACGGATTTCGACCTGTATCTGCACGGGGAGGGCACCCACTATCGTACGTACACCAAGATGGGTGCTCACGCGATGACGGTGGACGGGGTGGACGGGGTGCATTTCGCCGTCTGGGCGCCCTCCGCCTCGCGGGTCAGTGTCATTGGTTGGTTTAATCGGTGGGATGGTCGCCATCATCCCATGCAGAATCGGGGCAGTTCCGGTCTCTGGGAATTGTTCATGCCGGGGTTGAAACCGGGCGACCTGTACAAATTTGAAATCAAAGGGCCCAACGGGTTCCTCGCGCAGAAATCCGATCCCTACGGCTTCGCCGCCGAACTGCGCCCCCGTACCGCATCCATGGTCTGGGACATCGACGCCTACGAATGGAAAGATACGGAGTGGATGCAAAAACGACGGAAGACCGATTGGTTGGCCCAACCGGTGAATGTCTACGAAGTGCATCTCGGTTCCTGGCGTCGCGTGTATGAAGAGGATAACCGCTGGATGACCTACCGGGAACTGGCCGATACGTTGATCCCCTATGTGAAGGATCTCGGTTTCACGCACATCGAGTTGCTGCCCATTTCGGAGCACCCGTTCGATGGTTCCTGGGGCTATCAGACCATTGGGTACTACGCGCCCACTTCGCGGTTCGGGTCTCCGGACGACCTCAAGTATTTCATCGATCGATGCCATCAGGAAGGCATCGGCGTGATTGTCGACTGGGTCCCCGCGCATTTCCCCAAAGACGCGCATGGCTTGGGCTACTTCGACGGCACGCACTTGTACGAACACTCCGATCCGCGCAAAGGCGAACACATGGATTGGGGCACGCTCATCTTCAACTACGGACGCAACGAGGTGCGCAGTTTTCTCCTGTCCAACGCTATGTTTTGGGCGGACATCTATCACATCGACGGGTTCCGCGTGGATGCGGTGGCCAGCATGTTGTATCTCGATTATTCGCGAAAAGAAGGGGAATGGCTCCCGAACGAATATGGCGGCCGCGAAAATCTGGAAGCCGTGACATTCCTCAAGAAATTCAACGAAATCGTACACGCGGATTATCCCGGCATCATCACCTTCGCCGAGGAATCGACCGCATGGCCGATGGTTTCGCGGCCCACGTATCTGGGCGGATTGGGGTTCGGCCTGAAATGGAACATGGGTTGGATGCACGATACGCTGGAGTATTTCACCAAGGATCCGATTTACCGGAAATACCATCACAACGACATCACCTTCTCCTTGATCTACGCCTTTACGGAGAATTTCATCCTGCCGTTTTCCCACGACGAAGTGGTCCATGGGAAGGGAAGCATGCTCAACAAGATGCCCGGCGACATGTGGCAGAAGTTCGCCAACATGCGCGCGCTTTACGCCTATATGTTTGCGCATCCGGGCAAAAAACTGTTGTTCATGGGAACGGAATTCGGGCAATGGGACGAATGGAACTGTTACAAGAGTATCGATTGGCACCTGATGCAGTGGGATCCGCACCAGAAGCTGCATGCGCTCGTCAAGGAACTAAATCGGCTCACCCGGACGATTCCCGCCCTGTACGAAAACGACTTTTCATGGGAGGGCTTTGAGTGGATTGATTTTCATGACAGCGAGCAGAGCCTCATCAGCTTCGTGCGCAGAGGAAAGGACCCGCAGGACGTGGTGGTGTGCCTCTTCAACTTGACCCCCACGCCGCGGCAAGGCTACCGTGTCGGTGTGCCGCGGCCCGGAATGTACAAGGAAATCTTCAACAGCGATTCTTCGCTATTCTGGGGCAGCAATGTGGGGAATTGGGGCGGGGTGCCGTCTGATCCTATGCCGTGGCAGGGGCGGGATCATTCCATTCTGGTGACCGTCCCCCCATTGGCGGGCGTCTATTTTCGTCCCGATCCGGTCTAGACGAGCAAGAAACGAAAGGGGAAGTCATGCATCGTGGAAGAAGTACAGTGGCGCTGGTCGCCCTCCTTGTGGTCCCTCTGTTTATGGCGCCGGTTCAGACCGCCGATGCGCGATTCCGAAAACAACATGGATTTATCACTGCGGCGTTCGATGGCGATTGCGAAGATCTGGTGGCGAACCAAATTCAGTCTGCGCGTCGCGAGCTGCTGATCGCCATTTTCATCATGACCAGCCAACGCCTGGAAAACCTGGTCGCCACGGCGGCCGGACGGGGCGTAACGGTCCGGGTCAAATACGACGTCAACCAAGCCCGGCATGCCAGCATGCAGCGCGCCCTGAAACGGTTTGAAGAGGCCGGCATTGAATGCGTCCCGATCACCATGAGCCGAACCGGAGCGTCCATGCATCACAAGTTCATGGTGGTCGATGGCTTACGCGTCATAACCGGTTCGTATAACTTCACCGCAATGGCGGCGGGCTGGAACTACGAAAACTGCATCCTCATCGAGTCCCAGCCGATCGCGCGGGAATATCAAGCCATCTTCGAATCCATCGAAAGCCGGTAGAAAGAATGGTTAATGGTTAATGGTTGATGGGGAAGGGGGAGAGAGCCCGGGCGATCTTCCAACCTTGGAAGGGGGGCGGTGACCTTGTTGACGCGATTGACTTTGTTGGTGCGTTTTTTTGCGGTGGTCACTTGAGTCAATCCGGCCAACCTTGTCATCGACGCGAATTGTATGGGAGCATTTCAAGTCATGACTGACTTGTTCGACAAACATGGCGGGTTTCGCAAGTTGCATTCCTTCACGCTGGCCACGATCGTGTAGGTCGAAACCCTGCGCTTCTGTCGCCGGGGACGGCAACTATGCCGGGGCATTTTTCGCGACGGTGTCGCGAAAAATGGTGGCGGGAGAAGGATTCGAACCTTCGAAGGAATAATCCAACAGATTTACAGTCTGCCCCGTTTGGCCACTTCGGTATCCCGCCTGTCAGGTAAGTCGTTCGTCCAAGAAATCTGACTAGGAGACTCTAATAGAATACTGGGATTTGTCCATCATTCAATTCCCATCATAAACGTTCCGGGAGGTGGAACAGCGGTATCCGCCATTTCCACCAGATCGATAGCCCTCGGATACCGGCCACCGTGGCCATCCCGATGAGGGCGGCCGGCGTTTCCTCAATTCCGATCACCTTGAACAGGAAGAGATAGAGGACCGCACCGAGTATGGCGGCGGTGGCATAGATTTCGCGATCCCGCAGGAGCATGGGGATTTCGGCGCTCAGAATGTCGCGCAGGACGCCGCCCGCCACCCCCGTGATGCAGCCCATCATAACGGCGACCACGGGCGACACGCCGAAACCATCGGAGATGCGCGTGCCGCTGATGGTAAAGAGGGCCAGCCCCAGGGCGTCCGCGTACAGCAGCGCCTTTACAGGGGGGCGATGATACCGCACAAACAGCAGGGTGGCGAGGGCCGCCGCCGTGGCGGAGTAGAGATAGTTCGTGTCGCCGATCCAGAAGACGGGATGCCGGTCCAGCAAGATGTCGCGGATGGTACCGCCCCCGATCGCCGTGACCTGGGCGATGACGATCACCCCGAAAAAGTCGAAGCCTTTCCGACCCGCCGCTAGCACGCCGCTGATGGCGAACACCGCCACGCCGATCAGGCTGAGTATGTACAAAACGCTCAAAAGTGTCCTTGATGCCGCTGGTGCTGTTCGTGGTGCTCGTGTCAGTGCCGGGACCGCGAGTTAACGGCCCTTCTCCTTGATGATCGCACGCAATTCCGCTTTCAGGTCTTCCTTGGCCCTTTGGGCTTGCTCGTGCACCTCGTCGATCTTGTTGAATTCAAGTAGCCGGACCCCTTCAATCCGGGTCTCGATGTAGATGTCCGGGGCGCGTTGCTTCATCTTCTCTTTCAGAATCGACGTTTGCATGACGCGGATGGCGGCGAACATGGATTTGAACAGGGATAGATCCTCTTCCGGTATGCTCTTGCCAATGACATTGACCGCCACGACCACGTCGCAGTCCTCGAAGAGGAGATCGTAGGGCACCGGGTTGACGATGCCCCCGTCCACCAGGACGCGGCCATTGATCTGAACGGGCTTGAACAGTCCGGGTACGGCGATGCTGGCCTGGACGACGGGGAGCAGGTCGCCCGCATCAAAAACGATTTGTTCGCGCGACCAGAGATCGGCGGTAACGACGAGCAGGGGAATCTGCAGGTCCTCAAAACGGGAACCCTCGATGGCGTCGCGGAGGTAGGCGATGAACTCGTCGGTATTGATCAGTCCCCCTTCGCCGAGTTCCGGCTCCGCGAAGCGGAACCAGGAGAACAGTTGCCCGTCAAACAGGAGCTCGCGCCAGGTATCGCTTTCCTGGACTACGACGTCTTCCACCAGCTTCTTGATGTCTTTCGCGGACTTGCCGGAGGCGTACAGGGCGCCCATGACGGCGCCGATGCTGGAGCCGGCCATACGGTGGGGGGTGATGCCGAGTTCCTCGAATGCTTCGAGAATGGCGATATGCGCCAAGCCGTTTGCGCCGCCGGCGCCGAGGGCCAGCCCGATCTTCAGGTCGGTGTCCAGCGGGTCCGCGTTAGTACCTGTATCGCCTTCGGCCGGCCGGCCACTGACGCCCGACGCCAGGCTGATCCCCAGGATCACCGTCATCAACAAGGGCGGCAAGTGCTTCATGAGGTCTCCGATCCCGGTTTCTTAATGATGCGCACGTTTACGATCCGGTGCGGAACGGCGGCTTGGATGCGGATTTCGAAATTGTTGCGCTCGATGCATTCACCGGGACGGGGAATTTGGCCGAGTTCATGAAAGATATAGCCCCCGATGGAATCGTATTCGTCGTCTTCCGGGATGGCCATGCCGAGGGCCTCGTTGACTTCATGTACCGGTTCACGCGCGTCGACCAGCCAGGACCCGTCCGCCAGCGATTGTATCTTGACCTCGGCGGCATCGTATTCATCATGAATTTCGCCCACCAACTCCTCGATGATGTCTTCCATGGAAACGAGGCCGGCGGTGCCCCCGTACTCGTCCACGACGAGCGCCAATTGCGCGCGCGCGGTGCGCAGGAGACGGAACAGGTCGTCGATGGGCATGGTTTCCGGGACAAAGGTGACCTTGTTACAGAGCGAGGCGATGGGTTCGTCGCCTTTGCCTTCGCTGAGGGAGCGAAGCAGGTCTTTTACGTGGACCACCCCCCGCACGTCGTCGAGGCTTTCGGCATAGACGGGGAATCGGGAGAAGGCCGCCTTCTTGGATTTCTCAACGCATGTGGCAATGGTGGCGGCATGTTCGAAGGCCACGATGTCGACACGGTGCGCCATGATTTCGCGCGTGACGGTTTCTCCGAATTCCAGCACGCTGCGAATCATTTCCCGTTCGGTATCCTCCAAGTCGTCGGCGTCGGCGTGATCCACGAGGGAAATGATTTCATCTTCGGAGGAGGGTCGGTTGGCGTCGGACGATTGGGCGAGGAGTGATTTGATAAGCAACCGCTGTACTCCCGCCACGGCGACGGCGACGGGGTACAGGATGGTGGTAAGGATCACGACGAGAGGGAGAAACGTGATGGCGATGCGGTCCGCATAGCTTTCAGCGAGTGCTACTGGCACGACACGCACAAAGAAGACCACGGCCATAATCAATAGACCGATACGCACGACCGTGATACCGGGCGACGGATGAGAGAGGACGGGCAGCCATGCCGCGAGGGCGAGCACCAGCAGGGCGATCCAGAGTACAAGTAGTCCCGCGCAGAATCGGGGCCAATGGCGGGTCCACGGGGCAAACCGCGCCGCCGAGGGATATTTTTCCATGAATCGCGGCACGCCGGCATCGCCGGCCAGTCGAAAGGCCAGATGCAGCGTGGAGAGGAAGGAGGCGGCGAACAAGGCAAGCGCGCCGTAAAGCAGGGTCAGGGATAAGGCAGGTTCAGGCATGGGGGATTAATCGGGTTGCACGGTCAGGGCCTCAATCAGGCCGGCGGCGGCCGCCGCCTTCAGCCAGCCTCGCTCAATACGGCGCATGCGGGTCCGCAGCTCCGGGGTATGATCCTCCGCACCGGTGAGATGGTGACAACCGTGTGCGATGTAAAGAGCCAGTTCTTTGGTGACGCCTTGATAACGGGGGCCCACGCGCGCGGCCCGTTCGACATTAACGATGACTTCGCCCGTATGGCCGCCGGAATCGCCGGGCGACGGCGGATAGGCAAAGCTGATTACGTCCGTGGGGCGGGGAGATCCCAAGTGGGCTTCGTGCACATGGGCGATGCCCCGATCATCCATTAACACGAGTGAAAGTTCATCCCAGATCATGGTCGCATCAAGTGCCTGTACCTGTTGCATGATCCACCGCGCGTACGCTTTCAGGGGCGGTTTCGGGACCCGGACCGTTCTCTGTTGGTTGCTGATTTCGATCTTCATCTTTTGGGTAAGGCACTCTTCCATGCAGCATATTCGTCAGGGTGAAAATGAACGATCGTTTAATGGCTTTTAATTCGGCAAAGGTCAATTCGCAATCGTCCAGTTGGTTGTCGTGAAGTCGCGATTCAATGATGTCGTTGACGAGGCTGTCGATACGGCTTGGCGTGGGTTTTTCCATGGAGCGCGATGCGGCTTCCACGCTATCGGCCAGCAGGAGAATGCCCATTTCCGGCGTCATCGGCTTCGGGCCGGGGTACCGGTAATCGACGTCGCTCACTTCCCGTCCGTTACCGCTGGCGCTACTCTGTTCTTCGCTTTGGACACGTGCCCTGTGGTAGAAATACGCGACCAAACTGGTCCCATGATGTTGTTCAATGGCTTCGATGATCGGCTTGGGCAGTTTGGCGCGGCGGGCCATGCCCACGCCCTCCTTCACGTGGGAGATGATGACCAACGTGCTCATGCTCGGGGTCAGGTCATCGTGCGGATTCTCACGGAATTGGGTGTTCTCCACGAAGAACTCGGGTTTGGTCAGTTTCCCGATATCGTGGAAATATGCGCAGACCCTTACCAGTAAGGCGTTGGCTCCTATTTCCGAAGCGGCGGACTGGGCAAGATTGGCCACCATCAGGCTGTGATGATAGGTCCCGGGCGCCTCCATGGCCAGTCGTTGCAGGAGCGGATGGCCCATATCGGAGAGTTCCAGCAAGGTGATGTCGGTGGTAATGTCGAAAAGGGATTCGAACATCGGCAAAAACATCAACGCGAGCAGGGCTGTCAGCAGGCCGGTCAAGAGCGCAATGAAGGACTGCAAGAGAATGAGTTCGGGCGGCAGTTGGCTGAGGACCGCCAGGCTCAGGCAGTACAGCATTTGGGATAAGCCGATCCAAAGACCGATTCTCAGCATGCGTGACCGTTTCCGAATGTTCCGCGCGGTATGTGCGACGATGATCGTAACCAGAAGGCCCATGGCAAAGATGGAAAAACTGTTGTCGAACATCACCGCGGCGGTGAAGCTGGTCCAGACGCCGATCACGACGGCAGTGGCCGGGCCGATGAGAATGGTGGTGAGGATGGGGGCGAAGGCCAGTGGCAACATGAATTCCACCAGCGAAGAAGGCAGGAATTGCGTGGTGTTGGCCAGGTAAAGAAGGCCCTTGACGGGTAGAAGCGTGAGCAGTGCAAGAATGACAAGGAGCGTGACGCGGGAAGGGGACTGCACGATATCCGGCCGCACAATTTGCAACAGCCCGCAACAGATCACCAAGGCAAAGAGCAACAAGGCGGACCGGCCGATCCCTTGCAGGCGCCGGTCCCCGGGCGTTTGAAGTTCGTTCAAGCGTCGCTGGTGTGATCGCCAATCCTCAAGTTGCTGTGGTGTGACGCGATCGCCTTGATTGATCAATGTGGCGCCCGCACGAACGTGTTTATGGACGGGTTCGACGCGGCGCTGCACCTGTTGGCGCATGGCTTCGGTTGCGGCCGCATCGTACATTAGGTTGGGTTGAATCCATGCACGGATCAGGCTGTGCAGGGGGCGTTCCGCGACAGCCAGATGCTCCGTTTGACTGCGTATCCGTGTGATGACCGCCCGCGTGGCTTCTTCCGGGGTATAGAGCTCGTCGATATCCACGGGGGTCCGATGGGTATTCTCGTCGACTCGAATCGATATGCTGCCCTTTGGCGCCACGCCATGAAAACGACTTTCCCGTTCGGAGGCGGATACAATGCCGTGCAGCCAGACCCCTTGCAGCGCATTGCGAATGGCGTTTCTCACGGTTTCCTCGTCGTCTTCGGGCGCCAGCGTCAGGGCCTCTGCGACGCGCAAGGTAATCCCGGACACGCTGATCGTGTCGGGCGGCATTTCCGCCGTGGTTAACTTCCGCAATTCCTTCAGGCGGTCAAACAGTTGGTCTGAAGCGCGGAACGCGGATTGCAAGGGCGCTTGGCTAATGGTGAACACCGGCAGGACGGTTTCGGCTTGCTGGCGTCGACTCAGTTCGGTGGCGGCGATATCCAGCGCTTCAAAATCCACCTGGGCCAATACCGTGGCGGGCGCCCGCTGACCTTCCGAAAGCGGCGCATGAATGAGGCCTTCGCCGAGGTTGAGCAGCGCCACGACCGACACCCAGAGAATGCCCGCCAGGATGAGGGGCGGAATATAGCTGGACGCGGCGGGCACCGCGCGCGCGCCGGTGAGATGCGCATGAATTCGCGCGCGTTTATCGCGTGGTTGTAACTTTCCAAATGGCATAAACAGCTCCTTGACGCAATGGCCCTAGGGCGAGACTGCGGGCTTCCGCTGCGCCGCGTCATGAATGGCTTGTTCCAAGCGCTTCCCGTTTTCCGGATCGTGCCGTGTTTCCCGATACGCCTGGATAATCTTCTGTACCAGCGCGTGGCGCACCACGTCATCATCGCTCATTTCCACCAAGGCGATGCCTTCCACGCGGCTCAGCGTTTGTTTGGCCTCCAGCAAGCCGCTCTGCTTGCTGGAAGGTAGATCGACTTGTGTCAGATCCCCGGTGATGACGCATTTTGAATCGAATCCCATCCGGGTTAGAAACATCAGCATCTGTTCGCGGGTGGTATTCTGGGCTTCATCCAGGATGATGAATGAATGGTTCAGCGTGCGGCCTCGCATATAGGCCAAGGGCGCGACCTCGATGACGCCGCGTTCCACGTTCTTTTCAATGTCTTCGGGGGGCATCATGTCGTACAGCGCGTCGTAGAGGGGGCGGAGATACGGCAGCACCTTCTGCTGAATATCGCCGGGTAGAAAGCCGAGTGCTTCTCCGGCTTCAATAGCGGGCCGCGTGAGGATGATGCGGCTCACCTCGTTCCTGACCAGCGCCGATACGGCCATGGCCATCGCCAGATAGGTCTTCCCCGTTCCCGCAGGACCCAGGCCGAAGGTGATATCGTTCTTGCGGATCGAATCCACATACAGGCGATGGCCGAAAGTCCGCGGGAAGATCGGCGACTTGCCCGTCGCCACTTCGATACGCGACTGGTACAACCCGTCCAAGTCTTGCTCACGACCCGCCAACACCTGTTGCATGGTATAGATAATCCCGTGTTCCTTCAGGATGACGCCCTGGTCGCGGGCATGGCGCAGGAGGTCGAAGAACCGTACGGCCTGCGCGACCGGTTCCGGTTCTCCGAGCACGCGGAGCCAAGTGTCACGGGCGGTCAGGCGGACGTCAAAGGCGGATTCGATTCGTTTCAGAATCTCGACTTGATTGCCCGTGATGTCCTGCGCTTCGCGCGCATTGGCAAAGTGAATGGTCTCTTCTTTCATCTGAAATCAGGAGACGGCAGGGGAACGCCTGCGCCCGGTGGGCGCAAGTGCATGCAAGGTCGTCACGTTCGACGATGTCAAGGAAGTTATGTGCATGTCCATCTGTGGTTCACTCATGATGGGGATAATATAGCGCGGGGAAAGGGGTCTGTACAGTGTGGAATCAGGGAGTGTCTTGACCCTGATCCTTTTCGTGTCCGCCGTGGCGCAGTTTGGGGAAATGAAAGCGGCGACGTCTCATTTGTCTTTTCGTTTCGCGGTGTGCGCGAAAACGGCGGACAAACCATAAGGTTAGCGGATAGGAGGCCATCGCGCAGAGCCCGCCGACCAGCAGCCCGCCGATCGTCATGGGAATGATGATGTCGCCGCTGATGGACATGGCTTCCGCAAATCGGGAAGGGATATCAAAGGCGTCATAGTCGTCCATGCGTCGGACAAGGTTGGTGAGTTGGCGGCGAACATGGTTGACCGAAGGTCCGTCCACGAACCACGTGCCGATCTGGTAGGTGAACGCGTAAATCGGCGTCATGGTGACGGGGGTGGTGATCCAAATCGGGATCAGGGCGGCGGCACGGCTGACTTTGAAGGCCGTGGCGATGAAGTAGGAGAGCAGAATCTGAATTCCGATGGTCGGGGTAAAGGCGATCAGGAAACCGATAGCAAATCCGCCGGCAATATCTTCCGGTGAACCGTGTTTGGAGATAAACGGTTTGACCCATTTGCGCCATCGCATGGCCCAATGCGCGCGTTTTGCAAGGGGTTGTGGTTTGCTCTGTGGTGTTGTCATCCTTTTCTCATATGGGGCCGGAAGGGCAGTTCCAGCATACTATAATTGGAGGGCGGGGCGTCGTCCATCGGGAAACCGCATCGACCAACGGTCTTGGAATCCCCTATACGGCCAAGGCGGTACCCGCTATTAATCTCGTATGGAGACGCGATTTCCTTTTGAGATTACACCGCAACCGGACGATGCCACGTGCGGACCGTCCTGTCTGCATGCGGTGTACCGATACTATGGGGACGTCCTGCCTTTGGAACAGGTGATTGCAGAGGTTCCGTCTTTGGAAGGAGGCGGTACGTTGGCCGTGCAAATGGCCTGTCATGCGTTGAAGCGAGGATACCGAGCCACGATCTACACCTATAACCTGCATGTGTTCGATCCGACTTGGTTCAGGGAAGAGGTCGAGGTCGATATCCCGGCCAAACTAAGTGAACAGGCCCGATACAAGACCGACAACGCCAAATTGCAGTTTGCCACCCCGGCGTACATCGAGTTTCTGGAACGGGGCGGCGTTCTTCGCTTCGAGGACTTGACGGCGACGTTGATCCGCAAGTATCTCAACCGCCGGATACCCCTGATCACGGGGCTCAGCTCCACCTATCTCTACCGGGCGGCGCGCGAAGCGGGCGAGGGCCGGCTGGTCGATGACGATGTGCGGGGGTATCCCTCCGGCCATTTCGTGGTGGTGTGCGGCTATGACCGGGAAGAGCGCAAGGCGCTGGTTGCCGACCCCTATGCCCGGAATCCGATGGCGGGCGAAAAGAAATACATGGTCGACATCAACCGTGTCTTGATTGCCGTCCTGCTCGGCGTTATAACCTACGACGCCAATGTCCTGATCATCAGGCCGGGGCACAAGCGCGAAAGAAGCGAGCATGCTAATACTGTTGGTGGTGGATAACCCGAAAGAGTGGCCCTTGCACATCCCCAATGTGACGGTGTTGGGGGCGACAGCCTACCTGACCGACCCGCACTATGCCGACCGCCGCGATTTGCGCGTATTCAATTTGTGTCGATCCTACCGCTATCAAAGCCGCGGCTATTACGTCTCGCTCTTGGCCGCGGCCCGCGGACATAAACCCATCCCGAGTGTGACCACCGTACAGGATATGAAACTGCAGACCATGATCCGCATGGTGTCCGACGATCTTGACGACCTGACTCAGAAAAGCCTCGCAAAAATCCAATCACGCAAATTCACCCTCAGTATCTATTTCGGGCATAACCTGGCCGAGAAATACGATCGAATCAGCGTCCAATTGTTCAATCTGTTTCAAGCGCCGTTGCTCCGCGCGTATTTCACAAGGTCGGACGGCAAGAAATGGCAGTTACAGAATATTGCGCCGATCGCCGTGAAAGACATCCCAGCCAGCCATCGTCCTTTTGTGGTACGTGCCGCCACCAACTATTTCAAGGGACGACGTTTCGGTACGCGCAAGCGCAAGGCGCCCCGATACAACATGGCCATTCTGCATGACCCAAAATCGCAGGAACCGCCTTCGAACGGCAAGGCGCTGTCTCGTTTCGAGAAGGCGGCGGAAGGGCTGGGTATTGGGGTGGAGTTCATCACCAAAGACGATTTTTCCCGTGTGGTGGAGTTCGATGCACTGTTTATCCGGGAGACGACGTCGGTGAATCATTATACCTATCGATTTGCACGCCGCGCCACCGCCGAGGGACTCGTCGTGATCGACGACCCGGAATCCATTCTAAAGTGCACCAACAAGGTGTATTTGGCCGAACTGCTCGACCGTCACGATATCCCGGCGCCCCGCACGGTCATTTTGCACGACGACAACCTGGAGGAAGTCGCTTCGGGATCACTGGGATTTCCGTGTGTGCTCAAGCAGCCGGACAGCGCCTTCTCGCTCGGGGTGGTGAAGGCCGATGATCGCGAGAGCTTGTTGGAAAAAGGGAGATTGCTGCTGGCGCGGTCCGAGCTGGTGGTGGCGCAGGAATTCCTGCCCACGGAATTTGATTGGCGGATCGGTATCTTCGACCGCAAACCGCTGTATGCGTGTCGCTATTTTATGGCCCGGAAACATTGGCAGATTGTGCGCCGGGACGAGGGGAAACAGACGGATGGCGCCGTGGATACGATGCCGGTGGAATTGGCGCCCGCTCAGGCCGTGCGAACCGCCTTGCGCGCGGCCAACCTGATCGGCGACGGCTTGTACGGCGTGGACGTCAAACAGGTTGGTCGTGCGTTCTATGTGATTGAAGTGAACGACAATCCAAGTATCGACAGCGGGTACGAAGACGTCGTCTTGAAAGACACGCTCTATGAACGGATCATGGAGGGGTTCCTCCGCCGCATGGAACAGCAGAAGGCGGATCGGGGCCGTTCATGACCGGACCGCCCAAGTATTCGCTGTTCGAAAGGTACGGCGTCGAGTTGGAATACATGATCGTGCGGGATCATTCCTTGGACGTATGTCCCGTCGCAGACCGTGTTCTGCATGCGGTCGCGGGCACGTATCAGGCCGAGATGGAGATGGGCGAATTGGCGTGGTCCAATGAATTGGCTTTGCATGTCATTGAACTGAAGACCAACGGCCCGGTTCCAAGCCTGGACGGTCTGGCCGGACTCTTTGATCGCGATGTCCGGCGCATCGGAGATATCCTCCGCCCGATGAACGCCCGGCTGATGCCGACCGCGGTTCATCCTTGGATGGATCCCCACACGGAAACCCGGTTGTGGCCGCACGAACAGAATGCCGTCTACGAGGCCTTTGACCGAATCTTCTCGTGTCGTGGTCACGGGTGGTCGAATCTGCAAAGCGTGCACCTGAATCTTCCGTTTGCGGATGATGAAGAGTTCGGGCGCTTGCACGCGGCCGTGCGTGTGCTGCTGCCGATCTTGCCCGCCTTGGCGGCTAGCTCGCCGTACCTGGACGGGAAGGGGACGGGTTTGCTGGACGCACGGTTGGAGATGTATCGTCACAACGCCGACCGGATTCCCTCGGTGGCCGGTCATATTATTCCGGAACGGGTCTACACGCGCGCGCGCTACGAGCAGGATATTCTTCATCGGATCTATGGCGATATCGCCCCCTATGACGAGGGGAACATCCTGCGGCACGAATGGGTGAATGCGCGCGGCGCCATCGCGCGGTTTGATCGAAACACCATTGAAATCCGTCTGCTGGACATGCAGGAATGTCCAGCGGCCGATCTGGCCGTCATTCATCTAATCGTAGAGGCCTTGAAACTGTTGTGCGACGAGCGCTGGGTGACGCTCGAAAAGGTCATGCTTTGGGATGAACGGGATCTGGAACACATATTGCTAAATACGATCAAGCAAGGTGAGGCTGCGCTGATTCACAATCCGAAATATCTCGATCTGTTCGGTATGGCCTCGCCCGCGACGGCGGGCGCTATCTGGGCCCATCTCGCGCAACAGTGTGCGGCGCCGCGGGATAAGGCGGTGGCGGACGCGGTGCGGCATTTGCTAGCGCGCGGAACGCTCGCGAATCGTCTCGTAAAAGAAATCGGCGAGACCCCTTCACGAGATGCGCTGCATGGTATATACTCACGGCTTTGTGATCAGCTCTCAGGAGGGTGGATGTTCGGTGAGCGTGTGTAATGGATGCATCGTAACGTGTGAGCACGGAGGGAATCGTGTCCCGGCCCGTTACACCCGTCTATTCGCACCTTACGAAAGAGAGGTGAACGGTCATCGTGGCTACGACCCCGGCGCATTGGAGTTGGCCCGCGCCGTGGCGAGCGCGTTGGGCGCGCCCTTTCTCTATTCCACCACGACCCGTTTGTTGGTTGAGCTGAATCGTTCCGCCAACCACAAGGGCTTGTTTTCAAAGGTGACGAACAAGCTGGACGAAGACGAACAGAACTGGTTGATCCAGAATTATTACACGCCGTATCAGAACCGGGTGGAGAAGGCCATTTGCGATTTATGCGGGGCGAACCGGAAGGTGCTCCACCTGTCGATACACAGTTTCACCCCCGTCATGAAGGGCGAGCGGCGAAACGCGGACATAGGCCTGCTTTACGATCCTCGCCGTACGATGGAAAAGAGTTTCTGCCGCGCGTGGCGGGACGTACTGCGGGAGGAATGGCCGCAATACCGTGTGCGCATGAACTACCCGTATCAGGGGAAGGCCGACGGGTTCACCACCCAACTACGCAAACGTTTCCCGGTCAAGGCCTATGCGGGCATAGAGGTCGAAGTGAACCAGAAACATTATCAATCGTCCCGCCGCGAGTGGAATGCGCTCAAGTTCGTCCTCGTCAACAGCCTCCTGCGCACCTTGCAGGATATGCATAAATAGCGGTTTTCCTGTATACCAGGGCTATTGATTCATCGCCGGCGCGTTGCAAGCGCCGGCCTTCCGAAGTCATCATCCGTGCTCTTTCGTAGGACGGTCCTCTGGGCCGTCCACGCGTATTAGCAAGCCGTTCCTCGGTCTCCGCCCAGGAGGGGCAATGTCCTTTCTGGTGGTCCAGCATTGGGCGGCGCAGAGCACCGCCCTACGACGTGTCATCATCCGTGCTCTTTCGTAGGACGGTCCTCTGGGCCGTCCACGCGTATTAGCAAGCCGTTCCTCGGTCTCC
>SKXR01000023.1 GCA_007128275.1 Kiritimatiellia bacterium
GATTTTCCCACCTGATCTCCCCGAAATCCTATCCCGCATCCCGATGAGGATGTTATTTCTATGTCCCTATGTGCTCCTATGTGCTAGCCCTATGTGCTCTATACGTTTTGACCCGGGACCCCACGCGTTGCGATAGCGTTCACGGTGGGGCCCGATCTGCACATTATCTTGTCGCGTATGGTCCGCGACGCGGGCCAACTGCTACGCCATCAGGCCTTCGTCGCCCTCGCGCTTCCGGCCGTCTTCGCGAGGAGGGAAGTCGAATTCCGTCTCGAACAGTTCGACAAGACGTTGACAACAAGCCGGCGCAGAGTCCCCGTTTGCTTCAATCTCGATCTCCGTTCCTTCGTCGAGGCCGAGCGCCAGCAATTCGATGGCGGACTTCGGATCAGCCGTGGTGTCATTCGATGTATGCACCGAGATCTCGCATTCGAAACGGCGGGCCTCCTTGACGATGACCGCCGTGGGACGGCAATGAATGCCGGCACTGTTTCGGATCACGGCTTTCGCCCGATACGTTTCGTTGCTGGAATCTTCCGTTGTCTGGTCCATGATGTGAACTAATCCGATGACGCGAACGCTCAGGCCGGCGCCAACTCGGCCACGGTGAAACCGGCATCTCTGATCATCGCCAAATCATGTTCGTATCCCTGCCCCGGCGTGGTCAGGTAGCCTTCCGTAAACATCGAGTTGGCCGGATACAGGGCGAGCGGCTGCATGTGGCGCAGATTCACTTCACGGCCACCGGCCACACGGATTTCGCTCTTCGGATTGACGAGACGGAACATAGCCAACACCTTCAGGCAATCGGCAGGCGAGAGCCGTTCCACATGCGCCAAGGGCGTGCCCGGACGCGGATCGAGGAAGTTAACCGGGATGGACTCCACCTCCAAGTCGCGCAAGGCAAAGGCCAGATCGACACGATCATCCAAGGCTTCGCCCATACCCACGATCCCGCCGCAACAGGCTTCCATGCCCGCCGCTTTGGCGGCGCGTACGGTGGCCACCCGGTCATCGTAACTATGCGTCTGGCACACGTTCGGGAAGTAATTGCGCGACGTTTCCAGGTTATGGTTGAAACGATGCACACCGGCTTCCGCCAGGCGACGGGCCTGTTCCTCGTTCAACAAACCCAACGACGTACAGATCTCGATCGGCACATCCTGAGTGATCTGCCGCACTGCTTCACAAATGACATCCAATTCATTGGCGGAGGGACCGCGCGTGGCGGTGACCATGCAGTATTTCACGGCTTGCCGATCGTGGGCCTCTTTCGCGCCCGCCACGAGTTCTTCCACCGTCTGCATATGGTATCGCTCCACCCCGCTATACGCGCCGATGGCCTGACTGCAGAACGCGCAATTCTCGCGGCACATCCCGCTCTTGGCGTTCTGCAACACATGAAGGCGCACCTCCCGTCCGTGATGATGCAGACGCACGCGAAACGCCGCATCCAATACGGACAGCAACTCGTCGTCGCCGGCCCGCAACACCGCCAAGGCTTCCTCCCGGGTAATTTCTTCGCCTTCCAGAATCTTGTAGCTCAATGTGTTCCAGTTCATAAATCTCCGAATACCGACAAGGGATGCTTTTCTTATTTCCCGTTCTTAGGCTATATATCAGTCTCTCAGCCAGAAAAGTAACGGTTATCACATGCAAGAAGTCAACTCGAAACCCGAAGAATGGATCGACGCTGAACTCGCGAAACAGCGTGCGGCACATTTGGAGCGATCCATTCATGTCTACGAAAGCGTCGGTGGCGTGTTCACCGCGCAAGGCCGCAGATGGCTGAATTTCGGGTCCAACGATTATCTGGATTTTGCCCGTCACCCCCGGCTGAAGAAGGCGGCCGCTCTAGCGTTGGAACAGTATGGAACGGGCGCCACCTCTTCGCGACTGATTACCGGAACGCTTCCGCCCCATGACGCCTTGGAGCGAAGCATCGCGCGCCACAAAGGGTATCCGGCCGCCGTGGTTTTTGGAAGCGGGTACATGACCAATGCGGGAGTGATCTCGTCACTGATCGGAAGAAATGATCATGCCTTTGCGGACCGACTGATCCATGCCAGCGTCCTCGATGCCGTGCGTCTGAGCGGCGCCAGACTTCATCGATTTGCGCACAACGACCCGGGTTCCCTTGAGCAAACCCTCAAACGCGCACCGTCCGGACGTCGCCTGATTCTTACCGAATCGGTATTCTCCATGGACGGCGACGAGGCCCCCCTGGAAGCGATCGCGGCACTGGCCGAATCCCACGAGGCCCTGCTCATGGTGGACGAAGCGCATGCCGGCGGAGTGTTCGGTCCCCACGGCGCCGGCCTCGTAAGCGCCTTGAACCTGCACACGAAGGTAACGGCATCCATGGGCACGCTGAGCAAGGCGTTGGGCGGATATGGCGGCTACACGGCCTGCTCGGAACGAACGCGCCAATGGCTGATCAACCGCTCGCGCGCATTCATCTACACCACCGCACTCCCTCCGGCCGTCATGGCCGCCGCCTTGGAAGCCCTGCGGATTCTCGAGGAGACGCCGGGACTCGGGAAAACCTTGTTGGCCCGTGCGCAACGATTTCGTGAACGGCTACAGGGCGTCGGACTGGACACGTTGCGATCCTCCAGCCAAATCGTGCCCGTACTGGTGCGTGACAATGCAAGCACCCTCCGGCTGGCCGGACGCTTGAAATCGCGCGGTATCCTCGTCGGCGCGTTGCGTCCGCCCACCGTGCCGCCCGATCAGGCGCGGCTACGGTTTTCCATCACCTTGGCCCATTCGGACGAGGATCTGGACCGGGCCTTTGACGCTGTAATCGACGCATTCAACGAGGAAGGAATACTGTGAATCCAAGTCCCTCACCGACCATCCTGCTGACAGGCTGGGGCGTACCCATCGCGCGTCTCGACGCCCTGAAGAACTGCCTGACCGAACGATTAGGAGACGCCCCATTGCCGTTCGATATGGCCGACATCGGCACGTCCCCCTCCACCTTCCCGTTGCCTGACAATGAACCTTCGCCCTATGCACGCGCGCTTTCGGAGGTCTTGATGGCGGACCGGAGACCGGCGGTGGTCATCGGATGGTCCACCGGCGCCCTTATTGCATTGGAAACCGCGTCGTTCTGGCCGGCACAGATCGAGAAATTGGTCTTGATTAGTCCCACGGCCTGCTTTTGTGCGCGGGAAAACTATCCGCACGGCACAAATACGGCCGAATTCCGCCTGATGATCTCGGGCATGAAAAAGAAGATGAGGCGGAATCGTGTGTTGGAAGACTTTTTCATCCGGCTCGCGTTCCCGAAAAAGCCCTCTGCAGAATCTTTGCAGGCGCAGGTCAGCGACGCCCTCTCGCAGGGAGACGACGCCTTGTTCAGCGGCTTGGCGTATCTCCTGCACACGGATTTACGCGCGCGCATGACGCTCATCCCCCAGCCCACCCTCGTGATTCACGGAGGCAAGGACCAGATCATTCCCATTTCCGGGGCAAATTGGATTTGTGATAATCTCGCCCATGCGCTATTGATCTCTGAAGAGGAAGAGGGACACCACCTTCCGGGCACAATCCCGGACGTTATAGCGAGGAACGCGCAGGAATTCATCCTTACGCGACAGTAATCACGTTGCTCATGCCCGCGTGATTCGGAGATGATATGGATACAAGAGACACTACGCACCATGCAGGCAAGCGCTTTTCCAAGGCCGCGGACACCTATGATCAACATTCCGGCCTGCAACACGCCATTGCCTTGGAATTGATAGAGATCCTCGCTGAATTGACCGTTCCGCATCATATACTGGATGCCGGCTGTGGAACGGGATTTCTCACTGAACAATTGGCGACCGCCTACCCCACGGCACAGATCGACGCCGTCGACCTTGCGGCCGACATGATCCGCGTGGCACAAGCAAAGATACCGGCGGCACATAACGTGGAATGGATCGTCAGCGACTTGCGCGATTATCAGGCCCCCATGCATTACGACATCATCGCAAGCAGTTCCGCACTGCAATGGCTGACGCCCCTCGACCTTTCACTGCAACACCTGGCGTCGATGCTCAAACCCGGGGGGTACCTGATCTTTTCGGCCATGACCCGGGACACCTTGCATGAACTCCACGCCACGCGCCGGGAAGTGGCGCCGGACAAGTCGCCGCCCCTGCAACTGCCTGCATTCGGCGACTTCCTTGAAGCGCTGCAGACAGCGCCGATCCGCATGCTCCACGATCACCACGCCACGTATACACGCACGTATCCTTCAGCCAATGCCCTGTTGCGCACCCTGAATCAACAAGGGGTTACCGGCGGTGCGGTATCCCGGGGGCGCCAGCCTCTATCGCGAGGCGAATTGACGAAACTGAAGTCCTTGTACGAACAGCGTTATGCCGATGAATCCGGAGGCGTGCGGTGTACCTACGAGGTCGGATTCTTTGTCGCGCAGACGTCGGAGTCGAGGTGAACCGGGGATGCTTTATTACAGGCACGGACACGGGCGTCGGGAAAACCGTGGTCAGCGCGGCGGTGTTGCTCCAACGGATCGAACGCGAACAGCGCGTGATGTACATGAAACCCGTGCAAACGGGTTGCCGCCAGGCGGGCGGCGAACGAATCGCACCCGATCCGGATTACGGTCTGCGACTGGCCGGCATCACACCGGCTCCGGAGGACCGAGCGGACATCTGTCCCTACCGACTGCTCATGCCCGCCTCGCCACACCTGGCCGCCGCGCGAGAAGACGTGACGATCTCGATCGACCGCATTCTCGAATCCTACGAGCGGTTGCAGCGCCGACATGCGTTTCTCGTCGTGGAAGGCGCGGGCGGTGTCCTCGTGCCGCTGAATGATTCCGACACCATGCTTGAACTTATGCGGCGCCTCGCCCTGCCCGTGATCATCGCCTGCCGGGCCGGTCTCGGCACGCTGAACCATACGCTGCTCACGGTCCGGGTCCTGCGCGACGCCGGACTGGACCTCGCCGGGCTTGTCCTGGTCCAAACAACTCCTGAACCGTGGGGCGACATCGAAGAAGACAACCGGTGCACCCTCGAACGGATGGCCGCCGTCCCGGTTACAAGCCGCATCGCGTATCACCCCGCCCTGGCCGCCGGCACGGCGGATCCGCGTATCCTGCGATCCTGCGTGCAGGGCACCGTGCTTCCCGATAGCATATTCCCTGTAAAGTAAAGCACCTTGGAGACGACGTAGAATGTGCTATGCTGGTAGTGGAAAGAATTCATGAGTAATCGAGATTTTGATTTTTGGTATGCCCTGCACAACACGGAGGTGGTTCGTCCGCCTTCCGGGCGCTTGGAAACATTCGGGAATTCCGTGGTCAACTATCATCTCCTCAGCGAACTGATGGACGATACCAACCAGGTGCGTATCCGTGAGGGACGGATTGAAGCGTTTCGTCCGCAAATCATCACGCCTACTTCCATGGATCAATCACAGTTGGACGGTTTCGGCGAGGACGCCGCCGAATATGTAAAGTGGCTGAGAGAAAATGCGGAGGAGCTTGTCCTGTTACGGTACGGGTTCCAGATCAAGAAGAAGGAAGTACGGCAGTATACGATACACGAGAAGTTGCCCGTCGCCTTGGCGCAGATTGAAC
>SKXR01000170.1 GCA_007128275.1 Kiritimatiellia bacterium
CTTCACGCATCGTTTGGTCTCATCGTCCATGGGAATACGGCTTTCCCCGCCGGTCGCCGCGGAGCGGCGACGACTCAGTTTGGCGATCAATTCCTTGACCGTATGCTGCCCTGTACCGATGACCTCGGGAGGCTTGCGGATGGCGGCGGCAACGACCTTGTAATCGATGACGATGATCCGCAAATCCGCGCCTTTGGCCATCTCTTCGATCATGACGGTCTCACAATACTGTTTGGCGCGACGGATCGCTTTGTCCAAATCCTCTTCCGTGGTGATATCCACCGAAATCCCCTGCCCCTGTTCCCCTCGCACCGGCTTGACGACCACGCGCCGATGCTTCTTCAAGAAGTCCGCTCGTCCGTCTTTGTCTTTCACCGCCATTTGATCGGGAATCTTCAGCCCAACACTCGACAAAATACGCAGGGTCACTTGCTTGTTATCGCACCAGCTCATGGTGATCGCGGACGTCAACTCCGTCAGTGATTCGCGGCAGATGATGGAGCGGCCGCCGAAGCTGAGTGTAAAATAGCCGTTGTCCGCATCCATGATATCCACGGCAATGCCGCGCCGCCGTGCTTCGCGGATGATGATATCGGCGTATGGATTCATCTTCTCATCCGGAGCCGGCGAAACAAACAGCGGCTCGTTGATCGGGTTCTTGTGTTTTAGGCAGAAGACGGGGACTCGCTTGAAGCCGAGTTTTTCATATAGGCGCACTGCTTCGGTGTTGTTGTGCATGACGGACAGGTCCATATAGGCACGGCTCAACGCCTGATAGTGCTCGGACAAATAGCGCACCAGCGCCTCGCCCACTCCGGGATACGGGGCCTGCGCATCCACGGCCAACGACCACAAACTCGAACCGTTCTCCGGATCATGAAAGAACAGCTCGTGATCCACGCCGGCTGACGTGCCGACAATCTCCCCCGTCTCCGTGTCCTCCGCCACAATATAGAGCAGTACCCGGGATCGACGGTGGGCCCACAGATATTCCTCGTCAGCCAACACCATCCGGCGGGACGCATAAATCCGGTTGATCCCCGCAATATCCGCCTGGGTATGAATGCGACGGATGATGACCCCTTTGGGCCGAGCGCGACCGGGCCGGTACTGGTTGAGCCAGATCCGGTACGTGTGCGAGGGATCAAGAAAGAGCTCCTGCGGTGCGAGCGACAGGACCACATGCGGATCACGCAAATAGAACGCCACATCCCGTTCACCCGCCCTTTCGTCCCGTAACAGGTCCGCAATGGCCTGCTGCCGCTCAAACGTATGCGCAAAAATCAGGCGGCCCCAGCCCATGTGCAGCACCGCGTCCGATTTCATCTTCTTGGCCATCGGCGGAGAAGGTCGCTCCCAGCTCCGGACAGAAGCCGCGCTCGAACGCTCTATCCGATGATTCATCGCTCGTCTTCTCGGCATGGTCCCTCGCTCCCCCCTAGACACCGTGCGTCTGGCACCAATATTCCAGCAGGGCCACCTGCCACAGCTTGGATCCGCGTAAAGGCGTGATCTGCGATTCGGGGTCGGCCAACAACCGATCCACGTAGGCCCGGTTAAAGACGCCCCGCTCGCGTGCAGCGGGCTGGTTCAAAATGTCGGTGACCCAACCCAAATACTCGCCCCGCAGATATTTCAGTGCGGGCACCGGGAAATAGCCTTTGGGGCGATCGATCACTGCGGCGGGAATCACACGGCGAGCGGCTTCTTTCAAGATGTATTTGCCGCCCTGATCAATCTTCAATGGCGCGGGCATGCGCGCCGCCAGTTCAACCACGTCATGGTCCAGGAACGGCACCCGCGCTTCCAAGCCCCACGCCATACTCGTGTTGTCCACGCGTTTTACGGGATCGTCCACCAGCATCACATGGGTATCGATGCGCAACGCCAGGTCCGCCCCGGTCGGCGCGCCGTTCCGTTTGAAATGCGCCTCAACGAATTCGCGACTAAAATCGCGGTCCACATATTTCGAAGCCACCGCTTCGACGTATTCTGCGTGGTCCCGATCGAAGAAGACGTTGGCGTAATCGTTCACCGGATCCTTGCTCGCCAACATGGGCGGATACCAATGATACCCGCCGAACACCTCGTCGGCGCCCTGTCCGCTTTGCACCACCTTCACGTGCTTGGCCACTTCCTGGGATAGGAGGAAGAAGCCGATCACATCATGACTCACCATCGGCTCGGACATCGCACGCACGCAGGCTTCCATCGAGGGGAGCGTGCGTTTGGCGTCAACCTGAATCTTGTGATGCGTGGTTTCAAAACGTTTGGCGATCACATCGGAGTATTCAAACTCGTCACCCTTCTCGTCGTTGACCGATTCGAAACCGATCGAGAAGGTCTGCAACCCGTGTTGCCCCGCTTCGGCGAGCAGGCCGACGATGAGGCTGGAATCCACGCCGCCCGACAACAGGACGCCCACCGGCACATCCGCGACCAACCGGCGTTCCACCGCCTTCCGCAATGCCACCAAAGTCAACTCTTGCCAGTCCTCAAAGGAGCGCTTTTCGTCGCCGGGTTGCGGGCCGTACGGCACGTCCCAATAAACGCATTCGCGGCGTTGGCCGTTGGGTTCGATACTGAGCGTGGTGGCCGGCGGCAGTTTATGAATGCCCTTGATCAGGGTATGCGGGGGCGGCACCACGGAATGGAAACTCATGTAATGATGAAGCGCCACAGGATTGATCGACGTGTCCACATCGCCCGCCTTGAGGAGGGCGGGAAGTGAAGACGCAAACCGGAACCCGTCTTTGATGTTCACGTAATAGAACGGCTTTATTCCCAAACGGTCTCGGGCGCAGAACACGCGCCCGGAATCGCGTTCCCACAGGGTGAACGCAAACATACCATAGAATCGCTTCACGCAATCGTCGCCCCATGCGTGGTAGGCCTTAAGAATCACTTCCGTATCGCCGTGCGAGAAGAAGGAATAGCCTTTTGCAATCAATTCGTCCCGCAGCTCGCGGTAGTTGTAGATCTCCCCGTTATAGACAATTCCCAATCCGAGTAGATTATCGACCATGGGTTGTTGTGCATGCGCGGATAGATCGATGATGCTCAAGCGACGATGACCGAACGCCATCGTCTTGCGCATCAACAGACCCACGTCATCCGGTCCGCGCGGGGTCATGACCTCCGTCATACGCTCGATGGCCTGCATAGACGGCGTGCGCCCGCTCAGATTGATTTCCCCACAAATTCCACACATGAATCAGCTACCTCGCTTGAGTAATTTGATGCTTCAAATGAAAGCTTAACGTGTTCGGTCAATTACGATCAAGCGTTAACTCCGCAAAACTCGGCAATACGAATGGTCTCCCCATTGGGCGCCCCCGCAGAGCGCGATGAAAGTCGCAGCACCGGAAACAAAATGGGTATCAATAAAATTGACGATCGTCAGTTTCACCGATGCTCAGTAAAATTGACGATCGTCAATTTTATTGATAAGGCGACAAAGTAATGGATTGAATTATTCCCGGGGGGAGGCAACGATTCCCTACTGATTCATGGAAAGGCGAGCATGCTAGAGTTTAACGCATTACTGACAGCGACATTTATCGTCTACATTCTGGCCTTGCTCGGCATCGGAGCGGTCGCATACCGTCGCACCAGCGACTTGTCCGATTACGTGCTCGGCGGACGAAAACTGGGTCGATGGGTCACGGCCTTGAGCGCGGGCGCCTCGGATATGAGCGGATGGCTATTGCTGGGCCTGCCGGGCTACGCCTATCTGGCCGGACTGGAAGCCTCCTGGATTGCAATCGGATTGCTGGTCGGCACCTATCTCAACTGGCGCCTGGTCGCCCGCCGATTGCGCGTTCGCACCATGGAACTGGATAACGCGCTGACCCTACCCGATTTCTTTGAGCGGCAATTCAAGGACCAATCCCGCCTGCTCCGCCTGGTGTCCGCCATCTTTATTCTTATCTTCTTCACCTTCTACGCGAGTTCCGGACTGGCGGCGGGCGGCAAACTCTTTGAATCGGTCTTTAACCTACCCTACGGCTGGGCCGTCGCGCTGGGTGCCGCGACTGTCATCATCTACACGTTCCTCGGTGGATTTCTGGCGGTGAGCTGGACGGATTTCCTGCAAGGAAGTCTGATGTTCCTTGCGTTGGCGCTCGGCGCCGTTGCTGCCGTGCACCACCTCGGCGGTCCCGTGGACACCATCTCGACCGTACGCGGCGTAAATCCCGAGTTGTTGTCGATGTGGACCGATACCGAAGGAAACCGCCTCTCGTTCATCGCCTTGCTCTCGCTGCTCGGGTGGGGACTCGGCTACTTCGGACAACCGCACATTCTCGCGCGGTTCATGGCCATCCAATATCCCGCGCGGATGGCAGACGCGCGACGAATTGCCATGACGTGGGTTACCGTTGCCATGGGCGGCGCCTTGTTGATCGGGTTCACCGGTATTGGCCTGTTCGATCCGCCCCTCTCCGAAGTCGATTCCGAGAAAGTATTCATCTTCACGGTCGGCTTGCTTTTCCATCCGCTCATTGCCGGGATCTGTCTGGCGGCCATTCTTGCCGCCATCATGAGCACGGCGGATTCGCAACTGCTGGTGGCCTCCTCCGCGCTGACCGAAGACTTTTACAAGGGACTCTTCCGCAAGAACGCCGCACAGAAGGAATTGTTATGGGTCGGGCGCGGCGCTGTCGCGGTGATCGCCCTGATTGCCGGCGGGCTGGCCATGGACCCCGAGAGCAAAGTCCTCGACTTGGTGGCCTATGCGTGGGCCGGATTCGGCGCCGCCTTCGGGCCCGCCATCCTCCTCGCGCTGTACTGGCCGCGCATGACCCGCAACGGCGCGCTTGCCGGGATCTTGACGGGGGGCATCACCGTGATCTTCTGGCGACAGGCCGAGGGCGGGCTGTTCGATCTGTATGAATTGGTACCCGGTTTCATCTTGTCCGTTATACTCATTGTGGTGATCAGCCTATTGAAACCTGCGGGTAAATGACCTCAAACACACCGCACATAGAAATCTACTACGCCGAGATCTGCGGCTTGTGCCAGCAGGCACTTAGCTATTTCCGGTCGCGCGGCCTTCCGTTCACGGCCTACGAGGTCTTCTGGGACGAGGCGGCGGACGCGTTTGTGGATTCCGAGCACGCGCGGACCATGTACCGGCGATGCGGCGAGACAATCGATTTCGTGCCGCAAATATTCATCCACGGCCGTCACATTCGTGGCTGGCGGGAACTCGAACCGATGATTCAATCGGGCGAGATCGAACACGTGTTGCGCGGCCCGAAGAAGTAGACCCCATCATGCCGGGCGACTGAGCAAGTGACCGCACAAATCCGCCTTGCTGCTTCAGGGCTTGTGGCGCCGGCCGTTCCCCCTTCCCGGCGAACCGGCCGTATCGGTTTGTGGTGGGCTCATACCATTCGCCAATTCTTGTCGGTACATATTCAACCCACCCCCCATATTAACCCATTATCCCCTCCCGGGAGGGGTGGCCGAAGGCCGGGGTGGGTAGGACAATATGCCGAAAAGAATTAGAGACTGGTCTCAGTCGTTCCCCTGTTTCGTCGGGGACCGCGTCGCGCCGCTTCCCGGCTCCGCGCCCA
>SKXR01000127.1 GCA_007128275.1 Kiritimatiellia bacterium
ACGACGACTAGAGAAGAGAGGAAGTAAGAAGTCGAAAGTCAGAAGTGAGAAGTAGGACAAGGAGTAGTCGCAGGCTGATCGGCACATAGAACGCATCATCCATCCCACTTACCACTTATAATTTCATACTTCTCACTTCTTACTTCACACGTTCCCGAAGGGAAGCACATGGCAACGTTATCCGATCAAGACATTGACGCAATTGCACGGAAGATTGTAGCGGATTTGGGAGGATCATCCGGTGGAGGCGGGGCCTCCGCGCCCGCCGCTCCCCCACCCGCCCAGGGCGTCCCGTCGGGGATGGGCATTTTCAACACCGTGGACGAAGCGGTCAACGCCGCGCGCGCCGCGTTTCCCGTGTATGCCGCGCTTCCGCTCGAACGCCGCAACAAGATCATCGAGAACATCCGCGCGACGATGCGCGAAAACAAGACGGCGCTCGCCAAATCCGCGCACGAAGAAACGGGACTGGGCCGATTCGAAGACAAGATCGTCAAGAACGAGCTGGTCATCGAAAAGACGCCCGGCACCGAAGTGCTCCATCCTATCGCCCAAACGGGCGATCACGGGTTGACGCTCACGGAACCCGCGCCGTACGGCGTGATCGGCGCGATTACGCCCTGCACGAACCCGACCTCGACGATCATCAACAACTCCATCGGCATGCTCGCCGCCGGAAACGCCGTGGTTTTCAACGTGCATCCGGCGTCGAAACGCTGTTCCATGGAGACCATCGTCCTGCTCAACAAAGCCATCACGGAAGCGGGCGGCCCGCCGAACGTGGCCGTCGGCGTCGGCAATCCGACCATTGAAAGCGCGCAGGAGCTGATGAAACATCCCGGGATCCGCATCCTCGTCGTTACCGGCGGTGGCGGCGTGGTCAAGGCCGCGATGGCCAGCGGGAAACGCGCGATCTGCGCCGGTCCCGGCAATCCACCCGTCGTCGTGGACGAAACGGCCGACATGGATCAGGCCGGACGCGATATCGTGCTCGGCGCATCCACGGACAACAACATCATCTGCGCCGACGAAAAGGAAGTCGTGGTCGTCGAATCCGTGGCCGATGCGCTGATCAAGTCCATGGTCCACCACGGCGCCGCGCTGATCGACAAGAGTAAGCTGCGCGCGCTGGAACAGGTCATGTTCACCAAGATGGCCGGTCCGAGAGGCCATGCGGAAATCAACCGCAAACTCATCGGCAAGAACGCCGACGTCATTCTTTCGCAGATCGGCATGAACGTGCCCAGCACCATCCGGCTCGGTATCGTCGAAGTGGATGTCGACCATCCCCTCATGTGGACCGAACAGATGATGCCCATCCTGCCCATCGCCCGCGTATCCAACGCGGACCAGGCCATCGATCTGGCCTTGGCGATGGAAGGTCAGTGCTATCACACGGCGATCATGCATTCGAAACATTTGGACCGGCTCAGCCGCATGGCGCGCGAGTGTAACTGCAGTATCTTCGTGAAGAACGGACGATCCCAGGCCGGATTGGGCCTCGGCGGTGAAGGCAGCACCTCCTTCACCATCGCCAGCCCCACCGGCGAAGGAATGACCGGCCCCGTAAGCTTCTCGCGCTGGCGACGCTGTACGTTGGTTGATCATTTCAGGATCGTTTAATGAAGAAATATCCGGCTATTGCAACCCTTGAATTCAAGGACATTGCCGTCGGTATGCACACCACCGACGCCCTGATCAAGAAGGCCCCCATTTCCCTCGTGAAATGCGGCACGATCAGCCATGGCCGGTATCTGACCCTCATTGCCGGTAGCACCGCCTCCGTTGAAGAGTCCTATCACGAGGCGCTGTACTGGGCGAAAGACAACCTGATTGACCATGTATTCCTTCCGGATATCGCCCCCACTTTGCACGACGCCGTATTCGGCAAGCGCGCCCCCTGCAAGGAAGGCGCCATCGGCATCGTGGAGACCGCCACCACCTCCTGCAACATTCGCGCCTCGGAGCTGGCGTTGAAAGGGACGACGGTGGACCTGATCGAATTGCGGATCGCGGACAGTCTCCTGCACGGCAAAGGGGTCAGCATTTTCAACGGCGAGTTGCACGACATTGAAGCGGCCATGGACATCGTGGTATCGTACTTGGAAGATAAGAAGCATCCGGTCGTGAGCCGCATCATCACGTCGCCGCACGAAGCGCTGGCCGCCCAGATCAATTTCAGCACCTCGTTCGGCGAGGGCCAACTGACGAATTTGAATGGAGAACTACCGTAAGAAGTAAGAAGTGAGAAGTAAGAAGTGAGAAGTAAGGCATGGCCCTCTTTCTACTTACCGCTTCGTCCTTTTCACTCCGCAAAAGGGGATTGCAATGTTGTTGGGAAAAGTCATTGGAACCGTGGTGCCCTGTGAAGTGTACGAAGGGCTGGCCTCCGTGCCGATGCTCTGGGTACAACCGCTGGGCAAGGATTTGAAGCCCAAAGGCAAGGCCATCGTCTGCGCCGACTCGACGCGCATGGCCGGCCCGGACGAGATCATCTACTACGAAGGCGGACGCGAAGCAGCCATGACCCTAGACCCGACCTTTGTACCCGTCGACCATGCTATTGTCGGCATTGTGGACGAAGTCCATGTTCCGAAAGGCGGTGGCGCATGATCACAGGCGTGGTTTCGGGGAATATCGTCTCGACCATCAACCACCCGTTTTACAACGGGAAGAAACTGTTGATCGTCGATAAGACCGACGTGTACGGCAAAACCACAGGCGATTATGTAATCGCGGTTGATTCGGTGGACGCGGGCGTCGGCGACGCGGTACTCGTGGTGGACGAAGGCAACGGGGCGCGCCAGATCATCGGCGACCCCACCGCCCCCATCCGTTCCATCATCGTCGGCATCATCGATAGTATCGACAGGGTGGACCTATGAGAGCAATTCTAGTTATTTTGGATTCCGTCGGCATTGGCGAGGCGCCGGATGCGGATGTCTATGGCGACATCGGTTCCGGGACCCTGCCCAATATCGCCGATGCGGTCGGCGGCTTGTCCCTCCCCTTCTTTGAATCCATGGGGTTGGGAAATATTCCCGGCTTGTTGCCGAACGGGAAGGCGATCCAAGGCGTCTCACCGGTCGACCAGCCCGGTGCGTCTTTTGGCGCGATGCAGGAGCTTTCCGAGGGCAAGGATACGATCACGGGCCATTGGGAATTGGCCGGCATCGAAATGAATCCCGGTTTCAGCGTGTTTCCGCCCGAAACGCCGTCGTTCCCGGACGAATTGATCCAGCCGTTCGTCGAAGGCACGGGCCGCGACGTCCTCGGGAACAAGGCCGCCAGCGGTACGGGAATCATCAACGAGCTCGGCGAAGAACACGTGAAGACGGGCAAATGGATCGTATATACGAGCGCCGATTCCGTGTTTCAGATTGCCGCCCACGTGGATGTGGTCCCGCTGGAAGAACTCTATCGCGCCTGTGAACTCGCCCGCGAACTATGCAATCCGTACCGTACCGGCCGCGTCATCGCTCGGCCTTTTACGGGCAAGCCCGGCGCCTTCGAACGGACCAAGGACCGGCGTGATTATGCGTTTGAACCCAGTGAACCGTTGATCCTGGAACGGGTCAAAGACGCCGGGATCCCGGTGTTCAGCGTGGGCAAGATCGACGACATCTATGCGCATCGCGGGATCACGGAATCCGACCATACCGGGAATACGGAACTCTCGCAGGAGGCCGTCACCCGTTTCACACGCGCAAAAAAGGACGGGTTCATTGTCGCCAATTTCATCGATTTCGACATGATTCACGGGCATCGTCGCGACCCGCAGGGGTACGCCGATGCGCTGGTCCAAACGGACGCGTACTTTGCGGACTATGTCAAACTATTGACACCCGACGATCTACTGATCATCACGGCCGACCACGGCAACGACCCCACGTTCAAGGGAACGGATCATACCCGCGAATATGTGCCGTTGATCGTCTATCAACAGGGCCGGCCTTCCCGGAATCTCGGGTTGCGCATCGGCTTCTACGACGTCGCCCAAAGCATCGCCTCCTATTTCGGCCTCGATCCGATTCCGAAAGGGAAGTCGTTCCTGTAATTAACGCTTACGGCAGGAGGCCTTGAGCCAGAGGGCGTATTCGTTCTTCCCGATTTCACCGGCGGCCAAGGCGAGGGTCTGGAGGACGACTTCCGTTTCGGGGGCGGTGAATTCCTTGCCGTTGATGCCCAGAAAAGAATAGGCGGCCATGAATCCCGCGCGCTTGTTGCCGTCCAGAAAAGGATGGTTCTTGACGATGCCGACAGCATACTCTGCCGCCAAGTCATATAATGTCGGGTTGCCGTATGCAAAACTATGGAGAGGCCTGTTGATGGCCGAGTCCAACAAGCCCTCGTCGCGCACGCCCGCCAAACCACCGAATCGCTGAAGAAGCTCCCCGTGGATCGCCAGAATGGCCTCACTTGCTAGCCATGTCGGTTCCCTCATTTGGCCAACTCACGCAGCGCGTTGCGGTAGCGATCCATTCCGCGTCTTGCCACATCTAGCGTACGCTTGAAGTTCTCATTGCTCGGAGTGATCCGAATCGAATCCTCCGGCGCTTCGGTGATGTACAGTTCCGACCCTTCCCGAACCTTCATGGCTTGAATGGCTTCCTTGGGTAGCACGATGCCGAGCGAATTACCGATTTTCCGTACTTTGGTTTTCATAATGTTATAACATACATTATAACGCTCTCGGTTGTCAAGGGAGCACGGTCACCGCCAACGGCGAAGAATTGGCGATACGGGTAATAGCTTATAGACTATCACACGCGTGCGAGCTAATAGCTTATAAGCTATTAATCCGCCATTGGATAGTGCTTCATCGGGTTGGTAGGGCGAACCGTCCCGGTGAGCCGAGAGCGTGGACGGCGATTGTGCAAATCCAGCCCACCGTGCGCTCCGTGCTCTCAACATTGGCGCTTGGCTCCGTTCTCTGTCCCTAAATTCCCTCTGTCCCTAAATTCTCTCTCTCTTTCACATCCACTCTCCGGGACGGCCCGGAGGACCGTCCTACGATTTGCATTCGACGCTCTTCCGTAGGGCGGTGCTCCGCGCCGCCTATGCCGGACAGCCCCAAAACAGTGGGGACAGAGAAGTGCCTGGCACTCCATCCACGTCCCTGCCCTACCTTCCCGCGGATGTTCCAACCCTGCGTTGTCTTCCCAACAGGGCGCTTGATCCCGTCTTCCATTTCGATCATCATATACTTGATGCACACGACGCGGACCCATTATCCCGATCCGGACGACGAACCGACGATCGGCCCGGAGAAAGGCAAGCCATCGCCTCACGCAGCGGCCGACATCAAGATCACGTTTGAATGTCCGACCTGCCGGGAACCCATCACGACGGAAGCGTCCACCTCCGCACTGGAGATTTCCTGTCCGCATTGCGGATCGCTGACCATGACGCCCGCGATCGGGATCGGAGCGGGCATGGTGCTCGACGACTTTCATCTGATTCGAAGAATCGGACGGGGCGCCATGGGCGACGTGTACCTTGCCAATCAGCGGTCCCTGTCGCGCAAGGTCGCCGTGAAGATTTTGGCGCCGGGCATGACTTCGTCCTCCGATCA
>SKXR01000001.1 GCA_007128275.1 Kiritimatiellia bacterium
ACCGCTTCCGGGGTGGACCGTTCCCGGTCCGTATCCTCCACCCGGAGAAGGAATTGGCCGCCTGCATGACGTGCAAAGAGCCAGTTATAGATGGCCACACGCATATTGCCGATGTGGACACTCCCCGTGGGGCTGGGCGCGAAACGGGTTCTGATGGACATAAATCGGTCTTTCCTGTGAAGAATGGAGCCGTCATCATAAGGGCAGGCACAAATTCGTGCAAGACCGGCTTTTTTTGTTGCATTCAATACAAAGCAGTCAATAATGCCTTCCTTGAGGGGTGGTGTGTTTTGTTGTTGCTGAAGATTCATCCGTATGGCACGATCACGCTCTTAACGCTCAGGGATTTCCTTAGGGCGTAGTGGGGGAATGGATAGCTATCTATGTACGCGACGGGTAATATGAAGATCCGGGCCATTGTGCTTATCAGTGTCTTGGTCAGCTTTTTTTCTGTTGGTGATTTGTTTTCCGCTGTTGTAACGGTCATTGACAGTTTTACGGAAGCTCCTGGAACTGTCAGCAGCACCGGCGCGTTTGCGTCACAACATGATACGGGCTTGGAGACGGTTTTGGGTGGGGAACGTTTTTATTTTACCCAGGCAACAGCGGGAGCAACCGCCGTACAAATCGGGACGCCGTTCTCGGGAGTAGCACTCTATGTGAGTACATCGACGGGGTTTGGTTCAGGCGGAATGACCTATGGATATGGAACGCCTCTCAATCTTGACCTGAGCCGAAATGGCCTTATCTTCGGTTTTCGTCTGGGTGGCTTCGGAGCGGATGAACCGGGGCTAACAGGGGATATATCGCTGCGGGTTGTTTCCTCGGGTGGTACGGATGAAGTGACGAAGCCCATAGCCACATTCATTAATAACCCTGTATGGCTGCATGAGGAATTTACCGGTGTAGACTTTACCAATGTCGAGCGCCTTGAGTTATCATGGGGCAATTTCACAGAACCTGGTGCGGACTTGGACTTTCAAATGTTTGGCACCGTCAACGGGCTGCCCGAGCCCGGCACGATGTCGATGCTGTTGTTGGCGTTGGGGGTGATCATGTTGGCCCGGAAACGGACGCGCATGGCGCCTGAACCGGTGCCGGTCCGGGCCTCCGGCCCGTCTTCCATGATGACGTCCATGCCGTCTGCTTCCGACCTGTACAGCGTTCCGAATCGCCCATTCTAAGCTGTGCGCGCTGTTCGCTTCTTGATACGCTGACCGTTCATGCAAGAGAATGGTAAAGTATCGGATCCGGTTTCTGTGTCTAGTGGCATTTCCGGACTGGATCAGTTGATCCACGGATTTCATCTTGGTGATAACGTGGTCTGGCAGGTGGAAACCCTTGCCCAATACCGGCACTTCGCAAACGCCTTGCTCGACCAGGCCGTCCGGGACCAGCGTACCTTCGTCTACATCCGTTTCGGCACCCACGAGCCTGTTTTGGGTCCCGGTCCGGGATTGGCTATTGAGTCATTTGATCCCCGTGCCGGATTCGATGTGTTCAGCGCGCAAGTGAACCGCATCATTTCCAATTGGGGCGAACGGGTTTTCTATGTCTTCGATAATCTCTCCTGCCTGGTTGATTTGTGGGCGACCGACGAGTTACTGACCAACTTTTTCCAAGCGACCTGCCCTTATCTCTTCGAACTGGATACTGTCGCCTATTTTGCGCTGGACCGCGGGCGCCATGCCGACGAAGCGGTGACCCGTATACGCGATACGACACAGGTGTTACTGGATACCTTCCAAATCAATAACGCGCTTCACGTGCGGCCGTTGAAGGTCTGGCAGCGCCACTCACCGCATATGTTTCTGCCGCATCGTGTGGAACGAGAAGCATGGATTCCCGTGCCCCAGTCGGAGGTTCCGCCCACGGTGTTGGCGCATGAAACGACGGCCCCGTGGGATGCGGTGTACGCCGAGTTGAAGGTGCTGTATTCCCTGGATCGAGCAGGCCGGGAAGAGGAGCGGGTCGAGGCCTTGCAAGAGCTCTTGACCCGCATGCTCTTGGGTAACGACGAAAAGATCCTGCGTCTGGCCGAAGAGCATTTGACGCTGGCCGTGTTGATGCATGTGCGACGTCGCGTGGTGGGTTCGGGGCGCATTGGAGGAAAAGCGGCGGGCATGTTGTTGGCCCGCGCCATCGTACGGAATACCTGCAAGGATGTCTCGCCGGCTTTTCCCCTTCTGGACGAGGACTCGTTCCATATCGGTTCGGACGTCTTCTACACCTTTCTGGTGCATAACGACCTGTTTCGCATGCGCCTCTCGGCCACGCGCGCCGGGGAGGTGTCCCGGGAGGAATTTGAGGAAGTGGAAGCGCGTTTCCTGAAGGGCTCATTTGACGAAGCGCGTATTCGCGAATTCCGTGCGCTATTGGAGGAGGTGGGCGAGTCGCCGATTATCGTCCGTTCCAGCAGTCTTTTGGAAGACGGGTTCGGCAACGCCTTCGCCGGCAAGTATCGTAGCGAATTCTGCGTGAACCGCGGCAGTATGGAGGCGCGGCTCGAATCGTTCATGCGCGCCATCAAATTGGTGTACGCCAGTACCCTGAATCCCGACGCACTGAGTTATCGGCGAAACCGCGCGATGCTGGAAAACGACGAGCAAATGGCGATTCTGGTTCAGCGCGTCTCGGGCACGTCGCACGGGCGGTATTTCTTGCCGACGCTGGCCGGGGTGGCGTTTTCCCGCAACCTATACGCGTGGACGGACCGGATCGATCCCCGCGTCGGCATGATCCGGTTGGTCTTCGGATTGGGTACCCGCGCGGTCAATCGCGTCAGTCGAGATTACCCGCGCATGATCGCCGTGTCGCATCCCGAACTGCGTCCGGAAATCGGGGAGGAAGTGACGACGTATTCTCAGCGGCACGTCGATGTGCTGGATATGGACGGGGGGGGCTTCCGTACCGTGCGCATGAGCGAGATCCTCAAGGAAGGGCGCTATCCCGTGTTGCATCTGTTGGTGTCGACCCGGCAGGACGGCTATTTGACGGAACCGGTTGGTCGCCGGGTGGACCATGCCGCCGATGTGGTCCTGACATTTAATCGGCTGTTGAAGGAGACGCCGTTTGTCCGGATGGTGGGTCGCATGTTGTCCGCGCTGGAAGCGGTGTATGAGCAGCCGGTAGACACGGAGTTTACAGCATCCGTTGCCCTGAACGGGCATGTCGAAATCAATATCCTGCAATGCCGCCCGATGTGGTTGCCGGGCGCTACGGATCATGTGGATTTCCCCGAGGAAATTGAGAGTGATCAGTTGCTGTATCGTACGGATCGCTTCATAAACGGGGGGGTCGTGGATCCGATCCGCTTCATGCTGTACATCGATCCCAAGGCCTATTCCTTGCTGGGCGATGAAGGCATACGCAAATCCTTGCCCCGTGTTGTCGGTCAGATCAACCGGGATCCGCGGATTAAGGGTGGACGGATCATGATGATGGGGCCGGGACGATGGGGAAGCGGCAATCCCGAGCTGGGCGTGGGCGTCGGCTATGCCGATATCGATCAGGTGTCGGTGTTGGTGGAAGTCGCGTACGAAGAAGACGGGCATGTTCCCGAAGTCTCGTACGGCACCCATTTCTTCCAGGACCTCGTTGAAGCGGAGATCATCTACATAGCACTGTATCCGGGCCGCGCCGATACGGACTTCAACGAGTACTTCTTCGGTAGCGCTCCCAATAATTTGACCGATTTCTTTCCGGAACTGGAGCCGTATGCCGGTATCGTCCACCTCATTGACGTGCCGGGCTGTAGGGGCGGTAGGCACGTCCGCCTGGTGGCCGACCCGGACTCGCGCCGTGCGGTCTGCTATTTGGAATAGGACCGGATTTCGACCCGAAAGTCTTGCTTTTCGTTTCCGTTCCCGTTAAACCCTGTCGCACTCATTTTCACCCGTTCACGCGATAAAAGAAAGGATCTCCCCCAATGAGTGAAGCGCTTAATCCGTTTAAAGTGGCCCAGGCCCAGTTTGACGAGGCCGCGGAGCAACTCGGTCTCGAATCGTCCATGCGTGAACTGCTTCGCTGGCCGCGCCGCGAATACAAATTCACGATTCCCGTCCGCATGGATGACGGATCCACGCAAGTGTTTCATGGATATCGCGTGCAATACAACGACGCGCGCGGTCCGACCAAAGGCGGTTTGCGCTGGCACCCGGAAGAAACGCTCGACACCGTGCGCGCCTTGGCCGCTTGGATGACATGGAAGTGTGCCGTGGTAGATATTCCGCTGGGCGGCGGCAAAGGCGGCGTCACCTGCGATCCCAAAAAGCTTTCCGATGGCGAAAAAGAACGGTTGGCCCGCGGATGGATACGGGTTGTGGCTCGCGAATTGGGCGAGCATCGCGATGTGCCCGCTCCGGACGTCTATACCACGCCGCAAATCATGGCTTGGATGATGGACGAGTACGAAACCATGGTCGGCCGTTCGCATCCGGCGGTCATAACCGGAAAGCCCCTTCCGCTTGGCGGGTCGCAGGGGCGTAACGATGCCACGGCGCGCGGCGGCGTGTACACCGTCCGCGAAGCCTGCAAGGCGTTGGGCGTGGACCCGAACGGCGCCTACGCCGTCCAAGGGTTTGGCAACGCCGGCCAGTTTGCCGCGCTCTTGCACGAAGAGATTCTTGGCGGCGGCACATTGGTGGCGGTGTCGGATACCAGTGGCGGGATCTACAACCCGGACGGAATGGATCCGAAAGAGATCGTCGACTATAAGCTCAAGCAAGGCAAGGTATCCGGGTTCCCGGGAACCAAGCCCATCAGTAATGAGGAACTGCTCGAGCTGGATGTGAACGTGTTGTACCCGTCCGCCTTGGAGAATGTCATTACGGCTGACAACGCCACGAATATCAAAGCGAAGATCAGCTGCGAACTCGCGAATGGCCCGACGACACCGGAAGCCGACGAGATCCTCTTCAAGAACGGCGTGCACGTGATTCCTGACTTTCTGGCCAATGCCGGCGGAGTCACGGTCAGCTACTTCGAGCAGGTGCAGGGCACCTACAACTATTACTGGCCCCTCGCCGAAATCCACGAGAAATTGGATGCGCGCATGACGCTCGCCTACCAAGAAGTACGCGCGATGCAACAGGAGATGAACGTGCATCCGCGGTTGGCGGCTTATCTTGTCTCGGTAACGCGCGTGGCAGAAGCGGTGAAACTGCGCGGCTGGGTGTAGGGGCAGAGTTCAGTGTGCAGTGGTCGGGGTATGGCATCGACCTTGGATGTCGGATACGAGCAACTGCTGAATACGGATCCCGCCTTGCCCCTCATGCTGTCGCAGCAAGGCCTTTCCTCGTTTTGTCACGCTTTTGGCAAAGCCTACGTCGGCCCGGGGACCCAGTCCAACCAACATGCCGAACCCGCCCGTGCGGAAAAATGTCACACGTGTGACATTCTTCCGCACGGGCGGGGCGAGGGCGTCAGGGGGGTGGCGGCGTATTGTTGATGACGGCGCGGTGCGTGGCGTGTTGCGATATGCAGGCCGCCTCAGCGTTTCCGTGCGTCGCGTGCGGCGTCGTGCACCATGGCCAGAAGGGCTATGCACGCCGTGTCGGTGCGCAGG
>SKXR01000258.1 GCA_007128275.1 Kiritimatiellia bacterium
ACTATGAAAAAGTTGTTTATTATGATGTTTGTATTGGGTGCCATGTTTTCCGTACTGGGTTGCGGCAATACCGCGGATGGTGTGGTCGAGGATACGGAGAATGCGATTGACGCGGTCAAAGACGCCACCAACTAGATCGAGCCAAGACGCTGATCCATCGATACGAGGACTTGGCAGCGGGGGGGGGCTTTGATCCGCTGACCTTGGCTGTATCTGAAGCATGTCCGCCACGCGAAGGGCTTCCCGAACGAGCAGGTGGTCATCCGCCAGTAATACGGTTATAGATTCCCGTCATTGACGAATGTTCCCACGCTTTCTGGTCCCGTTCTTGAAGGGGATTGCCACATGAATGGTCGTGCCTTTGCCCGGCGAGGATTCGATCTCGAACGCGCCGCCGATCATGTCCACTCGTTCCTTCATCCCGAGCAGTCCCACGTGCCGGACTTTTCCGGAGTGCATGACCTTGTGCACGTCGAACGACTTGCCGTTGTCCTTGATCCGCATGTGGACCGTTTCCCCGCGGAGCTGAAGGCTGATATCCACCCGTTTGGCCCGCGCATGGCGGACCACATTGGTCAGCGCTTCCTGGACGACTCGGAACAGGGCGGTGCGTTTGGCGCCGTTCAGCTCTTCCAGTTTGGTGGTCGTGTCCAGCATCACGCGGATCCCGGTATCGCGTGCGAAGCTTTTCGCGAAGGCCTCCATGGCGGGGATCAGACCCAAATCATCCAGCATGGCCGGCCTCAATTGGCGGGCAAATCGGTGGACGTTGTCCACCGACTCCTCCACCAGCCGTTGGGTGCGCGAAATCTTCCGGTCCAAGCCCGCAGAACTGGTGGCGGTTTCCTTTCTCAACTCCGCCAGTCGAAGGTTAATGCCGTTCAGCATTTGAGCCACGACATCGTGCAAGTCGCGGCTGATCCGTTTCCGTTCTTCCTCCTGTGCGGATAGAATCCGGCGCGAAAGTAATTGCAGTTGCTTATGGGTCCGGCGCGCGGCCGACAGTAGTTCATTGGCGTCCTTGCGGTTTTGCCGGAGGGTCTGTTCCGCCGCCTTGCGCCGGGCGATCTCCTGCGTCAATTTCCGGTTGGATGCGAGGAGGTCGCGTGTGTGCCGGCTCAACGCCTTGTTCAATTCGTTTAAATGGGCGGTGACTTCCCGCGCGGCGCGTTGCGTTTCCTCCAGGGGCAGGACGGCCTCGGCAAAAAAACGGGCCGCCCGCTTAATGAAGTGATCGCGCGCCTTGACGGATGTCATCGGCAAGGCCTGCTTCAACAGTGTCCGCTCGTGGATGAGTGAAAGTTCCAGCGTTCCCAAGCCCGACTTCACCGCCTGACGCCCCAGCCGTATCGCAGGCTTCAAGGAAGCCGCGGACCCACCGGCCAGATAACGGCGTAAGGCCGTCTCGTACTTTCGCTCCAATGCTTGCGATTTACGACTATGTCCGGAATTTGCTGTCATAAAACAGCCTTGTCAGGGATTTCCGGATTCTCTCATCAGCGATTGTGTCTTGGCAATCTCTTTTTGAGCGATTGCGCTGTGGGCCATGCCCTCCTATTTCAGGGCCAACAGCCGGACACGAATGCCCATGAGGGTCTGTGCAATTTAATTGCGAAGTTGGCGACCCCATCGAACCGCCGACTTCGCGGTGTCGGAAGCGCCCTTGCGCAGATATGCGCGCAGTGAGGCCTGAGAGCGGTGGGCCCAGCCGCCCTCTATTCCATGCGTTGCCCGGAAGCAACAAGACATATGTTGCCTAACCCACTCTTCGTCCCTGCAAGAGCTGGAACAGGATCACGACAATGGCCAGCACCAGCAGGATATGAATAAGCCCTCCCAGCGTGTAACTGCTCACAAGACCCAACGCCCACAGTACCAGTATGATGATTGCAATGGTCCACAACATATAACGCCCCTCTCTGTCTCTAGTCTCTAGTATGTTCGCCTGTTTACAAAACCAGTGTACGCCATGGCGCGCCATATAACTCTGGGGTATTACCCTACCTGCCCCCGGGTTCCGACACCCCTTGGCAGTAATTGAATGTTTGGGTCGACGCGAAACAATGGGGACAGAAACAATGGGGACAGACACCTCGTCCCTGTTCATCCGGCTTCGTTCTCCTGCGGAGAACTACGCCGCGACACGTTCGCGGTTCCCTTCGCGTCCTTCGCGATCTTGGTGTAGAATCTCTTCTCTTCTTGCGCCTTCTGTGCCTTTTTGCGGCCATCCATGCGTTGGAAGCCCGAAAGCACTATTGCGCTGTCCCTGCTCTTCTGTCTGCAAGAGGAAGAATTTACCGCAAAGGACGCAGAGGACGCGAAGGGAGCAGAAGGAGACCGCTACGAGCCGCTATCCGCGAGTTTCCGTAGTGAGCGGGCCGCCTCGATCAGAGAACACAATGGGGACAGGCAAGTTGTTGTAACGCGTTGCTATTCAAGGAACCGTTATTTCAACTTGATGATGGATCCATCGATAAATCCGAACACCTGAAGCAGCCAAATGCAGATCACCACGACGACGATGGCATTCAGGATGGTCTTCACGGCAGGCGCCATGGGGATGAATCGATTGATCGCCCAAAGTCCGACACCCGCAACGACCAGGACAATGACTATTTCAAGAAGCGGCATACTGTTTCCTCCATCTGTTTCTACAATACTATCTGCTTTAAGAGGAACCGTCGCTATAGGGTAAGACCCTACCCGGGCCGGGGAGAAACCATCAAACCATGGGGACAGACACCTCAGCAGCGTAACGCATTCAGGCGCAAAGGACGCCGGGGTCGCGAAGGAATGCCACAGATTCTATGTCCCTTGTTTCCGTCTCTTGCCCCAGTCATGCACGGCGAAGATGACCGTGTCGCCGGCGAGTCGCAGAACTTTCAGGCAGCGGACGCCCCGCTCCACCCAGGATTCCGACTCACGGATATAATCCACCCAGTCCAGCAGGACTTCTGGCCGGCACCCGATCCGTAGCGCCAGACGGGTTGCCCAGGGGCGGTTCGTCGAAACCAGCCGATTCTTTGTCGTTTCGAAGGGGAATGCGGTGTCCCCCCCCACACCGAACCAGCGCGCGACCACCGCCCGGGCACGGTGAACGGGCATTTCCGCCCCGTACGCTTCCGCGAGTCGTTCCAGCTCCCGTTCGTGCCCTTTCTGGCGCGCCGTATCGATCATCAAGGCCAGGTCCAGCCAGGGCCATACAGGACCGGTCCGCAGGACACGGTCACGCAGTTCATCCTCGTCCGCGCAGGTCCGCATACGGGACTCCTTTTCCGCATGCAAGGCGGCCAGGAGTATCGGCGCCACATGATCCCTTCTGTCCAGAAAGACATCCGTGGAGACGCGTGGTCCGGTCGTGTAGGGATGGTCCACCGTCCAATGCACATCGATCGGCACGCGTCCATCGAAACTGACCATCGGCCAATGCAGATGATGGCGGGCCAGAAACCAGGCGGGCGGCGCGCGTTCACGCAAGCGGTATCCCGCCATGACCAGAACGCGCAGGGCGCGGCGTTGATCGGCCGCCCGCACCAGTATATCCAGGTCCGTGCCATATCGGACTCCGGCATCGCCGTACAGATCCCGGCCGTGCACCGAGCCGCGCCAGGCCAGCGATTCGATGTGATACGCGCGAAGACGCGCCGTTACGCGGTTCGCTTCCCGCAGAAAGAAATGCGATCGCCCGATCATGTTGAAATAGGACTGCCGGCACTCTTCGAGAAATGCGGGGGTGAAATACTCGTCGACGGCGCCGCCGACCCCGTAGATAACGGGTCCCAACCGTTTTTCGCGCGCCCACTCATCGATGCGATCGCCATACAGGGCGTGGGCATGGCCGAGGAAGGCTCCCAGACAGCCGGGCAGAGCCGGATGAAGACTCTCTTCAACGGTGACGCAGGATGTATGCAACATCGTCATGTGTCCATTAGGTCTCAGTCCACTTCGTACACAATCCGGTAATATTGTAGCCGATGCGTTCCCGTCAGGTCGATATAAAGCGGCTCGTCGGCCTGCGCCCCCGTGACAAAGCGGCCGCGAAAGACCCAGCCGTCGCCACTCACAAGATTCGTCGTCGACTCGACATGGTACGCGGCATGGGGCACGGCGTTCCAGCGCAGTTCCGTGGTCTGTTGATTGGCGTCCACCCGCACCCTCAACGCACTATCGGGGTCGTGCGGATCCGTTCCCGTCACGAACGAATCCCAAGTCGACATGCCGGATGCGTTGGTGGCCGTAACCACCGCATTGGTGGGTCCGCCGAAGTAGAGTGTTTCCCAGGCGTCGGGAATGCCGTCTCCGTCCGTGTCCGTATCGTTCGCGCTCACGGCCACGCTATAGGTGCCCGTGGTGAATTGCAGGAAGGCGGAGACATTCAGATAATAGTAGCGCAAGCCGCCTGTGTTCGTCCATACCATGGCACTGCTTTCCAGGGGATGGATCGCGCTGCTTGCGAGCGCTACGTTTTCGCCGTCGGCAAATATGCGGAGGGCCAGATCATGGTCCCACAGCGTCACGTTATCCACGCGGACGGTATAGACCAGCGTGGGCGCGGCGAGAAAGCGATACCAGTGCGTATCCGTATCCCGCACGAGGGTGCCTGTCACACCGTTCGTACCCGTCGGGATCAGCCCGGCACTGGACGGCGAGGAACCGGGTTCCCCGGCATGCAAGCAGCCGGCCATCAGCGCATAGAGGATGATGAGCGTTCGTTTCATTACGGGTTCACAATCAAGCCGGGGTCTCCGATGATCTGATAGGTCATGAGTTCAGCCACATTTGGGTTAAAGGTCCAGAGGTTCAATTGGGCGTCCAGCGCCACGTCGCCCAGATGTCGCCGCTTGTCGACGGCAAACGCCTTGGAAAATCCGGCGGCCACGTAGTCCGAAAAGGTCTGCACGGAAAGCGCGGTGGGCGCGAACGTGGACGAAGCGCCGCGCGGCGCCTCAATGAATACTTCGGCGAGGCAATTCTCGGTCCGATGCACGAACGATCCGTTGTTGCAGGAGAAAATCGCCACGACCGGATACCTTGTGTTGCTCAAGTTCGACACGTCGCTGGTGTTCCAGATATTCTGGGCCGACCATCGATCCACCGCGCCATGCCCCATATAGGTCACCAGCCGCCGTCCGTTATTGATGGCCGACTGAATGGTGGAGCGCGCATTGGCATTGGGCAGATGCACCTTTACCCGGCTATAGCCAGCGGACGCCAGATGAGCGTCGATATTCGTGTCGGACGAGCCGATAAAGTTGATGGCCCCGTCGTTATCGGCCACGAGGAGCGCGTTGCTGACAACCGACGCGCCTTCGAAGGCCATGATCTTGTTGACCACATTGCTAAGCTGCGCATTGGACGACACGGCAATGCGCCCCACCGCCAGGTCCATCAGTAGATCATTGCCGTCGACCAGCGCGTACCAGGCATCCTGCGCCGCCACCACGAAGGGCGTGGGCCCGAATTTCACCGGCACATGAAGGGACGGTACACTTCCGATATGCCCCAGCGGATCATCGGTGCCTTCGCCGATCAGGACGGCGAAACGCGGAC
>SKXR01000182.1 GCA_007128275.1 Kiritimatiellia bacterium
CCTTCAAGCCTACCGAGAAGGTGTTACCCGCCGCCATCGAAACGAAGTTGCTGTTTGGTGCGGGCACGTTGCATTGTCCCTGACCGTTGGCTCCCCAGGCATAGATGGTTCCATTAGAGGCCAGCGCAAGGCTGTGATTGGCGCCGGCAGCCACCGCGATGAAGTCCCCGTTCACGGGAGGCGGATTGGCTTGACCGAAGAAATTCCAGCCGACCGCCGTGACCACGCCGTTGCTACGCAGATATAAGGCGTGGGCGTCGCCCGAACTCATCATCGCATACCCTTCATTCGGGGCAGGCACATTCAATTGACCGTCCAGATTCCAACCGGCCGTTTCGATGGAACGATCCGAACGCAGGTACAAGGAACTGCTGTCACCGGCGGCCACGGCAATGAAGCCCGTGTTGGGCACAGGAATATTGTTCTGGCCGGCTTCGAACTGGTTGTTGCCCCACGTGACCGCCGTGCCGTCGGAGCGCAACGCGACGGTATGGTCGGCGCCGGCGCCAATCATGCCGTGCGTGGGACGCGGCAAAAGCGGGCCATGAATCTTCCCTGCGGGATGCACCGTGTAGCCTGCAGGGATGCGGGTCTCGCCATCCTCGAAGGTCTGTATGGTCACATCATGCACGCCAACGGGCGCCGGAACAGGCAACTCGATGGTCACCCAATCCACGCCGGAGGCGACGATCGAAACCGAGGTCACATCAAGCAGGACATTGGTGACCAGGCCGAAGTATCCGTTCGTGATGGTCACGATGGTGCCGCCGGATTCCGGTCCGGACGGCGGCGTGACCTTGGCAAAATGCGCATGATAGACCACATCCGTGAATGGCGCGGTTACGGAGACCGGGTTGTTGGTAACGCCCTGGCTCCACCGCGTGAATATCCACGGATCATATGCTGTCGCGTTCAATTCAACGGTGGTCCCGGACTTGTACGTACCGCCGCCGGTCACCGCCCCACCCTCCTCCGGACGCGCCTCGACCTGCACGGACACCAACCGCGCGAACAGGGCGGTAAGCGTCACATTGGTGCCCGGCACAACCACTTCGCGCGAGGCGCCAGTTTCTCCATCGGCCCAGCCGTCAAACAACCACTGCTCGGAAGCGACGGCGTGCAGGACCGCCGTGGAACCGACGGAATAGATTCCGCCGCCCGTCACATGGCCGCCTTCCGCCGGACTGGCCCACGCCGTGATCAGCGCTTCAACTTGCGATTCGTAGGCGCCCATATCCACCGTTCCATCGGCGATACGCGGCATGCCCAGCAAATCGGTGGCGGGCGCGGCGTATACATTGTCTCCCGCGTTGATTGCGGGTGAACCGGGAATCAGGCGGTAGTCGCCGCCGGGTCCGTCCACAAACTGCGGGTCGGTGGTGATATTGCCCGTCCCGCCCGGATTCGGTGTGGTGGCGCTGTGATGGAACGTCGAGCCGCTGTGATTCGAGTTCGTGTTGAAATAGACGATGGAATTGTAGGCCGTCACCGCGTCCACGCCATCCTCGTTGTAGGCGACCACCGTATTGCGCAGTTCACTCGCGCCAACGCCAAGCCCGTTGTGTTGATGAACGAGACTGCCTTCCACGGAGGCCCCATACACGCCGGCGGCGCTGAAGAACGAGGTGTTGCTTTGTATGATGCTGTGTTGCACCAGGCCGCCGTAGATGCCGCCACCATGCCGGGCGGCGGTGTTGCCGATGATGACGCAGTTCCGGATGATGCCGTCCGGCGTGCTGTAGATGCCGCCGCCGTCGTGCTGCTCCGTCAACGGTCCGCCGTCAAACCAGAACGTTGCGCCGCCGGAAACCGTGAAGCCGTCCAGCACCGCGCCGTCGCCCACGTATGCGCCGCGAATGGCGCTGGGCCCCTGACCGCCGCCGGAGCCGCGAATCGTGGTTACGCCCGGACCGTTGAGACTCTTCACGGTGATCGGCTTATTGATCACGATGCGGTTGTTATGGCTGGCCGCCACATGACTACCGACATTGTATGTGCCGTTGCTGACCAATACGAGGTCGCCGTCGATCGCGGACTGAATGGCCGACTGAATCGTTTGCCGTGCGGTCGCCCAGTTGGTGCCCGCTGCCGCGTCGCTGCCGCTGGTCGCGACATACCATGTGGCCGCCGGTCGCACGAAGGTTCCGGTGTACACGGTGTTTTCTGTCGGCACGGTGATGGTTAACGCCCGTTGCGGCGAGCCGTCGCTCCAACCTTCAAATTGCCACAACGGTTCCGGCGTGGCGGTGAGCAGATGCGCCGCGCCGGGCGAATAGGATCCGGTTCCCGCTACCGTACCGCCCTCGGAAGGATCCGCCACAACGGTCACCAACACGGCGGGCGACTCAAACGCGCCCATCTCTACAATATAATTCTGCACGCGCGGGTTGCCGGCGAGGTCGCTCAAGTAATCGGTCGCATACGCGGTGTCGCCGACATTCAAGGCGGGCGAGCCGTCGCGCAACGCAAAGTTACCCGCTGCATAGTTTTCAAACATCGGGTCGGCATCCAGGTTGCCGGTGCCGCCGGGATGAGGCGTCGTCAGACTGTGATGGAAGTCCGTGCCCCCGTAGTTTGCGGTTACCCCGTTCCGCACGTTGGAGACCACGATGCTGTTGTAAGCCCAACCACCATTCAGTCCCGCGGTATCGCCAAACCCGTTCACCGTGGTATTGCCGACCACCGTGCAGTTGTAGAGCGTCGACTGCCCTGCGCCCGCGCCGCCTTCCTGAATGGAATGGTTGTAGGCGATCAGTGAATTATGCACGGTGGCGCCGAACAGCCCGCCGGCATCCCGGTTCGCGGTATTACTGACCACCAGCGAGTTGTGCAGGACGAGGGGCCGGCCTGCAGACGCCAAACCATGTGCGCCGCCGCCTTGGAATCCGGTGTTGTGTTTGATCACGGAATGATAAATGGTGCCGCCCACCACGCCGCCGCCGCCGCCAAAACCGAGCGCCGCATTGCCGGTGATCACGCAATTGCTCAACACCGCGCCTACCGCCCACACGCCGCCGCCGCTTTCATCCTCAAAGAACGGCGATCCCGAAAGAGTGGAACCGTCGGTGATGGTGAAGCCTTCAACGACCGCACCGGCGGTCAAGGCCATCGTGCGCATGCCGTTGCCACGAATAATAGTCACTTCCGGACCGGCCAGCGAGCGCAGTGTCACAGCCTTGTTGACATAAACACGATTGGACAGCGACCGGGCCGGCATGGTCAACCCGCCGCCCGTTTCATAAACGCCGGGGGCGACGGTGACGAGATCGCCGGCCACGGAGACATCAATCGCCTGCTGAATGTTGGTGGCGGCGGTCGCCCATGTGGTGTACGGCTCGGCCGGTGTGGTGTTGGAAATGTTTACGAAACGGCCCGCGGAGATGGTGGCTACGACCAACTGCACAGTCGCCACGTTTGGTGAGTCGAGTGTGCCGTCGTTCACGCGGTATTCGAGGGAATAGGTTTCCGCGGCAGGCGGAGGCGCGTACACGATGCGGCGCTCGGGATCGGTCACGGCGGCCGGGACCGACACAATCGGGTCCAGCGTGCCGTACTGCTTCACTTCGCCGCCGACCGGCAGGTTCAGCAGCGTGGCGGTGACGCCGTCGAGGACGCTATTGGACTTGAACGCGCCAAGCGAAAGAACCACGTCCTGCATGGACGTCATGAACGCGCGGTCCACGCCCGCGCCCGAGAGCCGGAACGGCGCGCCGCCCACGATGGAACCGGACAAACTGTTGGGGCCCGCGTCCGACACAATTAGCCCATCGCCGTCATCCATGGTCCAATACGCCACCAGGCCGCCTTCGTTTCCGAGCCGACGCTGACGATAAAACGCCGACACTTCCTCGCCGGGCAAGTCCCGGCCCCAAATCCGCACCTCGTCCAGTTCACCCTTCAGGAACAAGCCGTCGGCGCGCGCGCCGATGCGCAACGGATGCGTGTTCGCCACCGGCCGGTATTCAAACGAATTGCCGGTGACATGCACTGAATCGAACGCGCCGTTGATGTAGAATTGGACCGACGCATCCTGCCGGAAGGTCACGGCCACATGCGTCCACTGCCCCACAGGAATCGAGCCGGAAGATTGCCAGAAGAGATGGAACGGCGAGAAGGAGCTGCGGGTGAAACCGAACGTCAACTGTCCGGTGGTCTGGTCCACACGAAACTCGTAGTTGCCCGGCAGGTTCGACGCCTGCTTGGTGATGATGGGATGATACCGGTCGTGATCGTCGATCTTGATCCACGCTTCCAGGGACATCGCCCACGACAGGTTCATCGCCTGCGAATGCGGCACCTGCACATGCGCGCCCGCGCCATCCAGTTGCAGCGCGCCGCCGGGATAGTGTGCGAGAGGGACGATCAGCGAGGTGGCGACATCCACCGACACCGTCGCCACGTTCGGGGAGAGCACATCGCCATTGAATACGCGATATGCGAATGAATCGGTTCCGGTAAAGTCGGCGGGCGGCAGGTATATCACGCGCCGTTGCGCGTCGATAACATCCGTCGGAACGGTGTTGATGGGATCCAGCGTGCCGTATTGCCGCAGTGCGCCCGCGGCCGGGAGGGCACTGATCACCGGCGTAAGGTTCTGCGCCGGAAAGCCGGATTCAAACCCGCTAAGCGTGAGCACCAGCGCGTTGGTCGAAGAAGCGCGCGCGCGATCCACACGGGCGCTGGATATCTGGAACGAAGCGCCGTTCAGCAGCGTGGCGATGTGGCCGTTGCCGGAATCATCGGCGGCGATGGTTCCCGCGCCGTCATCCATTCGCCAGTACGCCGCAAGACCCGGCTCGGCACCGGTCAGGCGCTGGCGGTGCGTTGCGGCCAACGCCGACGCCGCGCGCGCAGTGTTCCACAGGCGCACTTCGTCCATCTCGCCCTTGAACCGCAACCCGTCGGCGCGCGCGCCGATGAGTACAGGACGCGTATTCGGCAGCGGGACGAGCGCGGTCGGGTGCTGGGCGTCGGGCACGCCGTTGATAAAGAATTGAACGCTGGAACCGGCTTTGTACACGACCGCCACATGCGTGTAGGTTCCGGCGGGCACCGAGCCCACCGACGACCAGAGCGCGAAACCGCCGGAGAAATCGGCGTACTCGAAGCCGAACGTCAACCGGCCGGTTCCCTGGTCGATGCGGAAATCGTAATGGCCCGGCACATGCAGCGGCGCCAGCGACCCACTGGGTTGCTTGGTGACAATCGGGCGCGCGGCGGCGTGGTCCGGAACGCGAACCCACGCCTCGATGGTGAAGTCACCGCCAAAACTTAGAGCGGCGGAATGAGCCACCGATACGTGATCATCCACGCCATCGAAGAAAATCGACGCGCCCGCGTACGATGCCAGGGGATCGGCGATAAACACCCCGCCTTCGTAGGCGCCCATGTCCACCGTACCGTTCTGAATACGGGGCTGCCCGGCAAGATCCAGATCCCCTTCCGCCAACACATTGCTTGCCATGTCCAGCGCGGGCGAAAGCGAACCGAGCCGGAAATCCCGTTGACTGGCTTTCACAAACACCGGGTC
>SKXR01000116.1 GCA_007128275.1 Kiritimatiellia bacterium
ATTAATGATCCTGTGCGGAAACGCGTTGATCAGCGTTTCGGTGACCACCCGCATGAATCCGGCCAAGACCACGAATTCCGCACCGACTTCCTCCGCCAGTTCAATAACGCGCCCCTCACCCGCCTGCGGTTCCTTGAACGAAACGAACTCCGTGCGCACACCGTAAGAGCGCGCAATATCCAGCCCGGGCGCCTGTGACCGGTTACTGATCACCAGGGCGGGCTCCGCGCGCAGTGCTCCGTCCCGACGCGCTTGCAACAGCGCGGCCATATTGGAGCCGCGGCCGGATATCAAAATAACAAACCTCTTCACGTCTTAACCCCTCACCCCGGCCCTCTCCCCACGGGGGAGAGGGAGTGAAGCTCGCCGGCGTCGCATAGCTCCGCCCTCCACCGCCGTTGCTGACACCGGATGGAGGGGCGAGCTATGCGAGCCCGATCGATCTACAGAACATGCGCTCATCATGAAAGGATAACGGACTTCTCCGTGTGCTCGACGACTTGACCCACCATGACCGCATCCGGAAACAGTTCCGTGATGCCCTCGACCGCGGACGGACGGCAGACGGCGACCAGACCGTAGCCGCAGTTGAATGTCGCGAGCATTTCCGCGCGCGACATCCCGGCGACCTCCGCAAACCAGTTGAAGAGATCGCAGTGCGGCGGATCGAACGCCTTGCCGTCCAGCGTCGCGCAGCAACCGTCCGCCAGAGAACGCGGAAGATTCTCGAACCAGCCCCCTCCGGTAATGTGAGCGAGGGATATCACATCGATATCCCGGGCCCGGATCGCCTCGATCACATCCGTATAGAGCCGGGTCGGCTCCATAAGCCATTCGCCCAGCGATCGTGTAACTCCGTTGAAGGTATGCCCGGCTTTCAGATCCAGCCTGCGCTCACCGATAACTTTGCGGATCAGCGAATACCCGTTGCTATGAAATCCGCTCGACGGAAATCCGACCAGGGCATCGCCCGGCACCGTGCGCGCAGGAGAAAGGATTTCCGTATTTCTCACCGCCGCGACGCCGAATCCGGCCAGGTCGAAGTCCCCCTCGCCGTAGAGGCCGGGCATTTCCGCCGTTTCGCCGCCGAGCAGCGGCATGTCGCATTGTTCGCACGCGCCACGGATCGATTGAATGATCGTGCTGTACGCTTCCGGCTCGATTTTTCCCGTGGCATAATAGTCGAGAAAGGCAAACGGTTGGCCGCCGCACGTGATGAGATCGTTGTATACCATGCCGACGAGATCCTGGCCGATTCCGTTCAGCAGGCCTGTCTGTTTGCCCAGCATGAGTTTCGTTCCAACCCCGTCCGTACTTATCGCGAGCCACGAATGTTTGTCGCCGACGCCTTCGGGCAGCGCAACCAGTTGACAGAAAAAGCTGTCGGGCAACGGGGTGACGCCGGCCGCGTTCTTCATGAGGCCGCGGATAAGCGAACCGGCGCGTTCGGGATCAACGCCGGCGCTTCTGTATCGTTCCTGATTCTTGTTCACGGTCTTACCCTCCCCTCGGTCCCCTCCAAGGAGGGGATGGTTCTTTGTCTTGTCCGCTTGTTGGCCGTTCATTTTCACAGCATGCCGTACGTACTATTCTATCCCCTCCTCTGGAGGGGTGCCCGAAGGGCGGGGTGGGTGGCATGACCAATCCCTATCAGCAAGCAACCCTCCCCTCGGTCCTTTTTGTGTCCGGCTTTTGATCCCATTTCTTATCCCCTCCTCGGGAGGGGTGGCGCCGCGCAGCGGCGACGGGGTGGGTGGGTACAACCAACCCGGCCCTCGACCGACTGACTCCGGCCCGTCTTCCCCTTCACGCCCGCCACTCTTCCGCGCCGCCCGCGCCCGGCGGTTGCCCGACGATGGAAGACGGTTTCAGCGCCGAATGCATGGACCGCATCGGGCGCGCGTCTTCTATGGGCACCGTATAGTTCCCTGTAAAACAGGCATCACAATAACTGTTCAAGCCCGCCGTTTCCTTCATCACCTCTTTGAGTCCTTCGTGGCTCATATAATTCAGGCTATCGGTTTCCAGATATTCGCGAATACGCTCCTCGTTGCCCAGTCGATGGCCAATGAGTTGATCGTAATCGGGCGTGTCGATCCCGTAGAAACAGGGATGCGCAAAAATGGGGCTGCTGATACGCAGATGAATCGCCCGCGCACCGGCATCGCGCAGCATCCGTATCAGGCGTCGACTGGTCGTGCCGCGCACGATGGAGTCATCCACCAGCACGATGGATCGACCTTCAATGGCGCTGCGCACGGGATTGTATTTGATCCGCGCGCGCCAATCGCGAATGGATTGCGCGGGCTCGATGAACGTGCGTCCGATGTAATGATTCCGAATCATACCCAGCTCATAGGGGATTCCTGACGCGTCCGCGTAGCCGAGCGCGGCGGCGTTGCTGGAGTCGGGGGCGTTGATCACGACCTCGGCATCGGGCGCCGGGGCTTCCTCCGCGAGTTTGCGGCCCAGCGCCCGGCGAATGTTCAAGATGGAGCGCCCTTGGAACAGGCTGTCCGGACGACTGAAATAGATGAGTTCGAAGACGCAGAAATGTCCCTCTTTCCTCTCCCCCACCCGATGCGACACCACGCCATTCCGGCTGATGATCACGATCTCGCCCGGCTCGACTTCCCGGATATATTTTGCGCCCATCAGGTCCAGCGCGCAGGTTTCCGACGCCAGCACATAGGCATCCTCTTTGCGGCCGAGACACAAGGGGCGGAAGCCGTCCGGATCGCGCACGCCGATGAGCTGGTCCTTGTGCAGCATCACCAACGAAAAGGCGCCTTGAATGCGGCCGACCGCGTGCGTGAGACGGTCCAGAAACGATTGTTGCGCGTGGGTTGCCATCAGATGGAACACAACCTCCGTGTCCGCCGAGGTTTGGAAGATGGCGCCGCGCTCTTCAAGCTCCTGCTGCAACGATCCGGCATTGGTGATCTGCCCGTTATGCGCGATCGCCACCTCGCCTACGGCAAGATGGGCGTGTAAGGGCTGGGCGTTTTCCTCGTGACTTCCCCCCGACGTACTGTATCGCGTATGCCCGATAGCGTAATTGCCGATGAGTCTATGCTTCAGGGTATCTGCGTCGAACACGTCGACCACTTGTCCCATACCTTTATGCAAACGGATATGATCGCCGTCCGATACGGCTATGCCCGCGCTTTCCTGGCCGCGATGTTGAATGGCGTACAACCCTGCATACGCCAAGTGCGCGGCGTCGGGGCCGTTCCAGATTCCTATGACTCCGCATTTATCGTGTATCATGGGAAGAATGGGTAATGGTTAATGGTTCATGGTTGATGGTTGGTGCGTAGCGGGGAGTTCATCGACCAGATGAGGCTCCAACGAAGCTTCCGCGGTATGGACAAACGGCATGAGATCGATATCGTCCAGGATATCGCCGCGCAGGTGACCGCGTCCGGATGCGATGTGAGCGATCTTACGCACGCCGAACGGTTCAAGGCGCGTCTGCACATCCAGCTCGGCGTCGCGCGGAACGAAGACGAGATAAGAACACGGCCCTTCACCGAACAGCAGATCTTCCGCGCGCCACGGCAAGCCATGGGCAAGCAACACGTCTCGCTTCGATCGCGCAAAGAATTCGATCAGCCGCTTGAACAAGCCGCCCTTGCCGATGTCCCGCGCCCAGAGTCGGCCCGGATGGTCGCGATACAAGCCCAACAGCCCCGCTCCCAACGCGCGTTCCCGATCAAAATCAATTTCCGGCACCTGTGCGCCTTGAAGCGAACCGTCTGTTTTCAGTCGCCACATTGTATACAGGTCGCCGGCCTCAAGGACGGGGCTTCCGACCAGGTACAGGGCGCCGGTGTCTCCGGTGTAGCGGTAGCGGTCGACGCCCAACACGCTGTCGCCCACCAGGACAAACACCGGGGTCGGCGCGATCGCGCCGATATCCGACTCATTATAAAAGCTGACATTCCCGCCGGTGACAGGGACTTCCATCGCACGACAGAATTCGGTCAAGGCCAAGGTGGTTCCGCCGAAGTCGATCATGGTTTCCTCGCGATCCGGCGACGGGAAGTTGAGGCAATTGCTCACCCCCAACGGCCAGGCGCCGGCGGCGATGGAGCGGCGAAAGGCCTGCGCCAACACCGCGCGTGTGCCGCGGTACGCGTGCAGCAAGGTCCACGGACTGCGCGAATGCACGGTGAGCGCAATGGTCCGCTTGCTTTCCGGCTCGTACAGCAAAGTATGGTCGTCACCCGGCCCACCGAGTGTTCGCGCGTTGATCTCATAATCGAACTGTTCGTATATGTAGCGTGGCGAAGCGTAGTGGGAGGTTTCGCGGAACGTGTTCAGCAAGTCGGTCAAAGCGGGCTCCGGCGCACTGCCAGGCAACCCACCCCGCCCTTCGGGCACCCCTCCCGCCTTCGCAGAGGCTTCGGCGGGCAGGCCGGAGGAGGGGATATCAGGGGAACGCTCCTCCGGAGAGGGGTTCGCGAAGCGGGGAGTGGGTGTGACGCCCGCGATGCCCGCCAGGTCAACCGCGCGGTTCTTGCCGTCCCGCAACCGATCGTCCGTGAGGGCGGAATAATCTTCCACTGGGCAGCCGTCGACCAGCAGGTCTAACGGCGCGCAGGCCACCTCATCGCCCTCAAAGAGCACGGACATGTCGATGGACTCGTTGATCTCGCCGATCCACGCGTAATCCAGGGGATATCGGTTAAGGATTTCTTCCGCCAAATGTTTTTTGTCCGGCGATACGGTAGCCAGCATCCGTTCCTGGCTCTCGCTCAACAGGATTTCTTCCGCCGTGATGCCGGGCGCGCGTACGGGCACGGCATCGAGGTTCACGGTGATGCCGTATCCGCTGTTATGCGCGATCTCGGATGTCGAGCAGGTAATGCCTGCGGCGCCCATATCCTGCATGGCGGAGGGGATCCCCCGGCGGATCAGTTCCAGGGTGGCTTGCATGATCAACTTGCCCATGAACGGATCGCCCACTTGCACCGCGGATTTATGTTCGCGCGTTTCTTCGGTCAGATTCAGTGAAGCGAAGATCGCGCCTGCAATGCCGTCCCGTCCCGTTTTGTTCCCGAAATAGAGCACCAGATCGCCGCTTTTCGCCGTGGACGCCTTGAGGACCTGTTCCGGCTTCAACATCCCGACACAGACCACGTTCACCAGCGGATTGTCGGCGTACCAGGGATAGGACGAATATTCGCCCGCCACGGTGGGGATGCCCGTGCAATTGCCGTAATCGGCAATGCCGTCCACCACATGTTCCGCGATCCAGGTGCCGCGATGATCCCGGATATCGAAATGGAGCGAGTTCATGAGCGCGATGGGTTCCGAGCCCATGGTGAATATATCGCGCAGGATCCCGCCCACCCCGGTGGCCGCGCCTTGATAAGGCACGACGGCGGAGGGATGATTGTGTGATTCGATTTTGAAGGCGATCGCGAGATCGTCGCTGATGCGGATGATGCCCGCGTTTTCGCCGGGCCCGGCCAAGACGTGTTC
>SKXR01000037.1 GCA_007128275.1 Kiritimatiellia bacterium
ATAGTCACAGGCAGTTATTTGGAGGGCGTTTAGCTCAGCTGGCTAGAGCACTACCTTGACATGGTAGGGGTCACAGGTTCAAGTCCTGTAACGCCCACCAGGCTTCGTCCGGAGCGCAGCGGAGGACGAAGCCTGCCACGGCGTAGTTGCGTAGCGATAGCGGAGCGACGAAGCCGGGCGCATTGGTCGGCGCTCCGAACTACGCCCGGGCAAGCCAAGGGATGAGCGTATTTGCGGACCGTGGAGGTCCGGAGCGCAGCGGAGGACGAATCACAATAGTCAAGGGACTCGGACAGCATACGACTTGATGAAATTAGATAAAGAATCACACCTTTACAAGATGCGGCATAGCGCCGCACATGTGATGGCCGCTGCTGTTTGTCGTCTGTTTCCCGATGTCCAACTGGATATCGGTCCTCCCACCGACGAGGGGTTCTATTACGACTTTGACCTGCCGCACCGTTTGTCGCCGGAGGATTTTGAGGCCATCGAAAAGGAAATGGCCGCATTCATCGGCGAAGATCATCCCTTTGAACGCATCGAAGTGTCGCGCGAAGAAGCCGCGCGCATGATCCGGGACATGGGCCAGCGCTACAAGATCGAGCGCCTCGGCGACATCCCGAAAGACGAAGCCATCACCTTTTACAAATGCGGGGAATTCGTCGACCTCTGTCGCGGGCCGCATATCGACAGCACGGGCGGGGTGAAGGCGTTCAAGCTGTTATCCGTCGCCGGATCATACTATCGGGGGCGCGAGACCAACCCGATGTTGCAGCGGCTTTACGCCACGGCGTTTGAGCACGAGAAGCAATTGCGCGTCCATCTCAAACAGATGGAGGAAGCCAAACTCCGTGATCATCGCAAGCTCGGCAAGGAACTTGACCTGTTCAGCATTCAGGAGGATGTCGGTCCGGGACTTATTCATTGGCATCCCAAAGGCGCGCGTATCCGATCCATCATCGAAGAGTACTGGCGCAACGAGCATCTCCACGGCGGCTACGAACTCCTCTACAGCCCGCACATCGGCAAGGCCGGTCTCTGGGAGACTTCGGGCCATCTCGGGTTTTACAAGGAAAGCATGTATGCGCCCATGGAAATTGACGAAACCGAGTATTTCGTCAAACCCATGAACTGCCCCTTCCATATCAAGATCTATCAGACCCACAAACGATCCTACCGCGAATTACCGTTGCGCTGGGCCGAACTCGGCACCGTGTACCGATACGAAAAGGCCGGCGTCTTGCATGGACTGCTTCGTGTGCGCGGGTTTACCCAGGACGACGCCCATATCTTCTGCACCACCGAGCAGGTCGAGGAGGAAATCGCGCAGGCGGTCCGGTTCGCCATCGGCATGTGGCGCACATTCGGTTTCACGGAAATCACCGCGTATCTCGCCACCCGCCCGGACAAAGCCGTGGGCGAACCCGCCCGTTGGGAACAGGCCACCGCCTCGTTGGAAGCAGCGCTGAAGGCGGAGTCCATTCCCTACGAAACGGACATCGGCGGCGGAGCGTTTTACGGGCCCAAGATCGATCTGAAAGTCAAGGACACCATCGGCCGCGAATGGCAGATGAGCACCGTGCAATTCGATTTCAACCTGCCGGAACGCTTCGACCTGTCCTACATCGGCGACGATGGGCAGGAACATCGCCCCTACATGATTCACCGCGCGTTGCTCGGCAGTATTGAGCGCTTTTTCGGAATTTTGGTGGAACATTATGCCGGGTCGTTCCCCGCGTGGCTGGCCCCGGAACAAGTGCGGATCCTGCCGCTTACGGAAAAACAACTGGATTATGCGCTTGCCGTCGGTGAGGCGTTGAGGCAGAATGGCGTCCGTTATTCAGTGGATGAGCGTTCCGACAAAGTCGGCGCCAAAATACGAAATGCGCAACTGGCCAAAATACCGTATATGTTGATCGTCGGTCCCAAAGAGCAAGAGGACCGAAGCGTGGCTGTGCGTGCGCGTCCCGTAGGCGATATCGGCGCCATGCCGTTAGACCGCTTCATCAATACCATAAATGACGAGGTTGTCTCGCGGGCTCTCGCGACGACCTTCCAACCTGCATCCGCACCCGCCTCCAATTAATTATGGCTACCCGTAGACACTTCCAACGTCCCCAACAGAATTTCACGCGAATTAACCATCGCATCCGTGTTCCCGAAGTCCGCTGCATCGATGCGGACGGAGCACAAATCGGCGTCGTTTCGACGCGGGACGCGCTGATGCGCGCCGAAGGTCAGGGCCTGGATTTGGTGGAGGTGTCCCCCACCGCCAAACCGCCCGTCTGCCGGATCATGGATTACGGCAAATACAAGTACGACCAGGAAAAGAAGCTTAAGGCGCAGAAGAAGAATACCGCCGCCACGAAGGTCAAGGAACTGAAGTTCCATGCCAATGTCGATACGCACGACTATGACACTAAGGTTCGGCACGCGCGGGACTTTCTCGAAGACGGAAACCGTGTCAAATGTTCCCTATTCTTCCGTGGCCGTGAAGGCGCCCATCAAGAGCTGGGCTTCGAAGTCATGAACCGCGTGCTTGAAGATCTCAAAGAGCTCGGCGCCGCGGAACAACCCCCGCGTCTCATGGGCCGCAGCATCATCATGCTGCTCACGCCGGTCAAGACGCCGAAAGGGAAGTAAGGATCAAGCAGCCTTTCAGGCTGCCGAGATGCGTTTTGGCATCGCGCGTACCGGGGGCGTTGCCCCCCGGCTAAGTTCAAGAGCCCTTTCAGGGCGCAAGCGTTATGGTCGCTGCGATGCGTCCACGATGAGAGGCGAATCTCGGTGGTGCAGGCCAACAGCCTATTTGACTCAGCCAAGTTCACAAGTCTTTTCCGGGCGCAAGCGTTATGGTCGCTGCGATGCGTCCGCGATGAGAGGCGAATCTCGGTGGTGCAGGCCAACAGCCTATTTGACTCAGCCAAGTTCAAACGTCTTTTCCGGACGCAAGCGTTATGGCGGTCGGGCTGCGTCAACGATGACCGGCAGATGAGTTACCGCAGGCCAACGGCCTGCTTGAACACAGCCCGGGGCATCGCCCCGGGAATAAACGCCATTCACCAACCTCCCGCAGGCTGTAAGCCTGCTTGAACCACTTTCTCTGGACCGCCTATCGCCGCACTCAGCAAGCGGGTTCTCGGCATGTGCACGACCGCTTGGTTTGGAATTATCCTGCGGCGCCTTGCCTCGGCGATTTATGGCGCGGCGCGAACAGCAGCGCGAGAAGGAAGAAGCCCGTGCACACCAGCACAATCGCCGCACCGGACGCCATGCCCACGTAATAGGACAAATAGAGCCCCAACACGCCCGCCAAGGCGCCGATCAACGCCGACAAGGCCATCATGGCGGGTAGCCGGCTCGTCAATAGATACGCCGTGGCCGGCGGCGTCACCAGCATCGCCAACATCAGCGCAACGCCGACCGTTTGAATCGATGCCACAATCGTCACCGCAATGAGAATCAGCAGGGTGTAGTACAGCGCGGTCGACGGGAGGCGCAAGGTGCGCGCCAAGGTGTCGTCGAACGATACCACCAGGAATTCCTTGTAGAAGAGCAGGAGAATTGCCACGACCAGAATCCCGAAAAACGCCGTCAGCCCCAAGTCGCCCCACGATACGCCGAGTACATCGCCGAACAGGAAGTGCACGAGATCCAGCGAATAACTTCGCCCCATGGAGATGAGCGCCACGCCCAGCGCGAACATGCCGGCAAAAATAATGCCGATGGCCGTATCCTCCTTCAACCGGGCGGACTTGGTCACCGCGCCGATGCTTAACGACACCGCTATCGCCGTGCCCATGGCCCACCAGAACACCGGGCCGCGCGCGCCGCCGCCGACCAGGTATCCGACCGCAATGCCGGGAAGAATCGAGTGCGACATCGCATCCCCGAAAAATGCCATACCGCGCAAGACGACAAAACACCCGACCATCCCGCACACTAGACCGACCAACAACGCCGCCAACAGGCCGCGCACCATGAACGGGTACTGCATCGGGGCCAACAGAAAATCCAAGCCGTCAACCATTGGACGCCCCCCCACCCTCGCAACAGGAATCGTTCAGGATCAGTGTTCCGCCGGGCGTGTTCACCAGGCGCAAATGGCCGCCGTACGCTTTCTTTAGGCGTTCCGCGGTAAATACTTCCTCCGATGATCCGAACCCGATCAACTCACGGTTCAACAACATCACGCGATCGAAACGGGAAGCCGCCTCTTCCAAGTCATGCGTGGATACCAGCACCGTGACGTTGCGGTCTTTCAGGGTCTGCAGAATGCGAAAGATTTCTTCCTGGGACGGTGTGTCGCACGCCGCCATCACCTCGTCCATCAACATCAATTCCGCTTCCTGCGCCAGGGCGCGGGCGATGAACATGCGTTGCTGTTCGCCGCCGGACAATCCTCCGATCTGGCGATCGGCCAGAGGATCCATCCGGACCACCGCCAGACATTCGCGCACGAAATCCTTGTCGCGTTTCCGTGGCCGACGCAACCAGCCGAGACGGCCAATGCGGCCCATCATGACCACGTCCATCACCGTGACCGGGAAGGTCCAGTCGATCTGACTGCGTTGGGGAATGTACGCGATGCAGATATGCCCCGTGGGTTGAAAACCGCCGATGCGAACCTCGCCGCGCGCCGGGCGAAGGACTCCGGCGATCGCCTTGAACAACGTGCTCTTACCCGCTCCGTTGGGACCGATTACCGCCACTTGATCGCCTTCTTCGAGGTGAAAACTGATGGAATCAACCGCATGCACCTCGCCGTAGGTCACCGTCAAATCTTCGACGGAAAGGATGGGCGCACCCGCCATATGCGGTATCTCCCGGCTCCCCACGACATGAATATCGGTCTGTGCTTTGGTCTGCATGCGACGCTGCGACTTTCCGCTATTGTAAATATTCTACCAGCGCCGAGACGTTATAGCGCATATAGGCAAAGTAGTCAGCGGCCGGCCCGTCCGATTCGCTTAACGCGCCGGAATAGAGCGGCACGAGTGACACCCCGGAATCGCGCGCAATCTGTCGGGCCAGTTGCGGGTTGACGCTCATTCCTACAAAGATGGCGGGAATTTGGCGCGCCTTCAATTCATCAATGAGTCTCACCAAATCGCGCGCGGACGGTTGAGCCGCGGAATCAAGGCTTCGAATGACCACACCGGCCTCCTCAAATCCGTAGCGCGCGGCAAAATAGCCCATGGCATAATGATCGGTCACCAATAGACGCCGTTCCGGAGGAATGACGGCGACTTGTTCCGCGATCCATGTATCCAGCTCGCGCAAGTCCTCGATCAATTCGTTCGCTCGCGCGGAAAACGCCTCCGCGTATTCAGGGGCCAATTGACTTAACGCCCGCGCAATCGTTTCCGCCCAGATCATAACGTGGTTTGGATCGGTCCACACATGGGGGTCAAGAGCCGCGGAATCCTCACAGTCATCGCCATGCGCATGATGATGGGCGCCTTCGAAATGGCGCATGG
>SKXR01000254.1 GCA_007128275.1 Kiritimatiellia bacterium
AGAGGACGGCGACACCGCTTTGGATGAAGACAAACCACATCGCGCGCGTCCAATCCAAAGCGGCGTGGCGAACACGCCTTGCGGCATTGACTCCCGGTTACAAATCGGGACACCCGATGGCGCAATCGTTCTGTTGCAAATCAACGCCTTACATCACATTTCCTAAGTCATGAGGAACTCAGGAGGATGGGGTCATTGCAGCGGCGATAATAATCGCGCCACGCGCACGGCAAAGCGTACCGGAAAACGGCGTGCTTCGAGTTCGGAGGCCGAGGACAGGCGGGCGTCCGCAAAGTCTTCAAGGAACATCTGTTCGATCTCTTTCGCCATGTGGACATCGCGAATTTCCATGAGTATTTCAAAGTTTAGACGAAAGGAACGATTATCGAAGTTCGGGGTGCCGATGGCGCTGACGTGATCATCCATGAGCATGGCTTTATGATGCAGAAACCCGTTCGTGTGTCGGTATACCTTCACCCCGGCCGCTTCAAGCGGTGCCACATAGGACCAGCCCGAAAGTCGTACAAGAAGGTGGTCGCAATCGTCGGGAACGAGAATGCAGACATCCACACCGCGCAGCGCCGCAAGTTGCAGTGCGCTGACAATCTGTTCATCCGGCACAAAATACGGGCTGGCAATCCAGAGCCGGTGGCGGGCGGAATGGATGGCATTGAGAAAGTACAGGGCGCAGGTCTCAAACCGGTCGGCAGGCCCGGTGGGCAGGCAGAGCACGGTGTGGGATGCTCCGGATCGCGCCGCTTGCGGCGTCCATTCCAGCTCCAACAAATCGCCGCTTGCCCAGAACCAGTCTTCAAGAAATGGGATTTGAATGGATTGAACCGCAGGGCCGGTCACTTTGAGCATCAGATCGCGCCATGGCGTGAGGCGCGGGTGCTTGTGCATGTACTCGTCACCCACATTTGCACTGCCCACCCAGGCCACGCGCCCGTCGGCCACGACGACTTTCCGGTGATTGCGAAAGTTGATTTGGAAACGATTCACCCGGCCCAGCGTGCTGTTGAAGGCATGCACGACCACCCCCGCCTCGCGCAATGTTTCGAGGTAGGAACCGGGCAGGAGATAACAACCAATCTCATCGTACAGGAAGTAGACCCGTACCCCGCGCGCGGCGGCTTCCATCAAGTGGTGTTGGAATTCCCGCCCCAACGCATCGTCGCGGACGATATAGAATTGTGCCAGCAGATATTCTTCCGCGTTGTTGAGGCCCTCGAAGAGGGAAGGAAAGAACATGTCGCCATTGATCAGCAGTTCAAGATCATTGCCGATGGTGGCCGGGATCTTCACCAATCGTTCCAACAGCGCCGTTCGTTCCGGCGGTTCTTCCACAAGGAATCCCTTTGCACGGGCCTCCAGAATGAATTGCCGGATATACGAATTGGTCTCCTCCAGTTTCTCGCGCCGCTTTTTCACATAGCCTTCGAAGCGGTCACGCCCGAATGCCAGATAGGCCGGCACCGCGACATAGGGAACGGTGTTCAGGGATACGGCCCACGCAATCGCGCCCTGCGCGGTACGTGACTCCATCACCGCCTGTACCGAGGCCAGCGCGCCCGCCACGTGGGCCAGTAGGACGAACAGGGCCACGAAACGCTTTTTGTGGCGGCGAATAGAGCTACGGCTTGTGTTCACGTTCGATGCCTGGATTGATGTTCTCGGTGGACAGGGTCGGGGTTCGCTGTGCTTCCGTAATCACTGTGCGCAACATGGCGCAGCAATCGGCCCAGAATGTCTTTGCCCGTGATGATGCGACGTTCCTTGTCCTTCCATAGCAGGATGACGTCGCCTTCCACAATATCTTCCCCTTCGCTGTCCGAACGGATGCGAAAGCGGGGGATCAGGCCGCCCAGCTTGCGCCCGGCTTCCTCCACGATGATGGGCTTGTGGCAGTGCCGGTGCGGGTGGAAGCGGGCCGGGGCAAAGAGCGCTTCGCGCAGGAAATCGTCGGCACGCAGCGCGCGCCGTGGTCGGCCGTCGGGATCGGTAATAATGATCCAACTCTTACCGGACGCGTTGATCCGGCACAGAAAGTCATCGTCCGACGCCGCCTGGATCTTCGGGAAAACGGGTCGATCGTCTTCAAACGGCAGGTCAATGACACTGTCCGGATCGATCGACTCGCCTTCCTGTTCCAAGGGCACGTCGTCGATCTCCAGGAAGTTGAGCGCACCTTGTCCTTCCATGCGGGCGATATCGCTTTCCGCGGATTCCATGTGCAGTTGAATGACGCGTCGCAGATCGCGTTCGCGGAAAAAGCGAATGCCTTCTTCACCCAACCACCGGTCGAGGGCCCACGCGGTGGGGCGGGTGATGGGGTAGAGGGCATACTGGTAGATGCGAAGTACAGGGGCGAGGAAGGCCGCCACTTTAAGGGCGTGTCGCGAGAAATAGGCCTGCGGTATGATCTCGGCGAAGATCGTGATCACGACGGTGGAGAAGAAGAAGGCCGCGACCCCGGTGAGAATCGAGCCCGAAAGGAGCGCAAGCAGAACATTCACGCCGACGTTACCCCAGAGGATGGTGCCCAGTGCGAAATTCGCATCGTTGCGCAACCGGAGTACGCGTTTCGCCTGCTGGTTCTGTTTCTTGGCCTCGACTTCCAGTTCCAATTTGCTCAAGGAAAAGAGCGCGAGGTTCAGTCCGGACAGCATGGCGGACTGCGAGAGGCAAACGAAAATACCCATCCAGATGAAGAGGGTCATGGTGCCGGCTATTCTTGTGAAAGGATGATTGCGCTGTAGGGGGCGATGTCGATGGTCCCTACGGACGACAGACCGTCCCGTTCATCGGCGGTGGCGATGACTTCGGCGGAGCCGGTGTCGCTGAATTCCCCGTCATAGAACCGGCTGTCGCTATTGAATCGCACCGCCCATTTGCCTTCCGCGGGAAAGCCGATCAGGTATTCCTGTTTGCGATGCGCCGAGAAATTGGCGATGACCACGACGCTGTCCGCCGGGCCGCCCTGGTCCCACCGGTGAAAGGCAATCACCTTGTCGTTGTTATTGACGTGATGGACGGACACTTCCTGTCCGCACAGGCCCCGTGTGTGGCCGGCCTTGTTGCGACGCAGCGCGATCAAATCTTTATACAGGCGGAAGATGCCCGCGTAGCGCTCTTTCTTGGACCAGTCGAGCGGGTCTTGATCGTGGAACCAGTCGTCCTCGAGAAATTCCTGTCCCTGAAAGAGCATGGGGATGCCGGGAGCGGTGAATACGATGGCCGCGCCCAAAGTGGACCGTTTGCGGGCCGCCCATGACTCCGCATGTCCGGGATCGATTTCCTCCGGCACGCGCGCCTTTCCGTTGGCCACTTCGTCGTGCGATTCGGTATAGACCACGCGTTCGAAGGCGTTCTGATAGAAGCGGTGGAGAATCGCGTCGCGCACCGCTTCCATATCGCGGTTGATGTCATCGTGTTCAATGAGTGCGGCGCGTAACGGATGCACGAAGCGAGCGTCCCATTGCGCGTCGAATCCCGCGCCGCCGTCCTGTGGCGCCTTGGTCAACGTGGGATTGTTCTGCAGGTCTTCGGCGATATTGATGACCGTAGGGCGCGCATTCTTGAGTTCGTCGTTGACCCATTGCATCAGGCTCCAGCCATCGGGTAAATCGCCGGGATCGCCGTCGCCGCCGTTGACGTTCCGGATGTAGGCGGTGGCGTCCCAGCGCAGGCCGTCGACGCCATAATCCCGGATCCACATGAGCGCATTGTTCCGGATATAGTCCCGGACTTCCTGGCGCCCGAAGTCGGGGCGGGTGTGACCCCACGGGGTCTTGGCACGGTGATCGTTATAGAAGTAGATGCCGCCGCCTTCTTCTTCGTACCAACCGTCAAAGCGCCAGATATCGAGATCGCTGGGCCCGAGATGGTTGTATACCACGTCGACAATCACCGCCATGCCGAGATCGTGGGCTTGGCGAACGAAATCCCGGAAGGAATGCGGCGTGCCGTACTCGCTTCCGATGGCAAAGATGTGTGCGGGATTATAGCCCCACGAATAGGAGCCGGGATATTCCGTTACGGGCATGATTTCAATGACGTTGACGCCCAGCTCGCGCAGATGATCCAGTCGCTCGATCGCCCCTTCCAGGTCGCCCGGGCCGGGTTCCGTTCCCGTCTTGCCGAACGTGCCGATATGCAACTCGTAGATCACCATTTCGTGGTGGGGCGGGGGATCGAAACGCCCCGGCTTGCGTCCGGGGATGTCCTTCTGAATAATCGCATTGCCCGCCGAGTTCGTGAGTCTGCGGGCATACGGATCGAGGCGCGAGAATTCTTTACCGCCGCTCAGAATGCGGTAGCGGAACTCATCGCCGGATTTCGCTTCCGGGATCTCGGCATGCCAGTGTCCGCCTTCATCCTTGATCATGGGATGCGCCGTACCGTTCCAGTCATTGAACGTGCCGAGGACGAAGACCTCATCCGCATGAGGCGCCCAGACGGCAAAACGACACCCGCGATCCAATAGCGTCACACCCATTTGCATACTGAAATGATACAAAGAACACGGTGCGCTCACAAGGCAATTTGCGGCGCGCGGCGCGGATCGCGTGTGGCGTCAGCGGCTTTTCCACTCGCCGACTACCCAGCCGGCCAGGAAACCGATTCCGAGTAGCAGAGGGAGGAGCAAGGCTTTGGACATGGAGAAATTCCATGCCAGAAAACGAACCGTGGTGGCTTCCGCGTTTTGGAAGATCACGATCAACGCCAGTGCAAGCAGCGCGAAAGCGACGTATTTCTTGATGTGGGCCATGGTGTGACGTGGCATTTTGGTGCTCCTTTGTTGTATGAGAGAGCCGTCCCTCACGTTGTTTTCTTCTGTTCAGTTGCTCCGCCCGTGCAATCCGTGTCAGCCGCCGTTTAGTCTCCTGGGAGCGGCGACTCCCGGACACAATACAGGATCGCGTAGTTGCGGAACCAGCCGATTCAAGGGCACGCTCCAGAACCATGCGCTGTATAGACTGTCGGCGTAATCCGTGGTTTCCCATTTTCTTCAACGCAAGGCGTGACAAGGCGCCGGACTTTGAGGCAGAGTGCCGGACCGCTCAATATCACGCTTAACAGGACCTCTGCGCGGAAGGCGGATTTCGCGGATGGAGGTTATGCCGATGGAAGGGAACGAAGAGATGATGAGACCCGGAAAGTCCACGCTGGGCCTGGCGGCTTTGGCCGCGCCTCTACTGCTCGGAACCGCACAGGCCGACGTGCCAACACGCGAACTGCTCGACCACCGGATTAGAGATGGGCGATTGCAGATGGAGGTGACGGACGGATCGGTCACGATGTTGTTCCACTCCGAGCACGCCGTCGAGGTCGTCTTCACCCCGGCGGACATGGAATCCCAACCGCCCTCTTTTGCGCTTGCGGGCGATTCTCCCTCTGTGCCCTTTGAGTTCAAGGAATCGGAGCACGCACTGCGCATTCGCACGGACGGCCTGTCTGTGGACATCCAGAAAAGCCC
>SKXR01000053.1 GCA_007128275.1 Kiritimatiellia bacterium
AGCGCGCCGTTCTGGATCTATAACGCCCTGCACGGCTGGCCCTCTTTTGCGTTCGCCGGAACGTTCGGACGCGTCAAGCTGACCGATGGCCTGCTCTGGTTCTTCACCGACCGCTTCGCCAGCCTGATGCTCCCGACCGCCGGGCCCATATGGCTACGTTACGTCGTAACCGCGCTCTACATGGCGCTCACTCTCTTCTCGCTCTATCTGCTCTGGCGCACCGCACGCGCGAAAGACGAGCGGCCCCTGTTCATCACGTTGCTCGGACTGTTCCTGTTCACGATCCTGTTCTCGGTCCTGTATGCCAGCTCGCATTTTGCGGCCATTCCCACCCCGCGCTATTTTCTGCCCATGGTCGCCCCGCTGGCGGTGCTGCTGGGCGTCGCGGTCACGCGGATTGCGCGGCGCCTGCCCGCTCCGGTCGCCTGGCTGCCGGTCGTATTCCTGATCGCCATGCAACTGCCGGTCTTCGGCTGGGCGCGCGGGTTCGAGCAATCCGCCCGAGCCCAGCAGGAACGACTCGAACAATTTGCCGAGTTGCTGGACGAAAAAGGCATCGACACGCTGTACGCCGTCAACCGGCGCCGTTCCTGGAACTTCGCGCTCCGCGAACGGTTCGCCTTTGTGGATCTACGCCACGACTTCTATCTTCCGCACGCGCAACGCGCCGAGTTGACGAGCTGGATCGCCGTGCTCGACAATTACGGACTGGTCGCGGACTTCATACGGACAACAGGCGGACACATGGATATTGCGGCAGACGGTCGCTTGTCGGTGCAATACGGATTCCAAGCGCCGCAAGACGTTTGGGAGGAGATTCCACCCGAGGCGTGGCGTACGGTGACCGACCGGCAGGGAACGGATGTGCGCGATGTCCTGACCGACGGCCGGCTACACACGTATTGGGAAACGGCGGACGAAGATGAACTGGTCATCGCCTTCAAGGAGCCGACGACGATCCGCGGATTTCGCATGCTGGCGACACATCCGAAAGGCTATCCCTTCCGATGGAGCGCAGCCGGACGAACGGCGGACGGAGAGCGGATCATGCTGCACGAGCGACAACCCTTCACCCAGTATTTCTGGTCCGGCCCCCGCCCGTACTGGGGCGGCCCCTATCATCGTATGGAGGTTCGATTTGCGCCACACGAACTCACGCACCTGCGCATCACGTACCATCCCGAACGGGACGACTGGAATTGGTCGACGCATACTTTGCAGGTGTTCGGACCGTCGGACGCGCCGGCGGTGCTCGAACCCGATGCAACCGCCGAACTGATGGACCGTTTGAACGAGCGCGGCATCCGCCGGCTCTACGCGGACCGCTGGTTGGCCAATCGCGTTCATCGCCAAAGTGACGGGCGCATACAAACCACGCTCGACCCGACCATCTTCCCGGCTGACGCGCCGTTGCTGGAAGCGCCGATGGAGTTATCACCCGACACCGCCCTCATCACACGCGCCGAAGACGCACCCGCCCTGCGAAGAAGTTTAGGGGGCCGAAACCTGACATGGAAGGAAACGTCCGTCGGACCATGGACCCTGTTTGACGGGTGGCCGTATGAGGAACCGCTCGATCCCGGCCTGCACTGGACGGGGTTCGGCGCATTGCGCGATGACGGGCGCTGGGCCACCACGCTTTATCAGCAGGCCACCGAACGCATCGCGCAGGATCTAATCGATACCGAAACGCGCGACTTACTCGAAGCATCCCTCGCCCACAACCCGCACCTCTATTCCGCGCGACGCGCGTTGCCGGACGTCTTGCGGCGACTGGGCGATCAAGGGGCGGCGGAAGAGGCTGAAGCCATATTGCGCGAGACAACGGAACCTGAATACGGCGCGCACATCCGATATCCCAACGGGGTTGAGTTTCTCGGTTATCGGCTTGAACCGACGCCTGCGCGCCCCGGGGAATCCGTGCGCATCACCTACTTCTGGCGCTGTCCGCCCGATTTGGTCACGCACCATTATGCCGTCTTTGTCCATTTCCGAAGCGACCGGCGTATCGTGTTTCAGGATGATCATATATTCTTAAGCGACTTCCCGCACCCGTTGCTGACCGCACAACCGGACCATCCCGTGTTGACCGTAACGCGGGCCGTGCAGGTGCCCGCCGAGATCGGCGCGGGCCCCATCGAGATCGTGATCGGGACGTATGATCGACGGCACGGCAATCGCCTGCGCGCCCGCACCGATCTCGCCACACGGCGGAACGCCGTGACCTTGCCGGCGCCGCTTGAAGTTGAAATGAGGTAGCGACGCTTTGGGGGCGGCTCAGCGGGAGCTTCGCCCTCCATTGACGTGCGCATACGGGAATTGGAGGGTCGAGCTATGCGAGACCGGCGCGCGCACACGTGAACTGGACGGTCGAGCTATGCGAGACCGGCTTGCACGGCGTCGCGTAGCTCCGCCCTCCATTGACGTGCGCGTACGGGAATTGGAGGGTCGAGCTATGCGAGACCGGGCGCCCCGCCTGTTCTTGTCTATTCTTTCCCTCTTGATTCACCGCGACACTCCTGTTACATATCCATGCAAGGTGAATACTTCGGGAAGGCCGGGAAGGGGCCATCGCGATGGCCTTTGGCAGACCCTGTTTGCGATCCTTATCGCCACAGGGCTTTTGGTGGTTCTCCACGAGACCGGCAAGTTCGTCCGGGTCGAATACGTCGGTTACCTCTGGATCTGGCTTCCCGTCTTGCTGCTTCTATTGGTGGTCCTGAAACAACGGCCCGCCGCTTTCCCGCTCCATCCGATTCCGCGTCCGTTGCGCCCGGCGTTTGTTCTGCTGGTGTTTATGCTGCTGGCGCTGTTCACCGGTTGGCCAGAACATCGCTGGTTCTATTTCCTGCGCTGGAACCGGCCGACTTGGCCGCATCTCTGGGGTCCCTCCACGATCGCCATGGTGTTCTTTGTTCTGACGGCGTTGCTCACCCCGCTGTTCCTGCGTCCGCGCAAATGGCTCGCATCGGCGCTCTGGATATTGCTGGCTCTCGTCATGATCCACTGCCTGCTCACGTTGTATCAGCATACGGGTTGGATCCTGATGATCCGCGACGATCATCCGTCGTTCGCCTTCCGCATCTGGAAGGTCAGCGAAGTCTTTCCCCGCCTCGAATCCTACGTCCCCTTCTGGAACGGCGGCGAGATTCACGCCTACGCGCTCACCTCCGGCGCGATCGGCCCGGCGTTGCTGATGTACCCGTTCATCAAATGGTCCTCCATCGAACAGGTTCATACGCCGGCCATCGGCGTCCTGTTCATCATGGTAGTGCCGCTGCTCGCCGTCTGGGCGGCTCGGATCGCGGGCCTGCGACGGAGCAGCCAGGTTGCCGCCGGCTTCCTTGCGCTGTGCACGACGCAGTTCTATCATCTCTGGCTTGTTCAGTTCGGAACCATCGGCGCGAATTTTGCCGCAGCCTTCGTCATGCCGTTTGCCGCGTGCCTGTACCGTGTCCTGTTTTTCCAGGATCACAGCGTAAAACTCGGCGTCTATACGGTCATCGCGGGCGTGTTTCTGTTGATGTGGCCGCCGGGCGCGGCCATGGCCGGACTCGTCACGCTCGGCGTGCTGGTGAACGTGAAACAATGGAATTGGCCGACCTGGCGGTTTCTGCTGATCTGCGCCGGGTGCGTTGCGCTGGTTCACGCGCGCCAGTACCTCGTCATTGCCGGTTCGGATATCTGGGGTTTGATTACCGAAGATTCACCCGATCCGGAAGTCAGCACCGGACTATTCGTCCTGCAACTGGACTGGCTATTGGATGCTAAAGGCTGGTTGCGCGCGCATTTCCGGCAAGCCCATCCCCTGATTCTCTTCCTCGGTTTGGCGGGCGTGTTCGTCGCTCCGCGCCGTTCCATGCGCCGATTCTATGTTCCGATCGTCATCGGTATGACCCTGTTGACCATGGCGGGCCCGGAGATCGTGCCGGCCCTGCAACTCGAACGCATGATCATTCCCCTGCTCTTCGCCGCAGTCATACCCGCCGCACTTTGCGTCGGGGCACTACTCGATATGCGCGGCGCGCAATGGGCGTTGCCGCGCGCCATGCTGGTAGCCCTTTTGATCCTCACCGGCGCAAACGTCCAACGCCTTTGGAATAACGAAGGTCTCGCGCGCCACCAGATCGCGTCACCCGAGTATTTCGACATGGTGGACTTCATTCAGCGGGAAGTGCCGACCGGCACGCGCCTGCTGTTTGCCGGGCGCACCGTTCACAGCTACGGCGGGGGGCATGTGGCGTTGCTGCCCTACCTGACCGGCCGCGAGATGATGGCCTGCGATTATTATCATTTTGACCCCGCGCAGATCGAATACAACTATCCGACGCGTATCTGGCGCGAATCGCCGGAGTCCATTCCTGAATTCCTGCGCCTCTACAACGTGTCCATGGTGACGACACGCCGTCCGGAATGGCGGGAACGGTTTCGCGCGCAACCCGAACGCTACGAGGAGGTCGCCTCGTTCTGGGATGAACGCGTCACCTTCTTCCGTGTGACCGACGCGGACCACACGCCGTTTGTTAAGGGTAAAGGCCGCGCACAGGGCGACCTCAACCGCATTGCGGTGCGGCTTGACGATCCCGACGCCGAAGCGGTGTTGTCGTACAACTGGCATCCGCGCCTGTACGCGGACGATGACCGCGTAGAGCTTTTCCCGTTTGACGCCGGGCGCGGCGCGGTTTTGATTGGTATACGACCACAGGGGGTCTCCGAATTCACGATACGCCATCGAAACCGGTTGTGAGCGACGGTCTCGCGTAGCTCGACCCTCCAGGGGTGTGGGTCGTGCGGATTGGGTCGGTCTCGCGTAGCTCGACCCTCCATGAGTGAAGATGATGTGGTTGGAGGGCGGAGCTATGCGACGCCGAAGATTACGAAACAGATGATAAAATGGATCAAGACACCACACCACCAACCCGCAAACGGCCCGCGCATCCTGCACCGCTGGAACGGTCGGACCGACCGACGGTGTTGATGGTGACCACGTGCGTGAAAGGGCGGCGGTCGCTGCTCGCCCGAGATGAGGTGCATTCCTTGTTACGGGATGTCTGGCTGCGCGCGGACCATTGGCAAGTTAATCGCTATATCTTAATGCCGGACCATGTACATTTCTTTTGTTGCCCGGCGAGATCCCAGACCTCGTACAAGACATGGCGCGAGTTCTGGCGAGCGACGGCCACGCGCGAATGGCCGTTTCCAAACGAAGGACCAATTTGGTTACGGGACGATTGGGATACGCAGATGCGCAGTGCGGAACAGTTTACAGAGAAATGGCATTACGTGCGCGAGAACCCCGTGCGCAAGGGGCTGGTTGCCCGCGCAGAGGATTGGCCTTATTGGGGAGAGGTATTTCCGTTTGTTTGGATCGAACGGTGAGAAGACGGTCTCGCATAGCTCGACCCTCCAAGGGTGTGGGTCGTGCGGAATGGGTCGGTCTCGCGTAG